>NZ_JBWJZE010000016.1:0-156843 GCF_056429085.1 Bradyrhizobium sp. CFUWI
CCCGCCCCCACAGCTCGCCCCTCCGCCGACGCCTCGCTCTCCGCGGCTCCCTGCGTTTTGGTAAGAGTCCGTTTACGATTACCAAGTCTTTTCGTACGAACTATTGACTCGGACTCCAAAGACGCTATCTCTGGAACATGAGCCAAGTTAAAGACTACCTCACCGACCGCATCCGAAAACTCGAGGACTCGCTCGTGCCGCTTCGGCAAGAAGTTAGCGAAAGGGAAGCCAAAATCCGGGAAATCGAGCGCGAACTCGCTGACCTCCGCACGGCCGCGCGAGCAATCGGTATACCTAACGGACTCCAAAGCCCGCCGCTGGGCGTGACTCGGCGCAAAGCCCCCCAAACCACTATCAAGGAAGCAGTGCTGACGGTCCTCGCCGACCACCCTCGGGGCCTTCTCGCCCTCGACCTCTTGGCCAAAATCAACGCCCGATTCGGCTGGAAGCTCATCCGTCCCAGCCTTAGCCCCCAGCTCACCCGCCTCAAGCGAGAGCACAAGATCATCTACTCGGACGGCCTTTGGCGGCTCCCGGGTGACCCCGACCTATTCTTACATACAGATACAAAAACCAAGTGATTGATAAGTCGCAGTTTTCCCGCAAAATCCTTTCCGGAGCTGAGGAAAACAGCGACGAAGCCTTGGCGCGCATCGCTATCGCCAAGCGCCGCATTCAATCCATTCTCGACCGAGATACAGCCGCCTGCCAGAAGACACTCGAACAAAAAATCGCTGAACAAGGCCCCCGCGAGATGCGCGTCGACCCCCATCTCATCGGGCGCGCCATCGTCGACCTCTCGGAGCTCAACCGGCTTGTCACCAACAACCACCCGGCGACAGGCCATGTTGGCTGGTTCTCCAATCCCGGCCGCGCCCCTGCCGAGGTCACTGCGCGTGTCGACTTCCTTGCTCCCTTATACGCCAGCGTTAGTGGCCACGGCTTCGGAAACCTCTCCGGGGACGCCCTTGAGGTCATAGTCTGGAAAGCTCTGCGGGATGTTCACAGCCGACATCGTCGCTTCACCTACCAAGGCCACTTCGACCTCACGCAACCCAAGAACCGCCAAGGCCGCTATCACCGCGTCCAACCACCAAAAAACATGGGGGAGCACACCACGAAAAAGGAAGCCGACTTCTTTCAGTTCGGCCACGCCGCGGGCGCCCTTTGCATCGAATGTAAAAACTATCGAGAGTGGATCTACCCTGACCACGGGGTCATCAAAGAACTGATCATCAAGGCATCCGACCTCGGTATAATCCCGGTTCTCGTCGCACGCCGACTACACTACACAACGCGAAACAACCTCTTTTACCCTGCAGGGATTATCGCGCACGAGAGCCTTTACCAATACTACCCAGCCGATCACGCGGACCTCGCCAACCAGGTGCGCCACGCGCGTAACCTCGGTTTCACCGATGTTCTCGCCTCCGAAGAGCCGCACGGCCGCACGCAGCGCTTCTTCTCGGACCTTCTCCCGGCCATCGTAGACCCAATGGCTGCGAAGTGGAGGAAACACGCGGATGCGCTCGTGGCCTTCGCTAACGGGAAAATCAAGCTGCACGAGCTGTATCGAGAAATAAACAGCCCGGCCGCGGCCTCATGGTCGGACGAGGGGCCCGATCCTGCAGACTTTGACTACTGACTGAAGCACTTAGGCAGGCGCGAGCCTCAGAACAAAACTGGAACACTGGTTATCCTGTGCTACTTGTGGGGATAACCCAGCCGAGACCCGCCGGCACTTTACCCGCCGATGGTAGAAGGAGCAGATTGGAAACGACGACTCGATCCGAGTGATCCCCCACGGGGCACGTATGCGCGCACGGAGGCGCAATCGTGCGGCCGGGGACCAAGGGACCCAGTTCCCTCGGGATTGCAACAATGGCTCGTCCGGCGTCGTGTCCGATACACCAACCCGTGGCTGTCTGCGACTACGTTCGCATACGGCTCGGAAGGGTGGAGTACGTGCGTGCGCACTGCAGGAGCCTACCCAGCCGATAGGCAAGGCAGGTCTCCCGTAGTCCTTGTGTGAAGGTGCCCTAACGGCGCCGTTTGGGGTCATCCAGTTAGCGCTGGGTGACCCCCTTCCGCTTTCGCAGCAACTCCGTAAGGCGCGGTGACCGTACGCCGATTTGGCTCTACGACGCAATGACGTAGGATGCTGAGCTATCCCATTGAAGAGTTTGGCTTCTCGCTAAAAGCAATGAGCAAACGTCCACAGGATTTTGTTAATAGCTCTTAAATGCGCCGCCGCTCTTACGCTCTGCTTGGCTACGCAGACCACCTCGGCACCTTGGTAAAACCTGCAGCCGTAACTTTGGCGACGGTCGCCCCTTCAGGCCGAGGAACTTTGAAGTCGGAGCGCCGGGGTCGATCAAAATAGGGTCCGGTGAGCGAAAGGGGACCCATTGATTTCGCCTTTTTGCATTGACGAAATCATTTGCTCATGATCGGCGCGCCCGGCGCCGGCAAGTCGATGCTGGCCGCGCGGCTGCCCTCGATCCTGCCGCCGCTGTCCCCGGGAGAGCTGCTCGAGGTCTCGATGATCGCCTCCGTTGCCGGCGAGATCGAAGGCGGCGCGCTGACGGCGCGGCGGCCGTTCCGTTCGCCGCATCATTCCGCGAGCATGGCCGCGCTCACCGGCGGCGGCATGCGCGCCAAGCCCGGCGAGATCTCGCTGGCGCATCAGGGCGTGCTGTTCCTCGACGAGCTGCCCGAATTCGATCCGCGCGTGCTGGATTCGCTGCGGCAGCCGCTGGAGAACGGCGAGGTCGCGGTGTCGCGCGCCAATCATCGCATCACCTACCCTGCCCGCTTCATGCTGGTCGCGGCGATGAATCCGTGCCGCTGCGGCAATGCGTTCGAGCCCGGCTATGCCTGCAAGCGCGGCCGCATCGACCGCTGCACCGGCGATTACCAGGCGCGCATCTCGGGCCCGTTGATGGACCGCATCGATCTGCGCATCGAGGTGCCGGCCGTGACCGCGGCCGATCTGATCCTGCCGCCGCCGGCGGAGGGCTCGGTCGAGGTCGCCGCGCGCGTGGCGGCAGCGCGCGACATCCAGCTCGCACGCTATGCCGGTGCCGGCCTGCCCCATGTCCGGACCAATGCCGAGGCGCCCGCGTCGGTGCTGGAGGAGATCGCCAAGCCGGACGCGCAGGGACAAAAACTGCTGCGCGACGCCGCCGAGACCATGCGGCTGTCGGCACGCGGCTATCACCGTGTGCTGCGGGTGGCGCGCACGCTGGCCGACCTCGATCATGCCGACAAGATCGGCCGGCTGCACCTTGCCGAAGCGCTGTCCTATCGCGCACTCGCGGAGGATGTGCGACAGATGGCCTGATGATACCGCGCATCAACCCGGCGGTAACGAGTTTCCTTTACGCTCTGCAAACCATAGGGCCCGCTCATTTCGGCTGCGAGTTCCCCGAGGGCCCGGCGAGTAGAGTGTCATGTTGCGTTTCAAGATCCTTGCCTCGGTTGTTCCCCTGCTGGCGGCTGCGGTGTTTGCCCGCGCCGAGATCGGATCGGTCTCGCATCCCTGCATCGCCGTGGGCGAGATCTCGGTCGAGCTCACCTCGCTGTTCTGGACCGCCGGCATGCATGTCGCCTTCACCGAAGATCCCGCGCGGGCAACGGTCCGGGTCCAGGTCACCGACGACGCTGACGCCGCGGACTTCGCATTGGTCGACGACGGCCTCGGTTCCGAGCCGGAGACCTGTCAGGCCAATCCTTCGAGGCGCCTCGTCTCGATTGCCGCTCAGCCCGTCGATGGCGGCCAGGTGATCTATCTCTCCAGCGAGGGACCGGCGGATTACCGCATCTATGTGCGCTCGAAGTCGGTCTCGCTGCGCGAGGCTGCGGCGCTGATCGTCGGCGCCCACGGCAGTCAGCGCCAGCTCCAGGCCGCTTCGCTCTGAAGCGTTAACACTTCGTCAACCCTGTTTGGAGGCTGGGCCAAAGCCTCAAACTGTTCGCAAGGTCGACGCGACATCGTCGCACACGGCGGCGGGTTTCAGACAAGGATCGGTGACGATGGGTCGGACGTTCCGGATCAAGGTGCGCATGCGCCGTTTCAGGCGACAGCACCCCCGCATCGCCTTCGCGATCCGCTCCTTCATGATCTTCTCGGCGACCTTCGGCGGCGCCTATGGGTTCGTGTCCGGCAGCCGGTCGGATAACTCCGGCTACGATCCCCACACCTTTGCGATCGGCGCGAGCTTCCTGTTCGCGCTCGCCTGCCTCGGGCTTGCGACGCTGAGCATGCGCCTGCGTTTCGTGGGCAAGCGGCTGCGTACACTCGCGGCCCACAACGAGACCCTGATCGACCGCAATTGGGAGCTGAAGGAAGCGGAAGAGCGCGCCCGCAGCCTGTTCGAGCAGCAGGGCGATCTCATCGTGCTGCGCGCGACCGATGGCCGCATCACCTTCGCCAACGAGGCCTATTGCGCGCTCGCGGGACAGACGCGCGACGCGCTGGTCGGCACGCGTTTCGATTTCGACGTGCTGGAGCAGGGCGACAGCGCGCGCGAGAGCAGCGGCACGCGCATCCACGACCAGAAGATCGCGACCCCGCTCGGCGCGCGCTGGATCGCCTGGCGCGAGGGCTATGTCCGCCTCGATGCCGGCCAGCCCGCCGAATTGCAGAGCGTGGGGCGCGACGTTACCGATCGCACCGAAACCGAGCGCGCCTTGTCCGACGCGCGCGACCAGGCCGATGCCGCCAACCGCGCCAAATCGCGCTTCCTCGCAATGGCCTCGCACGAGATCCGCACGCCGCTCAACGGCATCATCGGCATGGGCGGCCTCCTGCTCGACACCAATCTGACGCCGGAGCAGGCGACCTATGCCAAGGCGGTCAAGACCTCGGGCGAAGCCTTGATGGCGCTGATCGAGGAATTGCTCGACTATTCCAAGATCGAGGCCGGCAAGCTCGATCTCCAGCAGCGTCCCTTCGCGCTCTCGACCCTGATCGAGGAGATCTGCGAGCTGCTCGCGCCCCGCGCGCAGGCGAAGTCGCTCGAGATCGCCGCCTATGTCGACGAGCGCCTGCCGCTGGAGGTGGTCGGCGATGCCGCGCGGCTGCGCCAGGTGCTGCTCAACCTCGCCGGCAACGCCATCAAGTTCACCGCAAGCGGTGGCGTCGCGCTGATCGTCGAGCCCGGCATCTGGCCGAACGAGATCAGCTTCCTGGTCCGCGACACCGGCATCGGCATCGCGCCGGAGGCGCAGCAACGCATCTTCCGCGAATTCGAGCAGGCCGACGAGCGCGTCGCCCGCACCCATGGTGGCACCGGGCTCGGCCTTGCCATCAGCGAGCGCATCGTCAAGCGGATGGGCGGTCGCATCACGCTCACCAGCGAGCCGGGCAAAGGCTCGACCTTCGAGGTCGCAGTGCCGCTTCCGGCCTCGCAAGCCGGCGCGGGACAGACGGCCTTTCCGAGCACCGACCTTGCCGGCAAGTCGATCCTCGTCGTCGCCGACGGCATCGAAGCCGCGCTGATCGCGCGACGACTGGAGCGCTGGGGCGGCCAGACCTGCCTGGTTGCGGACGCAGCGGTCGCCGAAGCGCTGCTGCCGGAACGTTCCTGGCACGCAGTGCTGATCGATCGCGCGCTCGGTCCTGCCATGGCCGACCATCTGGGCGAGTTGGCCCGCGCACATGCGCTGCAGCGCCTCGTGCTGCTGACGTCGAGCTCGCGCCATGAAAAGCTGTCGCCGGCCTTCACCGGGTTTCTGATGAAGCCGCTGCGGGCGGCCTCGCTCGCCGCGCGCCTTGCGCTGGCGCCGGAGATCGCCTCGCCGGAGCTTGCGCCGGAACCGATGGTTGAAGCTGCCCATGTTACACCCGCAACGGGCCTCTCGATCCTCGTCGCCGAGGACAACGAGATCAACGCGCTGTTGATGCGCTCGCTGCTGACGAAGCTCGGCCATCGCGTCGTCATCGCCGTCCACGGCGAGGTCGCGCTGGAATCGTGGCTCGCCGCATGGTCGGCCGGTACGCCCTATGATCTCGTGCTGATGGATATCCAGATGCCGCAGCTCGACGGTATCGAGGCGACGAAGCGCATCCGTGCGCATGAGGCGGCCATGGGCAGCCGTCACACACCGATCCTCGCGCTCACCGCCAATACGCTGGTGGAGGATCGCAATGCCTGCTTCGAGGCGGGCATGACCGGATTTCTGATCAAGCCGCTCGATCGCGACAAGCTCGACGAAGCGCTTGCTGAGCTCGCGGCATCACCGCGGCTGCCGGTCTGATCGGGAACCTCGCGGGAACCCGGTCGGGCCGACAATCGAGAATTGAAATCGACCGCGTTACGCGTCACCATCCTCGGGGGCATTTGCCATAGAGGATTTAGCGCATGAATGTGCTTTGCCGCCTCGCATTGATTGTTGTTCTCGCCGGTTTCTCCCGGCACGCCGCAGCCGATACCCCTGAGCTCATCGCCTCGCTCAAGCAAGGCGGCTTTGTCCTGATCTTTCGGCACACCGCCACCGACGACGGCCAAAAGGATATCTACCCGTTCAAGTTCGACGATATGAGCGCCCAGCGTCAGCTCAGCGACAAGGGCAGGGAGATGGCGCGCCAGATCGGGGCGGCGGTCAAGGAGTTCGCGATCCCGATTGGCGAGGTCTACACCAGCCGGCTGAACCGCGCGATCGAGGCCGGCAAGCTGATCTCCGGCCGCGAGGTCAAGCCGGTCGATGCCTTGACGGACAGCAGCAATGCCAGTGCGTCGGGAATGGCAAACCCGACCGGCGCCAATGCAAAGGCCGGACAGGCCGTGCGTCAGCTCGTCGATGCGCCGCCGAAGGCAGGCGCCAACACGTTTCTGGTCACGCACAAGACCAACATCGCCGATGCCTTTGGCAAGGAGGCCGGTGACGTCCAGGAAGGCGAGGCCTTCGTTTACAAGGCCGGCGGCTCCGGCCCCGCCACCTTCGCAGGACGCATCAAGATCGCGGATTGGACTGCGAAGACCGGCCAGTGACAGGCCGCATCGGATCCGGCCGCCGGCACGACGGAGGCGTGGCGAGACTTGCCGCTCCGCCACGATCCTGTGCTACCAAAGTGCCGTGAGGCGCGACTGGAGCCCGGCGACACGTGAGAACATCGGAACACCGCTCATTCCTCGTCTGGCTCGGCCTCATCACCCTCGCGTTCGGCTGGCTGCTTTGGCCGTTCTCCGGTGCATTGCTATGGGCCACGCTGCTGGCGATCATCTTCGCGCCCGTCTATCGCCGTTTCCTGGAAGGGTTTCCGGAATGGCGCAACCTTGCCGCGCTTTCCACCGTCATCGTGGTGGTCGTCTTGGTCCTGATCCCGGTCGGGATCGTGATCGCTTCGCTCGTCGACCAGGGCGGCGAGCTATATCAGCGCGTTCAGGCCGGCGAGATCAATCTGGCTCATCCGCTGCAGCAACTGAAGGCCGCGCTGCCGGACTGGGCCGCCTCCATCTCAGGTCGCCTGGCCGGGATTGATCTCTCGGCCCTGAAGGAACGCCTGTCGAGCCTGGTGGTCCCGGCCGGCCAGCAGCTGGCCGGGCATGCGATCAACATCGGCCAGCTGACGCTGGAGTTCGTCGCGAGCCTGCTCGTGATGCTGTACCTGCTGTTCTTTTTCCTGCGCGACGGTGACGAGCTGAGCCTGCGCATCCGCGACGCGCTACCGCTGCGCGCGGGCCAAACCGCCGAGATCCTGGATGCCTTCACATTGGCGGTTCGCGGGACGATCAAGGGGATCATCCTGGTTGCGCTGATCCAAGGCGCGCTTGGCGGGCTGATTTTCTGGCTGCTCGGCCTGACTGCGCCGCTGCTGGCCGGCGCCATCATGGCGCTGCTGTCGCTTCTTCCGGTGCTGGGCTCCGCCCTGGTCTGGGTTCCCGCCGGCCTCTATCTGCTGCTGGCAGGCGCCGTGACGAAGGGAATCATCCTGCTCGCTTTCGGGACGTTCGTGATCGGCCTCGCGGACAATTTTCTCCGCCCGATCCTGGTCGGCCAGTCGATCCAGATGCCGAGCTATCTCGTGCTGCTGGCGACGCTCGGCGGCCTTGCGACCTTCGGAGCCAACGGTTTCGTCATCGGCCCGCTCGTCGCCGCAATGTTCCTGACGACGTGGCACATCTACGCCGGCTCGAAAGAACGACAGAAGGTCCGGGAATGAACTGTCACAGCGTAGGCAGCGAACCGCGGCGCGGAGAGCTTATCCGGCTTCACCGGGGTTGGCTTGAAGACCGTATCCGCCTGGGCGGCGCGCTTGCAATGAGGGCACACGAAGAGATGCGCGATGATCGGAACCGGCTCGTCCGCGAGCAGTTCTGAGCGGAACCATTTCATCTCGATATGGCAGTCCGGGCAGCTCGGCGCTTCAAGCAACTCGGCAGCACTTCTGAGACGGTCAACCATGGCGTCCTCGCGTTTCGTACGCTCATAGTCGAATACCTTTTGCCGGTCTGCAACAAAAGACACTTGCCCGGACGAACCAGGAGCTCGGCAACCGGCGCGATTACAGCCGTCGCAACGCCACGCTCTCCACCGTATGGTCGGCGCCCTTCTTGAGGATCAGCGTCGCGCGGGGCCGGGTCGGCAGGATGTTGTCCTCGAGATTGGCGAGGTTGGTGCGTTCCCAGATCGCGATGGCGGTGGCGGTGGCTTCCTCGTCCGACAGCAGCGCGTAGCGGTTGAAGTAGGATTTCGGGTTGGTGAACGCGGTGTCGCGGAGCGCCAGGAAGCGCTTGATGTACCATTGCCGCAGCGCCGCCTCGTCGGCGTCGATATAGACCGAGAAGTCGAAGAAGTCGGAGACCACAGGCACCGCCTTGCCGTCGCGCGGCAGCTTGCCGGTCTGCAGCACGTTGACGCCCTCGACGATCAGGATGTCGGGCTGATCGACCTCGGCCCACTGGTTCGGCACGATGTCGTAGGTCAGATGCGAATAGACCGGCGCACGCACATGACCGCGACCGGACTTGATATCGGAGAGGAAGCTGAGCAGCAGCGGAAGGTCGTAGCTCTCAGGGAAACCCTTCTTCTGCATGATGCCCTGCCGATCGAGCACGGCGTTGGGATAGAGAAACCCGTCGGTGGTGATCAGCTCGACCTTCGGGCGCGGCGACCAGCGCGCCAGCAGGGCCTGGAGCACGCGGGCCGTGGTGGACTTCCCGACGGCGACCGAACCGGCGACGCCGATGATGTAGGGCACCTTGCGGTCGCGGATGTTGAGGAACTGGCGCTCGGCGTAATACAGGCGCTGCATCGCATCGACGTAGATCGAGAGCAGGCGCGACAGCGGCAGGTAAATGTCCTCGACTTCCTGCAGGTCAAGGCGATCGTGCAGCGAACGCAGCCGGTCGAACTCGCCCGGCTCCAGCGTCATCGGCGTGTCGTCACGCAGGCGCGCCCATTCTTCGCGCGTATAGACCCGGTAGGGATTATACTGCTGCTCGGGTGCGCGGATATCCATGACGCCGCCTTTCCGTTGCTTCGATCAATCGCGCTTGCGCGACGCCTTTTCTTCCAACCCTGACATCGAAGTGCGCTTACCCAGCGCCGCCTCGACCTCTTCCAGCTTTATGCCGCGCGCCTTCAGAAGCACAAGGAAATGATAGAGCAGGTCGGCACTTTCAGCGACCAGATGCGCGCGATCGTTTTCGACTGCTGCGATTACGGTTTCGATTGCCTCTTCACCGAACTTCTTGGCGCAATGCTCGACGCCCTTGTCGAGCAGCTTGCGGGTATAGGACGCCTCGCCGCCGTCCGCCGCGCGGACGTCGATGGTCTCGGCCAGGTCATGGATCGTGAAACGCGGCATCGGATTACTCGGAAACACAGGGGGCCACAGAGGCCGTTGCCCACCGGCTTGTGTAACATTTTTGCTAGCGGGAGTCGTCAGGCATCGAGGCGCATCGGCAGCCCGCGCCGCGCCATATGCTCCTTGGCTTCACGGATGGTGAATTCCCCGAAATGGAAGATCGAGGCCGCCAGCACGGCGGTGGCGTGTCCGTCGCGGATACCGTCGACGAGATGGTCGAGATTGCCGACGCCGCCCGAGGCGATCACCGGAACGGGCACGCTGTCGGCGATCGCCCGGGTCAGGGGGATGTCGAATCCCTGCCTGGTGCCATCCCGGTCCATCGAGGTGAGCAGGATTTCACCGGCGCCGAGCGCGACGACTTCCTGGGCATATTCGATCGCGTCGATGCCGGTCGAGTTGCGGCCGCCATGGGTAAAGATCTCCCAGCGGTCGCCGCCCGGGCGCTTCACCCGCTTGGCGTCGATCGCGACCACGACGCATTGTTCGCCGAATTTCTCGGCCGCTTCCTTGACGAACTCGCGCCGCGAGACTGCGGCGCTGTTGATCGAGACCTTGTCGGCGCCGGCGCGCAGCAGCGTCTTGATGTCGTTGACCTCACGCACGCCGCCGCCGACGGTGACAGGCATAAAGCAGGCTTCCGCGGTGCGCCGGACCACGTCCAGCATGATGCCGCGGTTCTCGTGGGTCGCGGTGATGTCGAGGAAGGTGAGCTCGTCGGCGCCGGCCGCATCATAGGCGATCGCAGCCTCGACGGGGTCGCCGGCATCCCTGAGATCGACGAAGTTGACGCCCTTGACGACGCGGCCGTCCTTGACGTCGAGGCAGGGGATCACACGCACCTTGAACATGTGTCAGCTCCTGCGCGCGTCGCGGATCAAAGTGAGGGCGGCCGCGGGATCGAGGCGGCCGTCATAGAGCGCACGTCCGGCGATCGCGCCGGCGAGCTTGTTCGCACGCGGCGTGAGCATCGCCTTGACGTCTTCGATCGAGGCGAGTCCGCCGGAGGCGATCACCGGAATCGAGATGGCGTCCGCGAGCGCAATGGTCGCGTCCAGATTCAGGCCCTTGAGCAGGCCGTCGCGCGCGATGTCGGTGAAGACGATGGCGGCGACGCCGGCATCCTCGAACCGCCTTGCGATCTCCAGCACGGTCACTTGCGAGGTCTCGGCCCAGCCTTCGACCGCGACCTTGCCGTCGCGGGCATCTAACCCGACCGCGACGCGGCCGGGGAATTTCTTCGCGGCGGATTTCACCAGCTCGGGATCACGCACCGCCGCCGTGCCGATGATGACGCGGGTGATGCCCTTGTCGAGCCAGGCTTCGACGGTCTTGAGATCGCGAATGCCGCCGCCGAGCTGCACCGGAATCCTGATCGTCTTCAGCATCGCCTCGACGGCCTCGGCATTCACCGGCTTGCCGGCAAAGGCGCCATCGAGATCGACGACGTGGAGATACTCAAAGCCCTGCTCGACGAAGCTCTGCGCCTGCGCCGCCGGATTAAGGTTGAACACGGTCGCGCGCGCCATGTCGCCCTGCTCGAGGCGCACGCACTGGCCGTTCTTGAGGTCGATCGCGGGGAAGAGGATCATGATTGAGCCAGGATTTTTCCGCGCACACGGTGCGCTCCCTCCCCCCTTGTGGGGGAGGGTTGGGGAGAGGGGTAGCCGCGGGCACCGCCGTCGGGGCTTACCCCCCTCCCGAACGCTGCGCGTTCGACCTCCCCCACAAGGGGGGAGGTGACAAGAGAGAGCGAAGCGGCCATCACGGTTTCCATCGCAAGAAGTTCGAGATCAGGGCCAGGCCGAAACGCTGGCTCTTCTCGGGGTGAAATTGCGTGCCGATGGCGGTGTCCTTGCCCACGATCGCGGTGACGGGACCGCCGTAATCGGCGCGCGCGAGCACGTCCGCCTCGTTGGCCGCATTGAGGTGATAGGAGTGCACGAAATAAGCGTGCTGGCCCTTCGGGCCGAGCGGCAGCTTGTTCAGCACCGGATGCTCCTGCAGCAGGTCGAGCGTATTCCAGCCCATGTGCGGGATCTTCAGGCTCTCGTCGCGCGGCGTGATCTTCTCGACGTCGCCGCCGATCCAGTTCAGGCCCTCGGTGATGACGTGCTCCTTGCCGCGGCTCGCCATCAGCTGCATGCCGACGCAGATGCCGAAGAACGGCCGCGCCTTGACGCGCACCGCTTCCGTGATCGCCTCGACCATGCCGTTGACGGCATCGAGCCCGCGCCGGCAATCGGCGAACGCGCCGACGCCCGGCAGCACCAGACGATCAGCCTCGTAAGCCTGATCGGGATCGCTGGTAACAAAGACCTTTTGCGGGTTCTCCATGCTGCGCGCGGCGCGCTCGAAAGCCTTGGCGGCGGAATGCAGATTGCCGGAACCGTAATCGATGATGGCGACGCTCATCTTGACCCTCCCGGTTCTGGAAACAACCCGATGATGCCGCCGGCCGGAATCGGCGGCGGGTTCGAGAATTGCTGGCCCGGCACGCTGCGGGTCGGCGGCGGACCGCCGCGATCGACGGCCCATTGATCGTTGACGATGCCGTGCTGCTTCTGGCTCCAGCGCTCGAAGAAGCGGCGCTCGGCGGTGTCCTCGTCGTCGGCAACCACCACATCGAGCTGGCGCCATTTGCCGCGCGACAGCGTCCAGCGCCGCAGGCTCGAGACCTCCAGACCCATCAGCAGCGCGATGATGAGATCGGCGAAGAAGATCGAAGAACGTCCGATACCGAGGCTCGACAGCCCCGCATTGAACGCGGCGATGAAGATCAGATAGCCGATCAGCGCCAGCCACAGCCGATTCCACAGCAGCCAGAATGGTCCGAAGATCATCGCCCAGAAATGGAAACCGTCGCGCACGAACACGAACTTGTCGGTCGCGCGCAGATCGGCTCCGGCAGGGGAGGGCGCATGAACTGTGTAGACAGGCATGGTGATGCCCCGTTCCTAGCAAGTCAGTGATACCGCAGGCGGCGCGTGCCGCCGGGAAGAGACGTCAGCCGCCGAGCGAGCCCTTGGTGGACGGGATCTCGCCCGCCGCTTTCGGATCGATCGCGACCGCCGTGCGCAGCGCCCGCGCCAGACCTTTGAAGCAAGACTCGGCGATATGATGGCTGTTATCGCCATATAGGGTCTCGACGTGCAGAGTCACGCCGGCGTTGATGGCAAAGGCCTGGAACCACTCGCGCACCAGCTCGGTGTCGAACTCGCCGATCTTGTCGCGGGGGAAGTCGGCCTTGAACACCAGGAACGGGCGGCCCGAAATGTCGATGACCACGCGCGACAGCGTCTCGTCCATGGGCATGTGCACGCCGGCATAGCGGGTGATGCCCGCCATGTTGCCGAGCGCCTGCTTGACCGCCTGGCCGAGCGCGATGCCGGTGTCTTCGGTGGTATGGTGATAATCAATGTGCAGATCGCCCACCGCCTTGACCGTGAGGTCGATGCGGGAATGGCGGGCGAGGAGATCGAGCATATGGTCGAAAAAGCCGATGCCGGTCGCGATATTGGCCACGCCGGTGCCATCGAGGTTCACGGAGACCTCGATCTCGGTTTCCTTGGTCTTGCGCTTGATCGTCGCGGTGCGCATTGAAGGCTTTCGCTTCTATTTGAGCATGTCCTGCTCGGAAAACCGGTACCCACTTTTCCGGGATCATGCTCGGGGCCGAAAACGCCAGTCTCTTAACAGCCAAATGACACCTTCGCTACTGCGGGAACGGCCGGCCGGGCCTCTACTTCTGCCTATGGTGAGCGAAATTTGGCCCGGAACGGCCCGTTGTGCCCAGGTTGTCCCCTTGTCCGCGACCGCCTAAATCAAGCGGACAACGAGGATCATTCATGCAGGATTCCCAGAACAGCTCGCCGGGCTGGCACGGCACCACGATTTTGACGGTCCGCAAGGGCGGCAGGGTGGTGGTTGGCGGCGACGGCCAGGTTTCGATCGGCCAGACCGTGATCAAGTCCAACGCCAAGAAGGTCCGAAAGCTCGGCAAGGGCGACGTGATCGGCGGCTTTGCCGGCGCAACCGCCGACGCCTTCACCCTGTTCGAGCGGCTGGAGGCCAAGCTCGAGCAATATCCGGGGCAGCTGACCCGGGCCGCGGTCGAGCTGGCCAAGGACTGGCGCACCGACCGCTATTTGCGGCGGCTCGAGGCCATGATGATCGTGGCCGACAAGGACGTCTCCCTGGTGCTGACAGGCACCGGCGACGTGCTGGAGCCCGAGGCCGGCGTGATGGCGATCGGCTCCGGCGGCAATTACGCGCTGGCGGCGGCACGGGCCCTGCTCGACACCGACAAGGACGCCGAGACCATCGTCCGCCGCTCCATGGACATCGCCGCCGATATCTGCGTCTACACCAACCGCAGCTTGACCATCGAGAGCCTGGCGACGGGGTAGGGGCCTATCTTGTGACTCAACAGCGGCGCTCCGGACCGGCTGTAACCTCTCCCGCCTGCGGGAGAGGTCGGCGCATAGCGCCGGGTGAGGGTTTCCTCCTCTGGGGGATTGTCCCATCGCGGAGATACCCTCTCCCCAACCCTCTCCCGCAGGCGGGAGAGGGAGCGCAGTGCCGCGATGGTCGATAGATGGTCCACACCTACACCTTCCATCCCATGACCGCCGCCGACCTGCCGCTGATCCGGCGGTGGCTGGGCGAGGCCCATGTGCGGGACTGGTGGGGCGATCCGGACGAGCAGTTTGCGCTTGTCAGCGGCGATCTCGATGAACCGGCCATGGACCAGTTCATCGTGTTGGCCGGCCAGCAGCCCCTGGGCTATCTTCAGTGCTACCGCCTCACCGCCTGGAATACGGGCTTTGGGCCGCAACCGGAGGGCACGCGTGGGATCGACCTGTTCATCGGCGAAACCGACATGATCGAACGCGGTCACGGCTCGGCCTTCATCCGCCAGTTTGTCGATGAGCAGTTTCGCAGCGGCCTGCCGCGCATGGTCACCGATCCCGACCCGCTCAACGCACGCGCCTTGCGTGCCTATGAGAAGGCCGGTTTCGTCCGCGACCGCGTGGTGGAGACGCCGGATGGGCCGGCGCTGCTGATGGTGCGTGAACCATGACGCTGGTCCACGCGCGCGAGAGCAAGGTCTCGTTTCCGCCGCTCGCCTGGGCCGGCATCGCGCTGCTGCTGCTGGCGCTGCAGGCCGCGATCCTGCTTGCGATGGGCCGCGTGCCGATCTGCACCTGCGGCACTGTCAAGCTGTGGCACGGGGTGGTGAACAGCTCGGAGAACTCCCAGCACATCGCCGACTGGTACACTTTCTCGCACGTTCTGCACGGCTTCCTGTTCTACGGCCTGACCTGGCTGCTGTTCGCGCGCCTGCCGTTCCTGCCCCTCTCCTGGCCGGCACGGCTGATCGTCGCCATGCTGATCGAAGGTGCCTGGGAGATCGTCGAGAACTCGCCCTTCATCATCGAGCGCTACCGCGCCGGCACGATCTCGCTGGACTATTTCGGCGACAGCATCGTCAACTCGGTCTCCGACAATCTGGCCATGGTGTTCGGGTTCCTCGCCGCGCGTTCGTTGCCTGTCACCGCGACCGTCCTGCTCGGGCTCGCCTTCGAGATCATGCTGGCGCTTCACATTCGCGACAATCTGACGCTCAACATCCTGATGCTGATCCATCCGATCGAGGCCGTGAAGCAATGGCAATCCGGCCCGCCGATCATCTGACGGCCGAAAAAAGCGGCTTGTCCTACCCCGCAACTGACCCTAGCTAAGGTCCCATGACAGACTTCTCTCCGCGTGAAATCGTTTCCGAACTCGACCGTTTCATCGTCGGCCAGGCCGATGCCAAGCGCGCCGTCTCGATCGCGCTGCGCAACCGCTGGCGGCGGCAACAGCTGTCCGGCTCCTTGCGCGAGGAGGTGCTGCCGAAAAACATTCTGATGATCGGCCCCACCGGCGTCGGCAAGACCGAGATCGCGCGGCGATTGGCAAAACTCGCGAACGCACCGTTCCTGAAGGTGGAAGCGACCAAGTTCACCGAGGTCGGCTATGTCGGCCGGGACGTCGAGCAGATCGTGCGCGACCTCGTCGAGGTCGCGATCGCACAGGTCCGCGAGAAGAAGCGCAAGGACGTGCACGCCCGCGCGCAGCTCGCCGCCGAGGAGCGCGTGCTCGACGCGCTGGTCGGCGCCAATGCCTCGTCCACGACGCGAGAATCCTTTCGCAAGAAGCTGCGCGCCGGCGAGCTCAACGACAAGGAGATCGAGATCGAGACGCAGTCCTCAGGCGGCGGCATGCCGATGTTCGAGATCCCCGGCATGCCGGGCGCGCAGATGGGCGCGATCTCGCTCGGCGACATTTTCGGCAAGCTCGGCGGCCGCAGCAAGACGCGGCGGCTGACGGTCGAGAGCTCGCACGAGATCCTCGTCAACGAGGAATCCGACAAGCTGCTGGACACCGAGCAGCTGACGCTGGAGGCGATCAGCGCGGTCGAGAACAACGGCATCGTGTTCCTCGACGAGATCGACAAGATCTGCGCCCGTGACGGCCGCGTCGGCGGCGACGTCTCGCGCGAGGGCGTGCAGCGCGATCTCCTGCCCCTGATCGAGGGCACCACGGTCTCGACCAAGCACGGCGCGGTGAAGACCGACCACATCCTGTTCATCGCCTCCGGCGCCTTCCACGTCGCAAAACCGTCCGACCTGCTGCCGGAATTGCAGGGCCGGCTGCCGATCCGCGTCGAATTGCAGGCGCTGACCCGCGACGACATGCGCCGCATCCTGACCGAGCCCGAGGCCTCGCTGATCAAGCAATATATCGCCTTGATGCAGACCGAGGGCGTGACGCTCGACATCACCGACAGCGCGATCGACGCGCTTGCCGATGTCGCGGTCGCCGTCAATTCCACCGTCGAGAACATCGGCGCGCGGCGGCTGCAGACCGTGATGGAGCGGGTGCTGGACGAGATCTCCTTCACCGCCCCCGACCGCAGCGGCGAGACCGTCAAGGTCGACGCCGATTTCGTGCAGAAGCACGTCGGCGACCTCGCCAAGAACGCGGATCTGAGCCGGTTCATTTTGTAATTCCGGTTCAGTCCGCTATCTATCCGCTGTCGTCCCTGCGAAAGCAGGGATCCATAACCACCAGCGGTCCTTGTTGAAACAGATGGCGGCTCCAATCCCGGCACACACGACCTCCTGTGGTTATGGGTCCCGGGTCGCGCGGAGCCTGTCATCGGGCCGCGCTTTGCGCGGACCCGGTGGCTTGCCCGGGACGACAGCGGAGGTTGACGTGCGGCGGGTGCCACGTGCCCGCTAACAGCTGGCAAAATCCCTGGCGGCTGCTGCTCGCGATCAACGCGGCGGTTATCGTCGGCGTGTTCATTCACAAGCTCCTGCTGCCGCCTTACGTCCCCTACATCCACCTTCTGGTCGACTACCATTTCGGCTTCATCAAGCGCGCACTGATCGGAGCCATCGTCGTGCTGGTCACGGACAAGGTGCCGGTCTGGCTGGTCTTTGCGCTCGGCGGCGTGACATGGCTCGTGACATCAGCGCTGTTTTCAAGACTCTTTCAGAAAACGTTCGGCTTCACCGCGAGGACGCTGCCGCTGTTCGTCTTCATGGCGGGATCGCCGTTCTTCCTGAAGAACTTCATGCACACGCTCGGCCATTTCGACATCTACGGCTGTGCGCTGGCGCTCGTCCTGCTGCTGATGCCGGCGCGCTCGCTGCTGTTCGTCGCCACGGCAGCGCTGTTCGCGGTCATCCTCGTGCTGATCCACCACATTCATCTGCTGATGTACGTGCCCACGATCTTCACCATCGTCGTGGTCAGGCATTATCTCGCCTGCGGGCTCGATCGCAGCAATGTCGCCTTCGGCATCGTTGCCTTGCTCATCGTCTCCGCGCTGTTCCTTGCCGCGCAGTTTTGGGGAACGATGCCGATCCCGGAAGCGGATTTCGTCGCGCATCTGAAGAGCCGAATGGCCGATCCGTCCCGAAACGACCTCCTGCAATTCGCCTATATCTGGTATCAGCCGCTGGCGAAGGAGATTTCGGACACCTGGGGCCGCCTGCCGCACAACATCCTCGGCGTGCCCGTGTTCGCGCTGCTGATCTGGCTGCACACGCCGCTGTGGCGCTATTTTGCCAAGCTGATCGGGGCGCTTGCCAGCGAGATGCACCGCCGCCTGGTGATCGCGGCGCTGGCTGGCGTCAGCCTCGGCTACCTCGTGATGTTCGCGATGGTGTTCGACTATTCGCGCTGGATCTCGAACTGGGCGGTCTGCATGTTCCTGATCCTGCACGCCGTGAAGATGCTGCCGGCGGCACGGGAGACGGAGTTGATTCCGGCGGAGGATCGCAACACCAACATCTTCGGCTTGGTCCTCACACTGATCCCGCGCGTCGGCATCATCCGGCCGTTTTGAGCTTCGCTTGCAGCTGCAGCGGCGGTGCGCTCCCTCTCCCGCTTGCGGGAGAGGGTTGGGGAGAGGGCTTTCTCCGCAGAGGAGAGAGCCCTCAGCCGCCGCGCGGGACGATGCTTCGCATCGCCCGGGCGCGTCGGCATCGCTAACCCCTCGCCCGCCTGATCCGCACATACAGCGCGCCCTCGCCGCCGTGGCCGATATGCGCCGTCTCGAAGCCGACGACGAAGGCGCGGAATTCCGGCAGGCTCAGCCATTCCGGCACTTGGCGCCGCAGCACGCCGCTTTCGCCGCCGCTGCGGCCCTTGCCGGTGATGACGAGCACGAAGGTCAGGCCGTCGTGATGGGCGCGGTGCAGAAAGCCGGTCAGCGCGCGATGGGCGCGCGTCTGCGTCATGCCGTGCAGATCGAGCCGCGCCTCGATCTCACTGCGGCCGCGCGACAATTTTGTCCGCTCGCGCTTGCCGAGCGGCGCCAAGGGCGGGACGGCCGGTTTTGCGGCACGTGGTGCCGGCGCGGCGGCGATCGGCCGTGGCGATGATGCAGGCCGCGAGACGGATGCTGCGGGCAAAGGCTCGGTGCGCGGAGCGGCATGCGCTTTCGCCGCGCGCTGCTTCCGCAGCGGCTTGACCTGCTTGGCGACCGTATCCCACAGCGCGCGCTCCTCCTCGCTCAGCGCGCGGCGGCGCGGCGAGGGGCGAGGCTCGAGCACGGGCGGACGGGACGATCGCTTCATTGCTGTCGAAGGGGACGTTTCTTCACCGGCCGCTGCGGCTCCGAGGCAGGCTCCATCGCGGGGCGCGGCACCGGCAGCGGGACAGGACCTGCGATGGCAACGGTTTCGTTCTTGTTGTCCATTGCGCCGGCGACAGCGGCCGGCTTCGCGGTCCCCTTGCCCGGATCGCTTTGCGGAAACAGCTTTGCGATCTTCTCCGAGGGACGCGGATCAGGCACCGGCAGGCGCGCGGCGCGAACCGAGGGATCGAGGCCCTTCGGCACCAGCATGACAAAATGCATGGGATGGCGCAGCCGCCCGGAGACCCGGCCCGCCTCCTGGCCCGCGCCGAAAAACAGATCGGCGCGCGCGGGGCCGATGATGGCCGAGCCGGTATCCTGCGCGATCATCAGCCGATGGAACGGCGTCTTTGCGCGTTCGGATTCGATCGGCAGCTCGCCCTCGATGAAGAACGGCGTGCCATAGACATGCAGCGACTTGTCGACCGCAATCGAGCGTCCCGCCGTCAAGGGAATGCCTTGCGCGCCCACCGCCTCCTCCTTGTCGGAGAGGTTGACCTCGCGGAAGAAGATGTAGGCGCGGTTCGCGCGGCGCAGCTCCTTGGCGCCGTCAGGATTCTGCGCCATCCATTCCCTGATCTTCTGCATCGACATCTCCTCCTTCGGGATGATGCCGCGCTCGATCAGGATGCGCCCGACGGCGGTGTAGGGATAGCCGTTATAGGCGTCGTAATTCAGCCGGACCGAGCTGCCGTCGTCGAACTTGATCCGCGCCGAGCCCTGGATCTGCGCGAACAACAGATCGGTCGGGTCCTTCAGCCAGGCGATCTCCAGCCCGCGGCCGGCGATCTTGCCGTCCTCGATCTCGCCGCGGTCGTAATAGGGCACCAGCTTGCGGCGGCCGATCTTGCGATAGACCGGGCCCTTGTTGGGCAGGCTCAACGAATCCTGCTTGTAGCCGCGCACGAACAGATTTGAGGGACGGCGGTAGACCGGAACGTTGTAGACGTCGGTCTGTGTGCGCGATCCCTCCAGCACCGGCTCATAATAGCCGGTGACGAAACCATCGGGCTCGCCGAGGCGCGAAATGCGCAGCGGCGCGAAATTCTCCTCGAAGAAGGTTTTGGCCTTGGCGTCGTCGCTGATCTCGAGCGATCTGGCGACCCGGCAAGGCTCGCTCAGCGAGCCGCCGAGCGCCTTGGGTTCAGCCGATCCGTTCTGCGCGTTGATCGAGCGGCAGCTGGCACGGAACGTCTTGTAAGCGGCGAGGTGATTGTCGTCGCCCCAACCCTTCACGTCAGCCCAGGAGAGCGGCAAATATTGCGCGCCGGGAATGTCGAACGGCAGGGGGACCTGCGGGTAGGGCAAGGCCCGCAATGGCGCGGCAGGCAATTGCGGCGGATGATGATGGTGATGGTTGCGATAGTGGCGCCGCGCCGCCTCGGCGCCGAGCGAAAACGATGACAGCGCGACGGCGCCTGCGCAAAGCGCGGTCGCGCTGGTCTTCAGAAAGATCTTAATTCGCGCTTCCGGTGCCAACCAGCTTCCAGTTCGGATCGCGAGAGGTGACGTCGCGGGCGAAAGTCCAGATGTCGGTGATGTCGGCGACCGTGTCGGCGCTGCCGTCGACGATGTTGCCGGCCTTGTCGCGGGTGGCCGAGATCATCTGCGAGACGAAACGGATCGTGAGCTGGGCGGTACGATCGCGCAGCTCGGCGCCGACGAGCTCGGCCTTGTCGATCGAGACGAAGCGGGTCTCGGTCTTCTGCTCGTTCTTCTCGCGCTCCTTGATCGCGGCGTCGAAGCTTTCGTAGACCTCCGACGACAGCAGGTCGCGCAGCGCACGGCGGTCGCCATTGGCAAAGGCCAGCACGATCATCTCGTAGGCGCCGCGGGCGCCCGAGATGAAATGACGCGGGTCGAACGTGGACTCCTTGTCGACGATGGCGTCCAGGCCCTGCGCCAGCGCGGTGCCGGGCTCGGCCAAGCCCTTCCAGCGGTCGGAGGGCGGGGTCGGGTCGGCCGACGGCGCCAGAGGTGCCTGGTCGATCACCTTGCCCGGCATGGTCACAACGTTGTTGTCCTGGGCACCCCCCAGCGCATTGCGGGCGGCGGTCCGATCGAACGGCGGCCGTTCGTTGCCGGTTCGCTGCCCAAGCACGCTGCGCAGCCGCAGAAAGATGAAGACCGCCAGCGCCAGGAAGATAATGGTGTAGATGTCCACGTCAGATTCGCTTTCTGGTCTTTGCTCTGGGTCTTCGCTTTCGGGGTCGTCGCCGGGAAAATCAATCCGGCCAGTAGACCGTTCCCTACGGGAACGGCAAGTCTACATCGCCAATTTAGGTCCACATCAGGTCCTTGGGATGTAGGCACGAAATCTTGCCGGGCCAATGGCGCCTTTTGGCACAGCACCGAGTGTAGCGCGTTTTATGCTTAAGGGGAAACCCGATCCTGCCCGGAAATCGCGTATCTTCAATCGTTTAAGGCGCAATTTTACGGAAAAGGCAGGGTGACCGTCAAAGGTGTCGGCGCGGACCGAATCCCCGCCCCCGGGACCGTTCGTCCTTGTGGAACGAGGCGGCCCTATGTTAGCCAACCGCCGCGAAATTCAGCCCCAATCGGGTAAGGAGAGACTCTCATGACCAACGGTAACGGCACCCCTCCCGAGGCGGCCCAGGCTCCCCAGCTCAACGTGCTGGCGCAATATACCAAGGACCTGTCGTTCGAAAATCCGAACGCGCCGGGCTCGCTCCAGCAGCAGAGCCAGCCGCCCCAGATCAACATCCAGATCAACGTCAGCGCCAACAATCTCAGCGAGCAGGAATTCGAGGTGACGCTGTCGGTCGAGGGCAAGGCCGATACTGCCGGCAAGATCATGTTCTCGTTTGAGCTCGCCTATGCCGGCGTGTTCCGCATCGCCAACGTGCCGAAGGAGAATCTGCATCCGCTGGTCATGATCGAGTGTCCGCGCCTGCTCTTCCCGTTCGCGCGCGAGATCATCGCGACCGCGGTGCGCGACGGCGGGTTCCCGCCCCTGATGCTGGATCCGGTCGACTTCGTCGGTCTATATCGCCAGAACATGGAGCGGCAAATGGCCGCCCAGGGCGGTGGCCAGACCGGCCAGGCCTAAATCAAAGCTGAACCGGCCGGAGAGGCGACTGGAGCGGCGAGATACTCGTTCCAGATCGCCTTTTCACCCATCGTTGCGATGAAGGCCCGATGGGCCTCTCTTTCGGCATCCGAAACCCGCGGCGCGAGCGGCGCCAGGCGCTGCCGCCGCGGCGTATCGCCCGCCGCGTTGACGCGAATCTCTTCCCTCTCCGACGCCAGAAGCAGCTGCGACTGCCGGGCTCCGACCAGGTCGACATAGACCTCGGCCAGCAGCTCGGCGTCCAGCAGCGCGCCGTGCTTGGTGCGGTGCGAATTGTCGATCGCATAGCGCGAGCAGAGATCGTCGAGCCGGTTCGACACACCCGGATGCTTGCGCCGCGCCAGCAGCAACGTATCGACCAGCCGCTCCCGCGGGATCGCTGCGCGCTTGATCCGGTCGAGCTCGGCATTGATGAAGCTGATATCGAACGAGGCGTTGTGGATCACCAGCGGGTCGTCGCCGATGAACTCCAGGAACCCATCGACGACCTCGTGGAACAGCGGCTTGGTCGACAGGAATTCGGCCGACAGCCCGTGCACCGCGAAGGCTTCCGCCGGCATGTCCCGCTCAGGATTGATATAGACGTGATAGGTCTGGCCCGTCGGCATGCGGTTGAGGATCTCGACGCAGCCGATTTCGACCAGGCGATCGCCGCGAAGCGGATCGAGGCCGGTGGTTTCGGTGTCGAGGACGATTTCGCGCATGTCTTGAGATCAGTCTCTTGAGATCAGTGTCGTGAGAGCCGTTATGAGGCGGCGAATCAGGTTCGCCGCTGCGGCATCTTAACGACCTCGGCCAGGATCTGCGCGATTTGCGCCCGCACCGGCTCAAGTCCGTGCGAGGTATCCACCACGAAATCGGCCCGCTTGCGCTTCTCGGCATCAGGCGTCTGCTTGGCGATGATGGCATCGAGCTTGGCTTCGTCCATCGTGCCCCGCGCCAGCACCCGCTCGCGCTGGAGTTCCGGCGAAGTCGACACCACGACCACGGCGTCGACCCGTTTCTCGCCGCCGGTCTCGAACAGCAGCGGGATGTCGAGCACCACGACCGGCGCCTTGGCTGCCTCGGCCTCGACGAAGAATTTTTGCCGGGAGGCGCCGAGCATCGGATGCACGATCTGCTCGAGCTGCTTGATCGCGGCGGGATCATGCACGACGCGCGCCGACAGCTTTGACCTGTCCACCTTGCCGTTCACGGTGGTGCCGGGAAAGGCAGCCTCGATCGCGGGCGCTGCCTCGCCTTCATAGAGCTGATGCACCGCGGCATCGGCATCGTAGACGGGCACACCGGCCTCCGCGAACAGTTTCGCGGTGGTGGATTTTCCCATCCCGATCGAGCCGGTCAGTCCCAGGATCCGCATCAGCGTGCAGCCATCTCCGTCAGTCAGACCGCAACTAGCCGCTCACGCCGCAGGAACGCAAGAAGCGGCAGTAGCGGCAGGCCGAGAATGGTGAAATGGTCGCCCTCGATGCGCTCGAACAGATGAACGCCCAGCCCCTCGAGCTGATAGGCGCCGACGCTGGTCGTGACGGCGTCGCCGGCGGCGTCGAGATAGGCCAATAGCTCCGCCTCGGTCATCGCACGCATGGTCATGCGGGCAATCGAGACGTCTTCGAAAACAATCTTGCCGTCATGCGCCATAGCGACCGCGGAATTCAGCTCATGGCTGTTGCCGGCGAGGTCGCGCAATTGCGCCAATGCCTGGTCGCGGCCGGCGGGCTTGTTGAAGAGGCGGCTGCCAAGAGCCAGGGTCTGATCGGCGCCGATCACGTAGCTCCCGGGATGACGGGCGCAGACCGCCTTGGCCTTTTCGCGCGCGAGCTTTAGAGCGATCTCGCGCGGATTTGAAAGCTTCGAGGCTGCTTGAATACCGCGTTCGTCGATATCGGCGGTAACAGCCTTGAACTCCAGCCCGGCATTGGCCAGCAGCATTTTACGCGCGCTGCTCTGCGAGGCCAGGATCAACGGAGATGTGCCGAGCCACAGCCCCATCGCGACACCTATTCGGAAGGCCGGTTGCGTTGGCGATCGCTGTAGAGCTTCATGATCGCTGCCGCGGTTTCCTCGATCGAGCGGCGCGTGACGTCCAGCAGCGGCCAATCGTGCTTGGCGCTGAGCTTGCGCGCAAACGCGACCTCCTCGGTGACCGATTGCTTGTCGGTGTAGGTTTCGCTGCCGGACTCCGCTCCCATCGAGAGCAGGCGATTCTGACGAATCTGGATCAGGCGTTCCGGCGTCGCGTGCAGGCTGACGACCAGCGGCCGCGTCAGCGTCTCCAATTGCGAGGGCACCGGGATGCCCGGAACCAGCGGCACGTTGGCGGTGCGGATGCCGCGATTGGCGAGATAGATCGAGGTCGGCGTTTTCGAAGTGCGGGAGACGCCAACCAGAACGACGTCGGCGTCGTTGAGGCCTTCGACATGCTGGCCGTCGTCGTGGATCATGGTGTAGTTCAGCGCGTCGATGCGCTTGAAATATTCCGCGTTGAGGACGTGCTGGGCGCCGACGCGGCCCGTGGTCGCAGCCCCGAGATAGGCTTCGAACAGCTGCATCACCGGGCCGATGATCGACAGGCTCGGAACGTTGATCTCCTTGCACTTGTCCTCGAGCCTGGAGACCAGATCCTTCTCCAGCAGCGTGAACAGCACGATTCCCGGGGCTTCCTCGATCTCGTCGAGCACGCGGTCCAGCTGCTTCTGGCTGCGCACCAGCGGATAGACATGCTCGACCGGCGTGACGTTGGCGTATTGGGCCGCAACCGCGCGCGCCACGGTGATCAGCGTTTCGCCGGTGGAGTCGGAGACGAGGTGCAGATGGAAATAATTGTTCGAGGTCGGCACAAAAACTCTTTGTATGAGGGCGGTGTGGATTGTGGATTTCTGTGGAGCTTAACCCCTCGGAAAGGGTTGCGCGACACCGGGGGCGGGACAAGTGCCAATTTTATTCACACCGCTGCCCCTCAGAACAAGTTTGCCGCCCGGTCGGGCCGGAAACGGGATTGCGCGGACAACCGCCTTGATAAGCTGCCGACAGAATCGCGCAAGTCTTTGCAGCCGGCTGACTTATCGGAAGTCGGCAGACCTTATCGGGATATGTGGATGGATGTGAACAAGCGCGCACGAACTCGCGGATGGAATTGCATGAGTCCAATCCACGGTCACATAGACTCAAACCTTAAGAATCTAAGATTCTAGATTTGAGGAAGGCGCTACGGACGGATATGTGTGCACGGTGAGACCTTAACGAGTTCTTACTATCCCCAGTTCCCTTCACTGCGCAGAAGGCCGGACCCGCGAAAATGTTCGAAGACGTCTATCTCTGGATCAAGGCGCTGCACGTGATCGCCGTCATCGCCTGGATGGCCGGCATGCTCTATCTGCCGCGACTATTCGTCTATCATTCCGAGGCCGAGATCGGCTCGAAGCAGTCGGAAACGTTCAAGGTGATGGAACGCCGGCTCCTCAAGGCCATCATCAACCCTGCCATGACCGTCACCTGGCTCGCCGGGCTCTATCTCGCCTGGTCCGGCCATTGGTTCTCATTCGGCTGGCTGCACGTAAAACTGGCATTGGTCCTGGTGATGTCTGCGGTCCACGGCTTTTTTTCCCGCTGGCTGAAGGATTTCGCCGCCGACCGGCGCCCGCGCACCCAGAAATTCTATCGCATTATCAATGAGGTGCCGACCGTTCTGATGATTTTCATCGTCATCATGGTGATCGTGAAGCCGTTCTAGGCAAGGCCCGTGACGATAAGCCCAGCGCTTCGGCTTGCAGAGCAGGAAGCGATTTTCTATATTGGCGACATCCCACCCAACGCAGGCGGATGTGGTTGTGTCTGAGCTTTCCAGAGGCCGGACACCGCATCAGGTTTGAAGCCTCACCGGCACTTAACCTTGCCAGACCTGCGGACCTTATCTTCTCACGTCCGCATTTCAGAGCCTCCTCGCACCCCCCTTCCAAGGTTACCCCACAGGACCACCCCAATGCGGGAAATTAAACTTCAGGACCTCAAGTCGAAGACGCCGGCCGAGCTCGTCTCGTTCGCGGAAGAGCATGGGGTCGAGAACGCCAGCACGATGCGCAAGCAGGAGCTGCTGTTCGCCATCCTCAAGCAACTTGCGCTTGCCGAAACCGACATCGTCGGCGAGGGCGTCGTCGAGGTTCTCTCCGACGGCTTCGGCTTTCTCCGCTCGCCCGATGCGAATTATCTGCCGGGCCCGGACGACATCTACGTTTCGCCGTCGCAGATCCGCCGTTTCGGCCTGCGCACCGGCGACACCATCGAAGGCCACATCCGCAGCCCGAAAGAGGGCGAGCGCTATTTCGCGCTGCTGAAGGTCAACACGCTCAATTTCGAGGATCCGGAAAAGGCCAAGCACAAGGTCAATTTCGACAACCTCACGCCGCTGTTTCCGAATCAGCGCTTCCGCATGGAAATCGACGACCCGACGCGGAAAGACCTTTCTGCACGGGTGATCGACATCGTCGCTCCCATCGGCAAGGGCCAGCGCGCCTTGATCGTGGCGCCGCCGCGCACGGGTAAGACCGTGCTGATGCAGAACATCGCGCACTCGATCACGCACAATCATCCCGAGTGCTATCTGATCGTGCTGTTGATCGACGAGCGTCCGGAAGAAGTCACGGACATGCAGCGCTCGGTGAAGGGCGAGGTCGTGTCGTCGACCTTCGACGAGCCGGCGGTGCGCCACGTCCAGGTCGCCGAGATGGTGATCGAAAAAGCAAAGCGCCTGGTCGAGCATGGCCGCGACGTCGTGATCCTGCTTGATTCGATCACCCGTCTCGGCCGCGCCTACAACACCGTGGTGCCGTCCTCAGGCAAGGTGCTGACCGGCGGTGTCGACGCCAACGCGCTGCAGCGCCCCAAGCGCTTCTTCGGTGCCGCCCGCAACATCGAGGAGGGCGGCTCGCTGACCATCATCGCGACCGCCCTGGTCGATACCGGCAGCCGCATGGACGAAGTCATCTTCGAAGAGTTCAAGGGCACCGGTAACTCGGAGCTGATCCTGGACCGCAAGGTCTCGGACAAGCGCACCTTCCCGGCGATCGACATCTCGCGCTCCGGCACCCGCAAGGAAGAGCTCATCACCGATCCGCAGGTGCTCAAGAAGATGTACGTGCTCCGCCGCATCCTCAATCCGATGGGCACGATGGACGCGATCGACTTCCTGCTCGACAAGCTGCGCTCGACCAAGAGCAATTCGGAGTTCTTCGACTCCATGAATACCTGAGTGCGGTGCAGCATAAGCTGCTTAAGTTCAGAGGGCGCCTGCGGGCGCCCTTTTTATTTATTGTGCAGGTTTGTTGCAGCGGATGCGCAGCATGAAATGCGAGGTGAGGCCGGGGCGGAGGTCCCACTTAATGTGTTGATCTTGCTTACGTAATAGGTGACGGCCCGCTGCCCACGTGGATAGCGCCCGGGAGTAATTGCAGCAAAATTCCCTGGTATGTTGCGTTGCAATAAAAGGGCTTGCTGCGGCAGACGGTGCAGCAAACCCTGCTGTCCGCCGCCCGAGCGGACATTTGCCTTTTGATCGGCAGCTGGACAAATAGGCCATGCATCCGCGAGACCAGACCATCTTTGCATTGTCGTCCGGTCGGGCGCCGAGCGCGATAGCTGTGGTGCGTGTGTCGGGCTCGCAGGCCGGCCCCGTGCTGACAACGTTTGCCGGCAAGCTGCCGGCCCCACGGCTGGCCAGCCGCCGGCTGCTCCGTGACGGGGCGGGCCAGCCGATCGACGATGCGGTCGTGCTCTGGTTTCCAGGACCGGCCAGCGCGACCGGGGAGGACATCGCCGAATTTCACGTCCATGGCGGCCGCGCGGTGCTGGCGGCGCTCCTTGCCTCAATTTCGGTTATTCGGAATACACGCGCGGCCGAACCGGGTGAGTTCACGCGGCGGGCGTTCGAGAACGGCAAGCTCGACCTCACGGAGGCCGAGGGTCTCGACGATCTCATTCACGCCGACACCGACCGGCAGCGGCGCCAGGCGCTGCGGCAGTTGCAGGGCCTGCTCGGCGACCGCGCGCGCGACTGGCGCGAGCGGATTATCGAGGCGTCGGCGCTGATCGAAGCCGGCATCGATTTCTCCGACGAGGGCGATGTACCGGCCGAATTGATGGCGCCGGCCGTCGAAGCGATCCAAGCGCTGCACGACGAAATTGCAAATGTCCTTGCGGCACAGGGACATTCCGAACGCCTGCGCGACGGGCTGGTGGTTGCGATCGCGGGCGAGCCGAATGTCGGCAAGTCGACGCTGATGAACCAGCTTGCACGCCGCGAGGTCGCGATCGTCTCGCCGCATGCCGGCACGACGCGCGACGTGATCGAGGTCCAGCTCGACCTCGACGGCTATCCCGTCACGATCATCGACACGGCCGGCATCCGCGAGACCGACGATCCGGTCGAGCAGGAGGGCGTGCGCCGGGCGCGGGCGCGGGCCGAGGATGCCGACCTGGTGTTGTGGCTGGTCGAGTCCGGGCAGGCCGTCGATCCCGAGACGATGCGGTTGCTTCGGAATTCCGGGATGGATGCGCAGCGGTCCAGCGGCCCGGTCTGGATCATCCGCAACAAGATCGATCTGGGCAGGGCCGGGGGCGCTGCGGCGCGCGGCGAGTTTGCGATCTCGGCGCGGGAAGGCGACGGCATCCCCGATCTGGTCCAGGCCCTCGTCGAATTCGCGGCCGAGTTCTTCGGAGCCAGCGAGGGCGCCATGGTGACCCGGGCGCGCCAGCGCGAGCTGTTGAGCCGGGCCTTGGACAGCTTGCGCCGGAGCCTTGAGCTTGTAGAAGAGGGCGAGGAGCTGGCTGCCGAGGAATTGCGGGCCGCCGCTTATGCGCTCGGCCGGCTGCTGGGCCGGGTGGACGTCGAGGACGTCCTCGGGGCGATCTTCCAGAAGTTCTGCATCGGAAAGTAGATCTAGTTCTTCATTGTAGAACTAGGACTTGTTCCATTTCTTGGTATTTCACGTGAAACGGTGAGTTCGTGTTTCACGTGAAACGGCTGGTTCCAAGAGCCGTCCCCGCGGACAAACGAGGTGCAGACTGCGGGACCGATCGCACGAGCCCTTTCTCCCTGACTTCCTACGGCACACATGTTTCACGTGAAACAGGAGCGGACGGCCGGCGGCTGCTCTCTTCTCTCCCCCATGTGCCCCGGACGCAGCGCAGCGTCTCTTCGACGGTGCGCTGCTGAGCGGGGCCCAAGGTCGCAGGCGTTCGGAGCTCCTGGATCCCGGCTCTGCGCAGCAACGCGCGCGTTGCTGCTTGTCCGAGACACGAGCGAAAGAATCTGGAGTGCGTTCGCTGCGTGAGGGAAGGTGGATTGGCCCCCATCGGATCCGACCAAATGTGACCTCTTCGCTCAGTGCCGGCCGGCGGGATTACGCCGGTCCAACGCCCAGGACGGAAGATGGGCTAAAGTCACGCCGCCTGACCCACATCCGTGGCTGTCTGTCCCGAGGCCGCCGAGCTTGTTTCACGTGAAACACAGCCGGACTTGCGGTTTCTCCGCCTTCAAAACCACAGTCGCAACAATGCCCATTCTACTGTGCATGGGGTTGTTTTCGCGAAATCAGTTTCACCTCTCCGTCGTTTCACGTGAAACACGTTGCCTCCCAGTTTCCACTTCCGGCTTTCCCGCCTGTGAGCTAGAAGTCCGCCCATGCGAACCGAGCGAGAGAGCTTCGACGTCATCGTGATTGGCGGTGGCCACGCCGGCTGTGAAGCCGCGGCGGCGTCCGCGCGGAGGGGCGCAACGACCGCCCTGGTCACGCACCGCTTCTCGACCGTGGGCGCCATGTCCTGCAATCCCGCTATCGGC
This sequence comes from Bradyrhizobium sp. CFUWI, assembly GCF_056429085.1. Lineage (NCBI taxonomy): Bacteria > Pseudomonadati > Pseudomonadota > Alphaproteobacteria > Hyphomicrobiales > Nitrobacteraceae > Bradyrhizobium > Bradyrhizobium sp. CFUWI. Next base: position 29,939 of record NZ_JBWJZE010000016.1, read on the forward strand.
GGTCTCGGCAAGGGCCATCTGGTTCGTGAGGTCGATGCGCTTGACGGTCTGATGGGCCGGGTCGGCGATGCCGGCGGCATCCAGTTTCGCGTGCTCAATCGTCGCAAAGGTCCGGCGGTCCGTGGTCCCCGGGCTCAGGCCGATCGAAAGCTCTATGCCGCGGCCATGCAGGCCGCGATCCGCGAGACCGAGGGCCTTTCGGTCATTGAAGGCGAGGCTGATGAGCTGATCGTAGCCGAGGGCCGGGTCACGGGTCTGCGTCTGGCCGATGGCCGCGAGCTTCGGGCAGGGGCCGTGGTGGTCACCACCGGCACCTTCCTCCGCGGCCTCATTCATCTCGGCGAGAATAATTGGCCCGCCGGCCGTGTCGGTGAGGCCCCGGCGATGGGCCTTTCCTCGTCGTTTGAGCGTGTCGGCTTCACCTTGGGACGGCTCAAGACGGGCACCCCGCCGCGTCTGGACGGCACCACGATCGACTGGTCCGCGGTCGAGATGCAGCCCGGAGACGAGCCGCCGGAGCCATTCTCGGTCATGACCGAGCGGATCACGACCCCGCAGATCCAGTGCGGGATCACCCGGACCACCGCGGCAACCCACGAGGTGATCCGGGCCAATGTCCACCGCTCGCCGATGTACTCCGGCCAGATCAAGAGCTCCGGGCCGCGCTATTGCCCGTCGATCGAGGACAAGATCGTCCGCTTCGGCGACCGCGATGGCCACCAGATCTTCCTGGAACCGGAAGGGCTCGACGACAGCACGGTCTATCCCAACGGCATCTCGACCTCGCTCCCCGAGGAGGTCCAGCTCGCGATCCTCGCCAGCATCCCTGGCCTGGAACGGGTGAAGATGGTCCGTCCGGGCTATGCCATCGAGTATGACCACATCGATCCCCGCGAGCTCGATCCGACCCTGCAGACCAAGCGTCTGCGCGGTCTGTTCCTGGCCGGGCAGATCAACGGCACCACCGGATACGAAGAGGCCGCCGGGCAGGGCATCGTCGCAGGCCTGAACGCGGCGCTTGCTGCGAGCGGGGCGGCACTGACGGTGTTCGACCGCGCCGACGGCTATCTCGGTGTGATGATCGACGATCTCGTCACCCGCGGGATCAGCGAGCCGTATCGGATGTTCACCTCGCGGGCCGAATATCGGCTTACGCTGCGGGCTGACAATGCGGATCAGCGTCTGACCGAGAAGGGCATCGCCTTGGGCTGCGTTGGAAGCGCCCGGACCTTGCACCACCGCGCCAAGATGGACGCCCTGAATGCGGCCCGGACGCTCTCGAAGTCGCTGACGATCACCCCAAACGAGGCCATCAAGCACGGATTGTCCCTGAACCGGGACGGCCAGCGCCGGTCGGCCTTCGAGCTGATGGCCTATCCGGACATCGGCTGGAGCCAAGTCCGGGCGATCTGGCCGGAGCTGGCGCGGATCGATCCCGTGATCGCGACCCATCTCGAGATCGACGCCAAGTACGATGTCTATCTCGAGCGGCAAAGTGCCGACGTCGAGGCCTTCCGGCGCGACGAAGGGATGGTGCTGTCGGAGGTCGATTACAGCCTTGTCCCCGGTCTCTCCAACGAAGTGCGGGCCAAGCTGGAGAAGGCGCGGCCGTTCACGGTCGGCCAGGCCGGCCGGATCGACGGCATGACACCGGCTGCGCTCGGCATCCTCGCGGCCTATCTCCGGCGTGAGGCACGGAAGAGCTCCAAGGCAATTGCATAAGGCAATCGCATAAGCCATCGCATAGGCGTTTCACGTGAAACAGCGCGGACCGGGCGGGGACAGACCGCTATCACGACGACCCGGAACAGGTGCCGGCGCGGGTCGGGACGACGCGCCGGCCAATCCGAAAATCGACAAAGCCCGCGCCAACGATCAGGCGCTGGATTCCGTCATCGCCGCCGACAAGGCCGCGGCACTGAAGCTCGCTCCCGTTTCACATGAAACGGAAGCGCGGCTCGACCGCTACATCGCGCTGCTGCGGGAGTGGCAGGCCAAGACCAATCTGGTTGCGCCCTCGACCTTGCCGCACCTTTGGACCCGGCACATCGCCGACTCGCTCCAGCTGGTCGATCTCGCGCCCACGGCAAGACGCTGGGCCGATCTCGGCAGCGGCGGCGGGTTTCCCGGCGTCGTCCTGGCCTGCACCATGGCGGGGATGCCGGGTGCCAGCGTCCATCTCGTCGAGCGGATCGCCAAGAAGGCGGCCTTCCTGCGCGAAGCAATTCGCATCACCTCATCGCCGGGAGTCGTACATCTCGCTGAGATCGGGGATAATGTGGATAGAATCACCGGCCCCGTCGATTGCGTGACCGCGCGTGCGTTGGCTCCGCTACACCAACTCATCGGCTTTGCGGAGCCGCTGGTGCGCCAAGGCGCGAAGGCGCTGTTCCTTAAGGGCCAAGATGTAGAGGCTGAATTGACCGAAGCCGCTAAATATTGGAATATTGAGCCTCAGCTGCACCAGAGCCGGACGGGTGACGGCTGGATCGTGGAGCTCAATGCCGCCGAAAGGCGCAGCTGAGGCGCTCAGGGGTTGAGTGGGGAAATTTCGATGACCGTGATTGACGAGCCGCAGCAAGACAAGACGCAAGAACCGACCGCGGAGGTGCCGCATGGCCACCCGCGCATCCTGGCGCTGGCGAATCAAAAGGGCGGCGTGGGAAAAACAACCACAGCGATCAACCTGGGCACGGCGCTCGCGGCGATCGGTGAACGCGTCCTGATCGTCGATCTCGATCCCCAGGGCAACGCCTCGACCGGCCTCGGCATCGACCGCCGCAACCGCTCCTGCTCGACCTATGACGTGCTGATCGGCGAAGCCGCCTTGCGCGAGGCCGTGGTCTCGACCGCGGTGCCGCGGCTGCATATCGCGCCCTCGACCATGGACCTCTCCGGTCTCGAGCTCGAGCTCGGCACCACGCCTGGCCGCGCCTTCAAGCTGCGCGACGCCATCGGCGCGCTCAACAACAACGTCTCGCCGGATGCCGACTACACCTATGTGCTGATCGACTGCCCGCCTTCGCTGAACCTGCTCACGGTGAACGCGATGGCGGCCTCCGACGCGATCCTGGTGCCGCTGCAGTGCGAGTTCTTCGCGCTGGAAGGTCTGTCGCAATTGCTGCAGACCGTGGAGCAGGTGCGCTCGACGCTGAATCCGAACCTGTCGATCCATGGCATCGTGCTGACCATGTTCGACTCCCGCAACAACCTCTCGAACCAGGTCGTCGCCGACGTCCGGCAGTTCATGGGCGAGAAGGTCTACAAGACGATGATCCCGCGCAACGTGCGCATCTCGGAGGCGCCGTCCTACGGTAAGCCGGTGCTGGTCTACGATCTCAAATGCGTCGGCAGCGAAGCTTACTTGCGGCTCGCCACCGAAGTGATCCAGCGCGAGCGCGAGCTGCGTACGACGCATTGAAGCGACGTTGATCCGTAGGATGGGTAGAGCGCAGCGAAACCCATCACCCAAAGCGCATACAGCGATGGGTTTCGCTGCGCTCTACCCATCCTACAACTTACGACAATTCAGTTCTGGAGTGCTGCACCGTGAATCCAAGGGAGCTGGCGATGGCCGATGAAGCGCGTTCGCGACTGGGCCGGGGACTTGCAAGCCTGATCGGCGACGTCGGCGGCGAGGCTCAGCATGTCGATCGTCCGCGCGCGCAGCGCAAGGTGCCGATCGAATTCATCAAGGCCAATCCGCGCAATCCGCGCCGCACCTTTTCGGACGCCGAGCTGAAGGAGCTCAGCGAGTCCATCAAGCAGCATGGCGTGATCCAGCCGATCGTGGTGCGTCCGGTGAAAGGCGCACAGGACCGCTACGAGATCATCGCCGGCGAGCGGCGCTGGCGCGCTTCGCAGATGGCCGGTCTGCACGAGGTGCCGATCGTTCCGGTCGACATCAGCGACAGCGATGCGCTGGAGTTCGCGATCGTCGAGAACGTGCAGCGCGAGGACCTCAACCCGATGGAAGAGGCGCAGGGCTATCACGCGCTCGCCAACGAGTTCAAACGCAGCCAGGACGACATCGCAAAGGTCGTCGGCAAGAGCCGCAGCCACGTCGCCAACATGATGCGGCTGACCAAGCTGCCGGCGGAGGTGCAGGCTTTCATCGCGACCGGCGAGCTGACGGCCGGTCACGCCCGCGCGTTGATCGGCGTGCCGGATCCGCTCGCCGCCGCCAAGCGCATCGTCGAGGAGGGACTCAATGTCCGCCAGGCCGAAGCGCTCGCGCATGAAGAGGGTGTGCCGGAGCGCAAGCCGCAAAAGGCGCGCGCGTCTGGAGGGAAGGAAAAGGACCCCGACACGATCGACCTGGAGAAGCGCGTCAGCGATGCGCTCGGCCTCAAGGTCACCGTCAATCACCGCGACCCCGGCGGCTCGGTCCAGATCAACTACCGCAACCTCGATCAGCTCGACGAGGTGATGAAGCGGCTGGCCAAGGGCGCGCTGTAGTTTCGTTGGCCGTTCCGGGCTCGCGATGCGAGACCCGGAATGTCGCGCAACATAACCAGTCTATCTCCCTCACCCTGAGGAGCCGCGAAGCGGCGTCTCGAAGGGCGAGGAGCCACAGACGGGCCTTCATCCTTCGAGACGCGCGCAGGAGCGCGCTCCTCAGGATGAGGAATTATCGTCGCCTCTGTGACGCGCATCTCTCGGCCACAACATCATTGCGAGGAGCGGTTGCGCCGAAGCAATCCAGAATCTTTCCGCGGCGAGACTCTGGATTGCTTCGCTTCGCTCGCAATGACGGGTGGAAAGAGTTGCGCTCGCAATGACGTGCAGAGGGCCGCGCTCAGCCCCGCCGCTTTGCGTTCGCGGCGATCGCCATCAGCGTGCGCTGGGCGATGGCGGCGGCGAGCATCGATTGCTTGCGGGTGTCGAGCGCCGCGGTCGCGAGCTGCTCGATGACGGCGGCGAGCTTCGCCACGCTGAAATTGCGCAGCGCGGTTTCGACCGCGGGCTTTCGTGAGAAATGCAGCCGCGGGAAGCCGCCATCGAGCACGGCGGAGGCGGGCTGGCCGTCGGCGATGGCGAGCGCGGATTTGTGCAGCCACGCAGCCTGGCGCTGCGCGGCGGAGATGATCACGCCGGGATAGGTGCCCGCGATCATGGCTTTTGCGAACTCGGTCTCGACGATGTCGGGCCGCCCGGCGAAGGCGCCGTCGACGATCGGGTCGAGCTTCAGCTCGGAGGCGTCGGCAACCACGGCCATCACGTCGTCCAGCGTGACCTCGCCTTTGCCGTGGGCGTAGAGCGTCAGCTTGCGCAGCTCGTTGCGCGAGGCCTGGCGGTCGCCGCCGAGGAACGACATCAGCGCCGCGCGGGCGTCCTGCGCGATACGCAGGTTGGCGATCCGCAGCTCGTCGTCCATCAGCCTGGCGAGATCGCGCTCGGTGTCGGGATAGCACCCGATCGCCACAGCCGTCTTGGCGCGCTCGCAGGCCTTGCGCAGCGGCGATTCCGGGCGGAGCTCGCCGGCCTCGATCACGATGCGGCAATCCTTCACGTTCATCTCGGCCAACGTCTCGATTCCGCCGGCAAAGCTGCGCGAGCCGGCGCGAACGCGAATGGCGCGGCGGCCGCCGAACAGCGGCACCGTCATCGCCTCGTCGACGAGGCGCGAGGGTTCGGCGGAAAGCTCGTCGCCGTCGAGCCTGACCAGCGAGAACGGATCGTTGGGATCATCGACGCTGGAAGCGATCAACGCATCGGCACGCTCGCGCACGAGGCCGGCATCGGGACCGTAGAGCAGGATGATCGGACGGCCCGCATCGGGGCGGGCGAGGAAGGCGTCGATCTCTTTTCCGCGCAGCGCGACCATCGGGCCCCATCGTCATTCCGGGGTGCGCGGCGCGCGAACCCGGAATCCGGAGATTTTGGATCGAGATTCTCAGGTGCGCAATTGCGTACCATAGTTCGCCCTGCGGGCGCCCCAGGGAGTGTTTACGTCCCCGCGGTAAAGAACGAGGCGAGCCGGGTCGTGATGTTCTCGGCAATCTCGTTGGCGGCACGGTCCTCCGCATCGCGCACGGCGCGGGTGCGGGAGAAGCGCTGATAGGATCCCGGCATGTCATAGGACACGCGCGAGAAAGTCGAGCCGGTCATGACGGACTTGCCGGTCACCACGTCGATCAGATTGTATTGGGCGTCGATGCCGAGATTTTCGCTGGTCGGCAGTCCCGTCGCGGTGCTGACGATCAGTGAGGAGCGGCTGGAGGTGAAGCGGATGTCCAGCCGGTGGGTCGGCGGCATGCCCGTCGCCGAGCCGTAAAGTTTGAAAGCAAGCGCGTTGCGGATCTCGACGCCGACGCGGGCCTCGCGGGAGGCATTGGGCTTGCTGATCGGGGGCAGCTCGACGCCCATCAGCTTCTCGCGCAGGCCGGGAGTGCCGTCGTTTCGTTCGGCATACATCGGCTGGAAGCAGCCGGCCGTCAACGCGGCCAGGGCGGCGACCGCCAGCAAGCGGGCTGCGATGCGGATCCTACCCGACAACATTTACGATCCTCTTGGGGACGATGATCACCTTGCGGACGGGCTTGCCGTCCAGCGCCAGCTTTACCGCATCGAGTGCCAAAACGGCAGCCTCGATTTCCGGATTCTGGGCCGCTGTTGCAACTGTGACCTCACCCCGCTTCTTGCCATTGACCTGGACCACCAGGGTCACGCTGTCTTCAACCAGCAAATCGCGTTCGATTTGGGGCCAATTGGCCTCGGAAACCAGCCCGCTCTGGCCCAGAACCTGCCAGCACTCCTCGGCGAGGTGCGGCATCATCGGGGAGAACAGCTGCACCAGGATCTGGCCGGCTTCCCGGATCGCCCAGGCCAGGTCAGCGGACGGCTGGCCGGGGCGCTGCAGGATCTCCGAGAAGCTATTGGTGAATTCGCGGATATGGGCGAGGCAGACGTTGAAGTGCAGCCGCTCGATCCCGGTGGTCACCTTGTCCAGCGCACCATGGGCGGCCTTGCGCAAGAGGGTGGCATCCGGGCCGAAGCTGGCCGGCCGGGCCGTCGGCGCGCCCTTGCCGAGCTCGACGGAATCGTTCACCAGCCGCCACAGTCGCTGCACGAAGCGCGAGGCGCCCTGGACGCGCTCGTCGCTCCAGATCACGTCGCGATCGGGCGGGGAGTCCGACAGCATGAACCAGCGGGCGACGTCGGCGCCGTAGGTCTCGATGATGTCGTCGGGGTCGACCGTGTTCTTCTTCGACTTCGACATCTTCTCGATCGGGCCGATCGTGATGTCCTCGCCTGTGCCGAGCAGCGTCGCGCGGCGCCCATTGCCGCCAACCTCGACCTTCACGTCGGCCGGCTGCACATAGGTACCGTCGGCCTTCTGGTAGGTCTCGTGCACCACCATGCCTTGCGTGAACATGCCGGCGAACGGCTCGTCCAGCGCGATGTGCCCGGTCGCCTTCATCGCGCGGGTGAAGAAGCGGCTGTAGAGCAGATGCAGGATGGCGTGCTCGACGCCGCCGATATACTGGTCGACCGGGAGCATCCGGTTGGCGACCGCGGGCGTGGTCGGCGCGTTCTCGTTCCAGGGATCGGTGAAGCGCGCAAAATACCAGGACGAATCCACGAAGGTGTCCATGGTGTCGGTTTCGCGCTGGGCCTTGCCTCCGCATTTGGGGCAGGTGACGTGCTTCCAGGTCGGATGATGGTCGAGCGCGTTGCCCGGCCGGTCGAAGGTCGCGTCGTCAGGCAGCTTCACCGGCAGGTCGGCATCCGGCACCGGCACCACGTCGCATTTCGGGCAATGGATGACGGGAATCGGGCAGCCCCAATAGCGCTGCCGCGAAATGCCCCAGTCGCGCAGGCGGAAATTGACCTGCCGCTCGCCGACCGGCGCGTTGCCGCGCAGCTCGGTCTCGAGGCGCTTCGCCACCTCGTCCTTGGCCTGCTCGATGGTCATGCCGTCGAGGAAGCGCGAATTGATCATGCGGCCGTCGCCGTCATAGGCGGTGTCGGTGATGACGAACGACTTCGGGTCCTGGCCCTCCGGACAAACCACGGGCGTGTTGCCGAGACCGTACTTGTTGACGAAGTCGAGGTCGCGCTGGTCGTGCGCGGGGCAGCCGAAGATCGCGCCGGTGCCGTATTCCATCAGCACGAAATTGGCGACATAGACCGGCAGCTTCCAGGAGGGATCGAACGGATGCACCGCGCGGATGCCGGTGTCGAAGCCCTGCTTCTCCGCGGTGTCGATGATCTCCTGCGCGGTGCCGATCTTCTTGATCTCGGCAATGAACGCGGCAAGCTCGGGGTTCTTCGCGGCTGCGGCCTGTGCCAGCGGATGATCGGCCGAGATCGCCATGAATTTCGCTCCGAACAGCGTGTCCGGGCGCGTCGTAAAGATCTTCAGCTCGCTCTCGCCGGCCGGCGTCGTCGCCGCATCCAGCGCGAAGCGGATCAGCAGGCCTTCGGAGCGGCCGATCCAGTTGCGCTGCATCAGCCGCACCTTGTCCGGCCAGCGGTCCAGCGTATCCAGCGCCGACAACAGCTCCTGCGAGTACTTCGTGATCTTGAAGACCCACTGATTCATCTCGCGCTGCTCGACGACAGCGCCCGAACGCCAGCCGCGGCCGTCGATCACCTGCTCGTTGGCGAGCACGGTCATGTCGACGGGATCCCAGTTCACCTTGCGCTTCTCGCGCTCGGCGAGACCTTCGCGCAGGAAGTCCAGGAACATCTTCTGCTGGTGCTTGTAATAGGAGGGATCGCAGGTCGCGATCTCTCTGGACCAGTCCAGCGACAGCCCGATCGAGCGGAGCTGCTTCTTCATCGCGGCGATGTTGTCGTAGGTCCAGGCCTTGGGCGCGACCTTGCGCTCGATCGCGGCATTCTCGGCCGGCAGGCCGAAGGCGTCCCACCCCATCGGGTGCAGCACGTTGAACCCCTTGGCGCGCATGAAGCGGGCCAATACGTCGCCGAGCGTGTAATTCCGGACATGGCCGATATGGATGCGCCCGGACGGGTAGGGGAACATCTCGAGCACATAATATTTCGGCCGCGAATCATCGTTCTTGGAGACGAAGATCGCCTGCTCGTCCCAGAGGCGTTGCCAGCGCGGTTCGGCGTCGCGGGCGTTATAGCGTTCGGAGGTCATGGAATCGTTGGGGTTTTTGTGGGTCCGGCCGTCTCAAGACGGCGGACTAGGCCATAGAAGTCCTCAAGGGGTCAATGGGTTGCCGCGATTTGGAACCATGACCGTCGGCCTCCGCATAACTACGAGGATCGATGTTGGGGCGCGATTAAGGGCTCGATGCCATGTTGCGGCCCGACAGGACGACCGCGATGGATTCGAGCTTCGACGATCCCGACTACGACTATGCCGCCTCCATCGCCGGACGGGCGATGCGCAGCATGGCCGAACAGCGGATCGCGCCGACCCCGACCAATTTTGCGGTCTGGTACCAATATTTCGCGGGCAGCCATGACGATCTGCGCAACGCGATCGATCTTTTGATCGACCACAATCGTCCCTTTGACGCCAGAACCAATCAGGACCTGTTCGAGACCTATGTCGCACCCCAGGTGAGCGCCACCGCCGTCGACACCTCCGAGCGGCTGCATGCGCTCATGGGTACGGCGAGGGAATTTCTGGCGACCGCGATCGCTGACAACCATTCGCAGATGCGGGTCATCAGCGCGGTGGCGGACCAGGGCAAGGCTGGCGTCGATCCGAAGGCGCTGGTCGCCCAGCTCATGAACGAGCTGGCCCGGGCCGCCACGAAGGCGACCCAGCTCGAGGCAGGCTTTGCGGAGAAGACCCGCGAGCTCGACGTCATCAGGGATTCGCTCACGAGGTCCGAGGAGCGCGCCCGGACCGACACGCTGACAGGCCTTGCAAACCGGCGGGCGCTCGACGAATTCCTGCGCAAGGCGCAGGCGACCGCGGATTGGGGCGAGCCGCTCAGCGTGCTGATGCTCGACATCGACCACTTCAAATCCTTCAACGACAATTTCGGCCACGGCGTCGGCGACCAGGTGCTGCGCCTGATGGCCAAGGTGTTGCGCGAGAAGGTTCGCCCTCAGGATCTGCCGGCCCGTTATGGCGGCGAGGAGCTGATCGCGGTGTTGCCGGCCGCCGATCTCGCCTGTTGCGCCGAGATCGCCGAGCGCATCAGGCGCGCGCTTGCCGAATGCACGATCACGCGCCGCTCGACCGGCGAGATCCTGCCCAACATCAGCGTGTCGATCGGCGTAGCGCAGTACCGGCCCGGCGAAGCGATCACCGATCTCATCGAGCGCTGCGACCGCGCGCTCTATCTCGCCAAGGGCGGCGGCCGCAATCGCGTCGTGACGGAGACCGAGCTCGATCGCGCGCAAGCTGCGGGCTAGGTTCGGGCGAGACGATGACGGTGCGCTCCCTCTCCCCGCGAGCGGGGCGAGGTGAAGCAACAGCCCGCTAGGCGCTGGCCGCCATCATCATATCCGCGGCGCCGCTCTCGATCGCCTGGATGCCGTGCTCGACGACATTGTTGCGGCCGCGGTGTTTGGCGGCGTAGAGCGCGGCGTCGGCGGCTTCGATCAGGTCGCCGGGACGCAGACTTTCGTTGGGCTTTGTCGCGGCAACGCCGATCGAGACGGTGACGATCATATGGGCCGAGGTGATGTGCGGCAGACACAGCTTCAGCACCGTCGCGCGCACCTGTTCGCCGATCTTCACGGCGCGAGCCACATCGGTGTTCGGCAGCAACAGGCAGAATTCCTCGCCGCCATAGCGTGCCGCAAAGCCCATCGTGTCGGCGGCGATGCCGGACAGCGATTCGCCGAGCCTGGTCAGGCAGGAATCGCCTTCGAGATGACCATAGGTGTCGTTGAACAGCTTGAAATGGTCGACGTCGATCATCAGAAGCGCGAGGTCGCTGCCATATTGCTGCGCGCGCATCCATTCGAAGTCGAGCCGGCTCTGGAAGCCGCGGCGGTTGGCGAGGCCGGACAGCATGTCGATCGAGGCCATCACCGTCAGCCGGTCGTTGCTCGCGATCAGCTCGCGTTCGCGCTGGCTCAGTTGCGCGGCCATCGCGTTGAAGGCGCGGGCCAGCGGCACGAACTCGGCCGGCAGGCGATTGCGCGCGGCGCGGGCCGACAGATCGCCCTCGCCGAGGCGCTTGGCCATGTCGACGAGCATCTCGATCGGCTTGATGACGAGCTTCTCGGCAGCGATCAGCGCGCCGAGCAGGACGAACACGACGACGAAAGCGAGCTGGAGATAGGCGGTGCGGATGTCGCGGCTGACCGCCGCCGACACCTTGTCTTCGTCGATGCTGGCAATCAGGCGGGCATTGGTGCCGGCGATACGGATGTAGCTGACCGCGCGGCGCGAGCCGTCGGCGGCGAGGAAAGACAGTGAGCCCTCGTCCTGGTCCGACCGCAGCGCCCGGTCGGCGATGGCCGCCATCAGCGGCATGCTGTCGAGGGGACGACCGATCGAGCTGTGCTGATCGGCCGGTGCGGCCAGCACGGTGCCTGCGCTGTCGACCAGCACGGCGGTGATACCGGCGCGACCGCCCAGATTGCTCATCACCTTCGACATCCAGTCGAGGTTGACCGTGGCGAGCACGACGGCGTCGGCGACGCCGCTGAACGCGGACACCGGGTAAACCGCCATCACGGTCGGCGTCGGTGCCGGGCGCGACAGGATGAAATCGCTCAGCACGAAGCGGCCGCTCTCCTGGGCCTGCTGAAAATAGGGCCGGTCGCTGAGGTCGAGGCCGACATACATGTTGTTGGTGGCGCATTGGATGCGTCCGTCCTGGCCCGCGATCAAGAGCGTGCGGATCCAGGGCAGGTTCGACGGCAGGCTCGCGCGCAGCACGTCGCAGCTCTTGGTGACGCCGCCGGCGGAGGCGCGGATGAAAGCTTCCGCTTTCAGGATGGTCTCGACCGACGAGATCACCTCGCGTTGCGCATCGGCGCTATGTCTTGCGATGGTGGTGAATTCGGCCGTGGCCTGCGCGATCTGCCGCGCGCGGGTGTCCTCGAGCGAGCGGATACGCTCGAACATCAAGGGCGCCACCAGAATCACCGCAAGCAGCGCCAGCCGCGCCCGGATTCCGAGAACCTGCTTGAGTTTCGCCCGCTTGCGGTTGAGACTTATGCTTGCCATCTTCGTTACCCACCCCGCAGGGCAAGGTAAAGCGAAGGGTTCAAAAACTCTTTCTTGAACTCGGTAAAATTAGACTTACCTCGGTTAGGACTACAGCCAATCGACGTCATGACAGAAGCCAACGCCGCGCCGGTAACCGGCCATTCACCAAACGCGCTCGCCGCGGTCGAAGTCGAAATCGCCCGCGCCTGCAAGGATGCGCGGCGCGACCGCGCATCCGTGACGCTGATCGCCGTGTCCAAGACTTTCGCCGCGGATGCCATTACCCCGATCATCGAGGCCGGACAGCGCGTATTCGGCGAGAATCGGGTGCAGGAGGCCAAGGGCAAGTGGCCCGCGTTAACGTCTGTTTACCCGGGCATCGCGCTGCATCTGATCGGACCGCTGCAATCCAACAAGGCGAAAGAGGCGGTCGCGTTGTTCGATGCCATCCACTCGGTGGACCGTCCGAGCATTTGCCAAGCGTTAGCCAAGGAAATCGAATCCCAGAACAAGCACCCGCAGCTCTTCGTCCAGATCAACACCGGTGAAGAGCCGCAGAAGGCCGGCGTGGCGCCGGGCGAAGCCGACGCCTTCCTCGCCAGCTGCCGCGACACCTATGGGCTGACGATCTCCGGGTTGATGTGCATCCCGCCGGTCGACGAACCGCCGGCGGCGCATTTCGCGCTGACCGCCAAGATTGCCGCGCGCAATGGATTGACCAATCTCTCGATGGGCATGAGCGCGGATTTCGCCACCGCGATCATGCTGGGTGCCACCCATGTACGTGTGGGCAGTGCGATCTTCGGGCATAGGTGATTGTCGTAAGCGAGGGCCGTGCCACAACCGAACTCTTGAGTTCGTCATTGCGAGCGTAGCGAAGCAATCCAGGATTTTTCCGCGGAGGTAGTCTGGATTGCTTCGTCGCAAGGGCTCCTCGCAATGACGGCGGAGCTGACTACGCAAATCCCACCGACACTTTGCCCAGCACCCCAAAGTCCACCGCAAGATGATCGCCGGCCGCAATCGGCAGCGGCGGATGGCACGTGCCGGTGGTCACCACCTGCCCTGCCCGCAAGGTGATGCCGAGCCCGGAGAGCTCATTGGCAAGCCAGGCGAGCGCGGCGCGGGGGTCGCCGAGCACGTTCTTGCCGTGGCCGGCATAGCGCTCGCCGCGCAGCGTGATCTGTGGCCGCTCCTCGACGAGATCCATCGCGCGCCAATCTGCAGCGGTCGCCGCGCCCAGCACGAACAGATGCGCGCAGGCATTGTCGGCAATCAGCTGCGCTTCGCCGGCCCGGGCGAAATCGGCAAAGCGCGAATCCGGAATCTCGATCGCGGGATGGAAGCTGTCGACGGCGGCCAGCACCTCGAAGGCCGTGTACGACGCTGCGCGCGGGGGCAGATCGCGTCCCATCCGGAAGGCGAATTCAGGCTCGCCGACGCGCATCTCGTTGCCCTTCATCGACGCAGTCCCGCCGTCGGCAATGAGCGTGTCGCTCATGATGCGGCCGGCCAGCGGTCCCGTGACATTGATGTGCTGCTGTCCTGATACGCTGGTGGCTGCGATCTTCCAGCCGAACAGCTTTCCAGGCGAGTGGGTCTCGAGCGCAGCCTGGATGGCGTAGCCCTCGGTGCGGCTCTGTGGCCGCAACCGCGCTTCCAGCGCGTCAAGCTTGGAGCCGTCGCGCCAATGTTGAACGAGCACGCGCGAAGCGGCCGCGATCTGATCCCTGTCGAGCATGCATCCTCACCCGATGATGATTTTCGTTCGCGGGCCCAGGCGCCGCAGCAATTGCAGCATCGCCGATTTCGTCATCGAGACGCAGCCCGCGGTCGGACCGAAATTGTCGCGGGCCAAGTGCAGGAATACCGCGCTGCCACGGCCGGCGATCCGTGGCCGCGTGTTGTGGTCGATCTCGATGATGAAGTCATAGAGATGGTCGGTGCGCTTGAGCCGGTCGCCGCCCTGCCCTTCGCTCAGCCGGATTCCCTGGTTGTAATGGCGGTCTCGGGGATCCTCGCACCAGGCGTCCTCGCCAGTGATGATCCGGGCCGGCAGGAAGCTTTGCGGGCGGCTGTGCCGGTCCCCCCGCCACCACAATCGCCGGGGGCGGAAGCTGCCCCTGGGGGTGCCGCCGTCGCCCTCGCGCTTGTTGGCGAGGATGCCGCCCCGCCCCAGCGCGACCGGAATGGTCAGCGATCCCGCCGTCAGCCAGCCTCGCCTGGGATTGCCGGCGGCAGGCTTAACGCGGATCGCGGAGAGCGGCCCGGCACTTCGATTCATGGTGTAACCGACTGAAGCAGCTCTGTTTTTCATGTGAACGTGCAATGTCGAATTCATTACAGGACATTCATCAAAACGCCCTGCTATTCTGGGTTAGAGTGGTTCTGGCTTGTGAATCGGTGCCAGCCCACTACTTCAACACGAACAACAATAACAACAGCGACCCCTAAACTTCCCCTCACGGCTGGGTGCGGCATGGATGCGCGCCGAGCCGGACCCCAAAAGGATGACCCCCTATGGCCAATGCCCGCAAGATCCTGATCGTGGATGACGATACCGATCTGCGCGATACGTTGGTGGAGCAATTATCGCTACACGAAGAATTCGAAGCCTCCGCCGTCGATACCGGCGCCAAGGGCGCGAGCGCCGCCAAGGCCAATGCCCCCGATCTCGTTCTGATGGATGTCGGCCTGCCCGACACCGACGGCCGTGAGGTGGTCCGCTCCCTGCGCAAGGGCGGCTTCAAGGCCCCGATCATCATGCTGACCGGGCACGACACCGATTCCGACACGATTTTGGGGCTGGAATCCGGCGCCAACGATTATGTGGCCAAGCCCTTCCGCTTCGCTGTCCTGCTGGCCCGCATTCGCGCCCAGCTCCGCCAGCACGAGGCCAGCGAGGACGCGGTGTTCTCGGTCGGCCCCTATTCCTTCCGTCCCGGCTCGAAAATGCTCACCGCAGCCAATGCGCGCAAGGTGCGGCTGACGGAGAAGGAAACCGCCATCCTCCGCTTCCTCTACCGGGCCGGCCAGATGCCGGTCTCCCGCGAGACCCTGCTCCAGGAGGTCTGGGGCTATAATTCCGGCGTCACCACCCACACGCTGGAAACCCACATCTACCGCCTGCGCCAGAAGATCGAGAAGGACGCCGCCAACCCGGAAATCCTGGTCACGGAAGCCGGTGGCTACAAGCTGGTGCCGTGATACGCTCGAAGGGCGTGCGAATCGTTTTAGATCGCATGCCCTTGAGCCTCGGATCTGAATGTCAATCGACGACGACGTTGCGCTTCTCGAGCGGGTCCCGACACTGCGCCTGTTGGGCGACGCCTCGTTGCGCATGCTGGCGATCGGCTCCGAGCAGCGCGACTTCGTCCGCGGCGATACCTTGTTCAATCTCGGCGATGATGCCGATGCCGGCTTCGTGGTGCAGCGCGGCGCCTTCCGGGTCGAGGACGGCGCCGGCGCCGAGATGATCGCCGGTCCCGGCGCGTTGATCGGCGAGCTCGCGCTGGTGGTGCCGATGAAGCGGCCGTCGAGCGCGATCGCGCTGGAGCATTCCTCCGTCATCCGCGTCGCCCGCAGCCTGTTTCAGCGCGTGCTTGAAAGCGACCCCGCCGCCGCCGTGCGTCTGCGCGACGAATTCGCGGTGCGCTCCAGCCAGATCGCCAGCGACATATTGATGGCAGGCGCGAAGCTGACGTCGTAGCCCCTGTCATTCCGGGTTCGCGCTACGCGCGCCCCGGAATGACGGCAGGCGCTACACCTCCAGCGTCACCGTCACGGGCACGTGGTCCGATGGCCGCTCCCAGCTCCGCGCATCGCGCAGGATCTTGAAATCGCTGACCGCGTCCTTCAACGCGCGCGAGACCCAGATGTGATCGAGCCTGCGGCCGCGGTCACCGACGGTCCAGTCGGGCGAGCGGTAGCTCCACCACGTATAGACCTTCTCGGACATCGGAATGCGGTCGCGCGCGACGTCGACCCATTCGCCGGCTTCGAGCGCGGCCTTGAGCTTCTCGGTTTCCACCGGCGTATGCGAGACCACCTTCAGCAGCTGCTTGTGCGACCACACGTCGTTCTCGTGCGGGGCGACGTTGAGATCGCCGACCAGGATGTGGCGATCCTCCCCGCGCGGATGCAGCGGCTCGCACGCCTTCATCTCGTCGAGGAAGCGGAGCTTGTGGTCGAACTTCTCGTTCAGCGCGGGATCGGGAATGTCGCCGCCGGCGGGCACGTAGAAATTATGCAGCACCAGCGGCCTTGCGATTTGAGCCTTCTCGCCGAACGAGACGGAGATGTGGCGCGAATCCACCTTGTCGCAGAAGGTGCGGATATCCTTCGAGTCGAACGGAATCTTCGAGACGATGGCGACGCCGTGATAGCCCTTCTGCCCGTTCAGCGCGACGTGCTCATAGCCGAGTCGCTTGAAGCGCTTCATCGGAAAGGCGTCGTCGATGCACTTGGTCTCCTGCAGGCACAGCACGTCCGGCCGCGCGCTCTTGAGGAATTTCGCGACCAGATCGATGCGCAGCCGCACCGAATTGATGTTCCAGGTTGTGAGGGAAAGACGCATGGGAAATGCGTCTTAGCATGGATCGGCGCGGAGAAAATGCTTGTCCACAACGAGCTCTCGTAGGGTGGGCAAAGCGAAGCGTGCCCACGTGCCTGCCATGAGGTGAGAGATGGTGGGCACGGCGCAAACGCGCCTTTGCCCACCCTACGGCAGCGGAGCGCTTAACCCGGCGACTGGCCGTAATTGGTGAAATCGATCTTGAACATGCTGGGATCGAGCTTCTTGCTCGAATCCAGATTGTAGACCGCGATCGTGGTGTCGTAGCCCTGCGGATCGGTGACGGTCCATTGCTTGAGCTGGCCGTCCTTGGCTCCGAACATCAGCAGCAAGCGGCTGGTGCCGACCAGCGCCTGCTTCTCCTCGATCGTGACGCTGACGAAGACGTCGTCGGCGGAGACGTTGACGACGTTGGTGTCCTTCATCAGGTCGATGCGGTCGGACAAAAGGAAGCGCAGCGGCGTCTGCGACAGCGGATAGACATCCTGCGTCGCAAGCTTGCGGTCGCGCACCACCAGGGACGATCCGTCGGCGACGATGTCGATCGGGCTCGGCGCATCATATTCGAAACGCACCTTGCCCGGCTTCTGAATGTAGAAATCGCCCTGCGTCTTGCTGCCGTCGGGGCCGACCTGGACGAAATTTCCGACCAGCGTCTGCAGCGACGACAGATAAGCGCTGACCTTGGCCGCCTGCGCCTTCTGGTTGGCATCGAAGGTCTGGAAGATGCTGCTCGGCACGTTGCGGCGCGGATCCGGGATCACCGGAGTGGGTGGCGTCTGCGTTGCGCCGGTGACAGCGGGTCCACCGCCTCCGGATTGAGCACCATCGCGGCCCTTCGGCGCCGGCTTTGGCACCGGCACGGTCTGCGCAAACGACGTCGCGGTCACCATCGCGGCAGTGACGAGCAGCACGCCAGCCACGCGCGCGCTTCTCGCAGCGATGGTGGCAGCGAATCGAATGTCCGGATGTCTTTCCAACGCGTCGTCCTGTATGGCTGGGCGCCTTTTTAGCGTGATTTCGGGCAAAAGCAGATATCGATTTTGCGTGAAATGATGTTTTGAGGCGACCGCCTCACATATGGCTGTCTTCTTCCTCGACCAGAATCTCGCGCTTGCCGGCGTGGTTGGCGGGTCCGACGATGCCTTCCAGTTCCATGCGCTCCATCAGCGATGCGGCGCGGTTATAGCCGATTTGCAGGCGGCGCTGGATATAGCTGGTCGAGGCCTTGCGGTCGCGCTTGACGATCGCAACGGCCTGCTGGAAGAGATCGCCGCCGCCGTCCGCACCCATGCCGCTGGCGTCGAACACGGCTCCGCCGTCCTCGTCCTCGCTGGGCTCTTCGGCGGTCACTGCCTCGAGATATTCCGGTTGCCCCTGCGTCTTGAGGTGACGCACCACTTTCTCGACTTCCTCGTCGGACGCAAAGGGTCCGTGCACGCGGCTGATGCGGCCGCCGCCGGCCATGTAGAGCATGTCGCCCTGGCCGAGCAGCTGCTCGGCGCCCATCTCGCCCAGGATCGTGCGGCTGTCGATCTTGGACGTCACCTGGAAGGCGATGCGGGTTGGGAAGTTCGCCTTGATGGTGCCGGTGATGACGTCGACCGACGGACGCTGCGTCGCCAGGATCACGTGCAGGCCGGCGGCGCGCGCCATCTGCGCCAGGCGCTGCACCGCGCCTTCGATGTCCTTGCCGGCGACCATCATCAGGTCGGCCATTTCGTCGACGATGATGACGATGTAGGGCAGCGGGTCGAGCGAGAGCTTCTCTTCCTCGTAGATCGCCTTGCCGGTCTCCTTGTCGAAGCCGGTATGCACCGTGCGCGTCGGCTCCTCGCCCTTGGCCTTCAGCTCGAGCAGGCGCGTGTTGTAGCCGTCGATGTTGCGCACACCGAGCTTGGCCATGTTCTTGTAGCGCTCTTCCATCTCGCGCACGGCCCATTTCAGCGCGACCACCGCCTTCTTCGGGTCGGTCACGACGGGCGTGAGCAGATGGGGAATGCCGTCATAGACGGAGAGTTCGAGCATCTTCGGATCGACCATGATCAGGCGGCACTGGTCCGGGCGCAGCCGGTAGACCAGGCTGAGGATCATGGTGTTGATGGCGACCGATTTGCCCGAGCCGGTGGTGCCGGCGATCAGCATGTGCGGCGTGCGCGCGAGGTCGATGATGACGGGATCGCCGCCGATGGTCTTGCCGAGGCACAGCGGCAGCTTCGCCACCGTCTCGGTCGCTTCCTTCGCGACCAGCAGTTCGCGCAAATAGACCTTCTCGCGATGCGCGTTCGGCAATTCGATGCCGATGGCGTTGCGGCCCGGCACGACGGCGACGCGCGCCGACAGCGCGCTCATCGAGCGGGCGATGTCGTCGGCAAGTCCGATCACGCGGGACGATTTGATGCCCGGCGCGGGCTCC
Source organism: Bradyrhizobium sp. CFUWI (assembly GCF_056429085.1). Classification (NCBI taxonomy): domain Bacteria; kingdom Pseudomonadati; phylum Pseudomonadota; class Alphaproteobacteria; order Hyphomicrobiales; family Nitrobacteraceae; genus Bradyrhizobium; species Bradyrhizobium sp. CFUWI. Next base: position 49,028 of record NZ_JBWJZE010000016.1, read on the forward strand.
AGCTCGTACAGCGTGACGACCGGGCCCGGATTGGCTTTCACGATCTCGCCGCGCACGCCGAAATCCTGCAGCACGCCTTCGAGCGAGCGCGAATTGGTCTCCAGCTCGGCCTTGCTGAGCGGCTGGCGATCGCCGGCCTTCGGCGCGGCCAGCATGGAGACGGAGGGAAGATCGAACTTGTCGGAGGACTTCTTGGCAGGAGCCTTCGGCGCAGCCTTCTTGCGCGGGGCGCGCGCGACGGGCTCCTCCTCCTCCTCCTCTTCTTCCTCGTCCTCGTGCTGATCCTCGTAGTCCTCGTCTTCGGATTGCGGCGAGATCGGGGGCGCGGCGCGGCCGCCGCCGAGATTCGGCTCCTGGCGGTTGAACGCCACGGCCTTGGCCTTCGGTCCGCTCGAGACCAGCGAACGGTAGGCGGCACCACACAGCCAGATCAGCCGCGCCTTCGTGCTCATCAGCGCATGGAACAGCCAGCCCAGCGACACCGAGCCTCGATCGCCCTCCTCGTCTTCGTCGAGCGGCTTGTCGTCGTCCTCGATCTCGGTGTGCTCCTCGTCCTGCTCACGGGCGCCAAGACCGCAGGCGATCAGGAAGGTCGCGGCCATTGCGGCGAACAGGATCGTGCCGAGCACGATGCGGTAGATCGTGCCGGCGGGTCCGAAAATCACCGCGGGCGCGCGCACCAGGGCGTCGCCGACCACGCCGCCGAGGCCGGTTGGCAGCGGCCATGCGCCGCCATGCGGCCAGCAGCTGACGAAGCCCGCCGCGAGCACCGCGCAGAGAACCCAGGAGCCGAGCCGCAGCGCTTCGCGGTCGAACGGGCGATGCGTCATCATGCGCCAGCCCCAGACCGCGACGGTCAGGACCAGCATGATGGCGCCGAGCCCGAGGATCTGCATCGCGAGATCGGCGCCGATCGCGCCGGCATAGCCGAGGATGTTGCGGATCGGCCGCGAGGTGGCGTGGCTGAGGCTGGGATCCTGCACCGACCAGGTCATCAGCGCGGCCGAGGCAAGGCCCGCGAGCGCGATCAGGCCGAGGCCGGTGAGCTCGCGCATGCGCCGCGCCAGACCCTCGCGGATCGATGGCGGCAGATGGCCGACCAGTGGAATGACGCGTTCGATTGCCGACATGCTCAGGGGCCCGCCTAACCCAGAGTCTCGACCAGGCGATGCAGCGCCTGCGCCGTGGTCTCGCTGTCCTGCACCAGTGCGAGGCGAATGTAGCCTGCGCCGGGATTGAATCCGTCAGGCTGCTGCCGCGCCAGGAAGCTGCCGGGCACCACGCGGACGCCGGCTTCCCTGAACAGCTTGAGCGTCACGGACACGTCGTCGCCGATCGCGGACGTATTGAGCCAGACGCAGAAGCCGGCATCGGGGCGACGATAGCCGTAACGGTTACCGATGATCTGGTCGGCGAGATCGAACTTGATCCGGTACAGCCTGCGGTTCTCCTCGACATGCGCTTCGTCGCCGTAGGCAAACGTCGCGACATGCTGGAGCGGCACCGGCACCTGCGGCGCGGCAATGTTGCGCAGCTCCAGGAACATGCCGATGAACGTCTTGTCGCCGGCGGCGAAGCCGACGCGCAGGCCCGGCAGGTTCGAGCGCTTCGACAACGACTGGAACGCGGCCACGCGGGTGAAATCGGGGCCGGCACATTCGAGCGCGCTGCCCGGTGCTTCGCGGGTGTAGATCTCCGAATAGCATTCGTCGCTGAGGATCATGAAGCCGTAGCGATCGGCGAGGCGCTTCAGCCGCGTGAAGTAGTCGCGCGAGGCGACCGAGCCCTGCGGGTTGGCCGGCGAGGCCAGGTAGAACGCCACGGTGCGCGCCAGCGTCGCCTCGTCGATGGCGTCGAGATCGGGCAGGAAGCCGTTTTCGATCGTGGTCGGCAGATAGACCGGCTCGCAGGCTGCAGCCAGGGCGCCGGCACCGTAGACCGGATAGAACGGGTTCGGCATCAGGATGGCGGGCGTGCCGGGTCGCGGGCCGACGTAGCGCTTCGCCGCAAGGGCGGCAAGGAACAGCCCCTCGCGGCTGCCATTGAGGACGAGAATCTCGCTTTTGGGGTCGAGCGGCCGCGGCAGCTCGAAACGCGACGACAGCCAGGCGCTTGCTGCCTGGCGGAACGGGTCGGTGCCCTGGTTCATCGGGTAACGGCCGAAATCGGCGATGTGCTTGGCCAGCACCGGTCCGACGAAATCAGGCACGGGATGCTGTGGTTCGCCGACCGCGAGCGAAATCAAGGGCTTGCCTGGCTGATGCGGCGCCAGCAGCTCGTTCAGCCGGACGAAGGGCGAGCGTTCGTTGCTGGAGCTTCCACCGGCCTGCGGCGCGCGGGATGAAGCGGTCATGACCATTCTGGGCGCCAGTACTCTTGGAACGGCCGGTCGCGCACCACGGCGCCGGCGGGAAGCGGTTCAGTTCACCATAGATAGGGCGAGGTTAAGACGCGATTAACCATCGGCCGCCGCCTCCGTCCAGAGCAGGAATATTGAGGCCGGATCACAACGGGATGCGGCTGCCGTTGGGGCTGGTTGCTCACCTCTCCCGCTTGCTTGCGGGAGAGGTCGCGCCGAAGGCGCGGGTGAGGGTTCTTTCCGCATAGGGACTGTCCCTATGTTGAGACACCCTCTCCCCGGTCCTCCCCCGCAAGCGGGGGAGGGAGAGCACCGCCATCGCGGCCTCAGCGGCCCGGCAGCTTCTCGAAAGTCTTCATCCCCGCGGGGATCGTATGAAACTCCTGGATGTCGCAGGTGTAGATCGCCATCTGCGGCTGGAACTGCTTTGGCTCATCCAGCGTGCCGACCTTCACGATCATCGCCGCCAGGCCCGGGACCTTGGTCACCAGATGGGTGCCGCATTCGGCGCAGAATTCGCGCGTGACGGCGCGTTCGAGGTCCTTGCGAGTGAACTGCTTGGGCTGTCCCAGGATGTAGCTGAAGCCGGCCGCCGGCATCGCGATGAAGGTGTTGGGCGCGCCGCCCGAGATGTACTGGCACTCGCGGCAATGACACTGGGCCTGCATCATCGGATCGCCCTCGGCCACGTAGCGCACTTCGCCGCAATAGCATCCGCCTTCCAAACGCATGACGACCTCCCCGATTGTTGGTTCTTGTGGTCGATATTTCCGCGCCGGCGGCGCGGAATGGCAATCGTTTTCTTCTGCGTCCCGACCAAAAAGAAAGGGGCTCCAGCTTGCGCTGGAGCCCCTCGACGGTCAGGGCATTGCCGGGTATGTGCCCGAACCGTAGTTCTGGGCGCGATCCCCGAAGGAGACCGCGCCCGGGAGGAGTCACATGTTGTAGGCGCGCTCGGTGTGCTCGGTGATGTCGAGACCTTCACGCTCGCTTTCGACATTGGTGCGCAGACCGACGATCACGTCGACGACCTTGTAGAGGATCGCCGAGCCGACGCCCGACCACACCAGCGTGGTGACGACGGCCTTGATCTGGGCCAGCATCTGCACGGCGAAGTCGTAATCGGCGACCTTCGGCGGGATCGCGGTGTAGTCGATGATGCCGGCACCGCCGAGGGCGGGGTTGACGAGAATGCCGGTGCCGAGGGCGCCGACGATGCCGCCGATGCAGTGCACGCCGAACACGTCGAGGCTGTCGTCATAGCCCAGCGCGTTCTTCACGACGGTGCAGAAGAACATGCAGACCACGCCGACGACCAGGCCGAGGACGATCGCGCCCATGACACCGGAGAAGCCGGCGGCAGGGGTGACGGCCACGAGGCCCGCGACAGCGCCGGAGATCACGCCGAGCACCGACGGATGACCCTTGATGATCCACTCCGCGAACATCCACGACAGCGCGGCGGCCGCGGTGGCGACGAAGGAGTTGGTCATGGCAAGCGCAGCGCCGCCGCTGGCTTCGAGGTTGGAGCCGGCGTTGAAGCCGAACCAGCCGACCCAGAGCAGCGAGGCGCCGATCATCGACATCGTCAGCGAGTGCGGGGCCATTAGCTCCTTGCCGTAACCGACACGCTTGCCGATCAGGAGAGCACCGACGAGGCCTGCGATGCCGGCGTTGATGTGCACCACGGTGCCGCCGGCGAAGTCGATCGCACCCATCTTGAAGATCCAGCCGGCGTCGGCGTTGATCTCGTCGAGCTTGGCCTGCGCCGCGGTCTTTGCCGCCGCGTCAGTGGCCGCGGCGAGCGCCTTGGCAGCGTCCTGGATCATGTCCGGGCCAGGCCAGTACCAGACCATGTGCGCGATCGGGAAGTAGATCAGCGTGACCCAGAGCGGGATGAAGAGGGCGATCGCCGAGAACTTCATGCGCTCGGCGAAGGCGCCGACGATGAGGGCGGGCGTGATCGCCGCGAAGGTCATCTGGAAGCACATGTAGATGAGCTCCGAGATGTTGGCATCGACCGAGAAGGTCGCGGCCTTCGAGTCGGTGGTGACGCCCATCATGAAGGCCTTGGAGAAGCCGCCGATGAAGTCGGAGCCGCCGGTGAAGGCGAGGCTGTAGCCGTACACGGCCCAGATCACGGTGACGATGCAGACGGTGTAGAACACCTGCATCAGGACGGAGAGCATGTTCTTGGAGCGGACGAGACCGCCGTAGAACAGGGCGAGGCCGGGGATCGTCATCAACAGCACCAGCACTGTCGATGTCAGCATCCAGGCGTTGTCTCCCTTGTTGACCGTTGGCTCGGCGTAGGCTGCGGTCGCAGCGAACAGGCCGACTGCGAGAGCCGCCAATCCCGCGCCATAGGGACGCTTGAACGTCATAATATTCACTCCTGCTTGGATAAGGTTGAGCGCGAAATCAGAGGGCCGCGGCATCGGCCTCGCCGGTGCGGATGCGCACCGCGTGGTCGAGGTTGATGACGAAGATCTTGCCGTCGCCGATCTGTCCGGTTTTCGCGGCGGACGTGATGGCGTCGATGGTCTTGTCGACCTGGTCGGAGGCGACAGCGACCTCGATCTTGATCTTGGGCAGGAAGCTCACGGCATATTCGGCGCCGCGATAGATTTCCGTATGGCCCTTCTGACGGCCATATCCCTTGACTTCCGTCACCGTGAGACCATGAACGCCGATGGCGGTCAGGGCGTCACGGACTTCTTCCAGCTTGAATGGCTTAATGATCGCCATAACAATTTTCATGGGTCCTATCCCCGCTTGGGCCCGGTCCGGACATGGCCGGGCGTTCTCGACTGGTTCGCCACGAGGGAGAAGTTCACTACGCGGGCACAGCCAGGACCCTTAGAATCAAATGCCGTGCCAGATCAGGCGTGTTGCCTAACGGACTATGAAGACGGGGGTTTTCGCGTTTGACGGGTATCGCGGTGCGGTGCGCTATTCCGTCGCGCCCAAAACGTGGTCACGTCTGCTCAAAATGCAAGCACGACAGGCTGCCGACACAATGTTGCTCATGTGTCGGGCAGCGAAATGGTAATTAAGTAGCGTCGGCGCTCATTGCAGGGCTTCACCGTGCTGCGAAATATCCAGCCCCTCGAGTTCCTGCTCACGGGATACGCGCAAGGGCACGAACAGGCCGACCAGCTTGAGCAGGATGAAGCTCACGCCTGCCGACCAGACGAAGGTGACGGCGACCCCGTAGAACTGGATCAGTAATTGCTGCGGATGGCCCTCGAACAGGCCGGCGGTGCCGCCGATGGCGCTGGTGGCGAACACGCCGGCGAGCAGGGTCCCGGTCAGGCCGCCGATGCCGTGGACGCCGAACACGTCGAGGGAATCGTCGTAGTCGAAGCGGTGCTTCAGCCAGGTGCAGGCCCAATAGCAAATCGCACCGGCAATGATGCCGATGACGATGCCGTGCCAGGGCGCCACGAATCCGGAGGCCGGCGTGATGGTGCCAAGCCCCGCCACCGCGCCGGAGATCATGCCGAGCACGGAGGGCTTGCGCCGCGTCGACCATTCGATCGCGCCCCAGGTCAACGCGCCGGCGCAGGCGGCGAGGTGCGTTGCGATGATCGCCATCACCGCGCGCGAATTGGCCCCGCCGGCCGAGCCGCCGTTGAAGCCGAACCAGCCGACCCACAACAGACCGGTTCCCATCACCGCAAGCGAAAGATCGAACGGCGAGAGATTTTCGCTGCCGTAGCCGTGGCGACGCCCCATTACCTTCGCTGCAACGAGGCCGCCGGTGCCGGCCGACAGGTGCACCACGAGACCGCCGGCGAAGTCGAGCACGCCCATGCTGTTGAGGAAGCCGCCGCCCCACACCCAATGCGCCAGCGGAATGTAGACGAAGATGAACCAGGCGACGGAGAACAGGAGATAGGCGGAGAACCGCATCCGGTCGGCGACCGAGCCCGCGACCAGCGCCACCGTGATGATGGCAAACGTCATCTGGTACAGCATGAACAGCGCTTCCGGGATGGTCTTCGCTGCCGGATTGACGCTGTCCAGGGTCATGCCGGCGAGAAACCAGCGGTCGAGCGTGCCGATCCACGGCCCATCGCCGACGAAGCACAGCGAATAACCGAACGCGACCCAGAGAATGGAGATCAGCGCGACCGCGGCGAGGCTCTGCGCCATGGTGGCGAGCACGTTCTTCTTGCGCACCATGCCGGAATAGAACAGCGCGAGGCCCGGGATTGTCATCATCAGCACCAGCGCGGTGGCGACGATCATCCAGGCGGTGTCGGCGGCGTTGATCTCACTTGCCGCGGCTTGCGCCGATGATGTCGTGACCGACACAAACCCGATCGGCGCAGCGATACACGCCGCGCGGCGCAACAATCCGGCCATCTCGTTTCCCCCGGCATAGAAATGACGTCGCACCCTATGGCCTCGTTGCCCGGTGCGATCGACGAAGACGTTATTTGGTCAGAGCGCGTCGCTGTCGGTTTCGCCGGTGCGGATGCGCAGCGCGTGGTCGATCGGCGTCACGAAGATCTTGCCGTCGCCGATCTGCCCGGTGCGCGCGGAGGCGGTGATCACGCCCACGGCCTTGTCGGCGATGTCGGAGGCGACCGCGATCTCGATGCGCAGCTTGGGCAGGAAGTTCACGACATATTCGGCGCCGCGATAAATCTCGGTGTGGCCCTTCTGGCGGCCATAGCCCTTGACCTCGGTCACCGTCATGCCGTGGACGCCGATCGCCGTCAGGGCCTGGCGGACCTCATCGAGCTTGAAGGGTTTGATGATCGCGACGACGAGTTTCATGGTCAGGCCTATTCCCCGGGATGCGCTGCGCCGCATGTGCCGGGCGCTGCGTCAATCTGGCATCTTTCCGGGCAAATGGCACAAAAAACTTGCAGACTGAAGCGGAAAAACGTTTGGCCATGTGAACGGCCGCCTCTGTACAGGGCAACCGTTCATCCTTCACAATGCATTTTTGGCATGGATGCGGTGAACCCGGGCCGGCCAGGCGGGACATAAGTATTTTGAGGGGACGCTTCATGGCGAGTTGGTTCTACGCATCCGAGGGCAAGCAGCAGGGGCCCTTTCCGGAAGGGCAATTCCGCGATCTGGTCGCCCAGGGGGTCGTGCGCCCGGACACGCTGGTGTGGACCGAGGGCATGGCCGGCTGGCAGAAGGCCGCTGAAATTCCCGGCCTGGTCGGGGGCGGCGGCGCGCCGCCGATGATGCCGGCGGGCGGCCCGCCGATGACGGGCTCCGGTGGCTATGCCGGTGGCGGAGGCGGAGGCTCGCTGGCCGTCGATTTCGGTATCCTCGAGTTCACCTGGCGCACGCTCGTGCTGGTGATCGGCTCGTGCTTCATCATCCCGGTGCCGTGGCTGTTCGTCTGGTACACGAACTGGATCGTGCCCTGCTTCAAAGTCCCGGGACGACCCAATCTCAGCTTCACCGGCAACGCGATGACGCTGGTGCCCTGGTTCTTCGGCTTCATCGCTCTGGCGATCGCCCTCGGCTTCATCGGCAGCGAGATCTTGAGCAACCTGCTGTTCGTCGCGCAGATCGTGCTCTACTGGCTGCTGATCAAATGGATGGTCGCGAACCTCGCCTCCAACGGGCAGCCGCTGGGCTTGAGCTTCACCGGCTCGGTCTGGGCCTATATCGGCTGGAATCTGCTGTTCGCGATTTCCATCATCACCATCATCGGCTGGGCCTGGGTCGCTGCAGCGCAGATGCGCTGGTTCTGCCGCAGCATCGAAGGCACGCGGCGCGAGATCGTGTTCAAGGGCAGCGGTCTCGACATCCTCTGGCGCGGGATCGTCGCTGCGATCCTGTGCAGCCTGATCATCCCGATCCCGTGGGTGTATCGCTGGATCATGAACTGGTTTGCGTCGCAGACCGTGCTCGCGCCGCGCGGCTCTCTTGGTGCATGATCCGGAATGCCTCGAACGCGAGAGAGATCTCGCGTTCGAGCTGATCATCCCTTGCGCTCGCGCACGGAGCCTTCCTGCGCGACGGAGGCGACCAATGTGCCGTCGGGCTTGAAGATGGAGCCGCGGGTCAGGCCGCGGCCGCCGCGCGCGCTCGGCGAATCCTGGGCGTAGAGCAGCCATTCGTCGGCACGGAACGGGCGGTGAAACCACATCGCGTGGTCGAGGCTCGCCGGCATCATGCGCTTGTCGAACAGCGTGCGGCCATAGCGCGCCATGATTGCGTCCAGCAGCGAGAAGTCCGAGGCGTAAGCGAGCGCGCACATGTGCAGCGCCGGATCGTCAGGCAGCTTCGCCGCGGTCTTGATCCAGACATGGATGCGGCCGTCGTCGATCTTCTGGCCGAAATAACGGCCAAGCTCGACCGGACGCAGCTCGATCGGCCGATCCGATTCATAGTAGCGGCGGATGAACTCCGGCATCTCCTTGAACATCGGCTGCTTCGCCACCTCCTCCGCCGTGAGCTTCTCCGGCGGCGGCACGTCGGGCATCTTGTCCTGGTGATCGAAGGCGCTTTCCTCCTCGGCATGGAACGAGACCATGATCGAGAAGATCGCATTGCCGTGCTGGATCGCGGTGACGCGGCGGGTCGAATAGCTCTTGCCGTCGCGCAGGCGCTCGACCTGGTAGATGATCGGAATCTGCGGGTCGCCCGGTAGGATGAAATAGCAATGCAGCGAATGCGGCAGGCGTCCCTCGACGGTGCGGCAGGCCGCCACCATCGCCTGCCCGATCACCTGACCGCCGAACACGCGCTGCCAGCTCGTCTTCGGGCTGTTGCCGCGGAACAGGTTCACCTCGAGCTGTTCGAGGTCGAGGATCGAAATGAGGTCGATCAGGCTTTTGGACATGGAATGAACTCTCAAATGTCTCGTCATTTCCGGGCATCGCGACAGCGAAGAACCCGGAATGACGGAACGAAGGGCTCGCCGCCCTCGTTTCACCGCACTGTTTCGCCCAGCTCAAGTCTGCTAGCAAGACCGAGAATTGACCAGGAATTTGGGTATGTCGGTACAGGGTAGCATTGTCATTGGTGGCGGCGCGTTTGCGGGGCTGGCCCTGGCCCTGGCGCTGCGCCAGGGGCTCGGGCCCGAGATTCCCGTCATCGTCGCCGATCCCGCGCTCGGCACGCGGCCGAGCCGCGACCCCCGCGCCACCGCGATCGTGGCCGCCTGCCGCCGCCTGTTCGAGGCGATCGGCGCTTGGGACGACGTCAGGAGCGAGGCGCAGCCGATCCTCGACATGGTCGTCACCGATTCCAAGCTGGAGGACGCCACCCGTCCGGTGTTCCTCAACTTCGCTGGCGACGTCGCGCCGGGCGAGCCGTTCGCGCATATGGTCGAGAACCGCCGCCTGATCGATGCGCTGACGGCGCGTGCGGCGGCCGAGGGCATCGACCTGCGTGCCACCATTGTGGCGTCCTATGAGGCGCGTGACGAGGGTATCGACGTGACGCTGGGCGACGGCAGTGTGATCGCCGCCAGCCTGCTGGTCGCCGCCGACGGCGCGCGGTCAAAACTGCGCGAGCGCGCCGGCATTCCGACCCATGGCTGGGAGTATGACCAGGCCGGCATCGTCGTCACCGTCGGCCACGAGCGCGATCACGAGGGCCGCGCCGAGGAGCACTTCCTGCCGGCAGGTCCGTTCGCGATCCTGCCGCTTTCGGGCAAGCGCTCCTCGCTGGTGTGGACCGAGCGCCGGGCCGAGGCCGGGCGCATCGTTGCGCTCAGCGACGAGGAATTTCACGCCGAGCTCGAACAGCGGTTCGGCCTGCATCTCGGCGAGGTGAAGGCGCTCGACAAGCCGCGCGCGTTCCCACTGTCCTATTTCGTCGCGCGCTCCTTCATCGCCACCCGCCTCGCGCTGGTCGGCGACGCCGCCCATGTCATCCATCCCATCGCGGGCCAGGGCCTCAACATGGGGCTGAAGGATGTCGCGGCGCTGGCCGAGGTCGTCGTCGATGCCGCGCGGCTCGGCATGGATATCGGCGGGGCCGACGTGCTCGAGCGCTACCAGCGTTGGCGCCGCTTCGACACCATGGCGATGGGCGTTGCCACCAACTCGCTCAACTTCCTGTTCTCGAACCAGTCGACGCTGCTGCGCACCGTCCGCGACATCGGCCTCGGCCTGGTCGACCGCGCCCCGCCGCTGAAGAACCTGTTCATCCGTCAGGCCGCCGGGCTGACCGGCGAGGTGCCAAGATTGCTGAAGGGCGAGGCGTTGTAAGGGGTGAATAGGGAGTAGCGAGTAGCGAGTGGTCCATTCGCTATTCGCCATTCCCCACTCGCCCTCTCTCAATCGATCTTCCGCGCCTCTTCCGGCAGCATGATCGGGATGCCGTCGCGGATCGGATAGGCGAGCTTGGCGCTGCGCGAGATCAGCTCCTGCTTTGCAGCATCGAATTCCAGCGGGCCCTTGGTCAGCGGGCAGACGAGAATCTCCAGCAATTTGGGATCGACGCTGGCTTCGGCACGTTCGGTGGACGCGTTCATGGGGGTCTCCGGCGATCGGCTGCCTCTAGCACAGAAATTCGCGCCCGCCCATCGCGGGCTCAAGCCGAGACCATCGTGAAGACCTCGTCGAGCAGGGCCTGGAGCCGTGCCGCCGGCACCGGCGCGCCCGACAGGGCAAAGCCGAGAAACGTCCAGTAGAGGATCTGTGCGCGGGCCTGCGCCGTCGCCGCCTCGAGCCCGCGCCTGGCCAGCAGCTGCTCGATATAATCCAGCCTGCGGCGGTCGATTGCGCGCACGGCTGCTTGCGCCGCCGCGTCGAAGGCCGCCCAGTTGCGCACCGCGCGTTCGAGATCGAGCCGCGCGCCGAACGACCTGCGCAGCAGCGCCCTCAGCGGCTCGTCGCCGCCGGCCTCGACGTCGGCGATGATCTGCTCGGCCGCGATCTCGCGCCAGCGCTTCAAAACGGCGGCCTGGAACGCGCCGAGATCGGCGAAATGCCAATAGAAGCTGCCGCGCGACACCCCCATGGCCTTGGCCAGCGGGTCGGCCTTGAGCGCGGTGAAGCCGCTCCTGGCGAGCGCCTTGAGGCCCTGCTTGATCCAGTCGTCGGCGGAGAGCTGTTCGGTCATGTCGGGTTTCCAAGCCTCGGCCATACACTAGTGTATTGACAGCTTGACGCAAGCGGGTGCATAACCATACATCACTGTATGGAGATATTCCCATGCGCGACCTGCTGCTGCAATGTTCCGGCCTCGCGGCGATCGCGATCGCGCTGATCCACGGCATGCTCGGCGAGACCAAGGTGTTCGCGCGCGCCAGCATCGAGCCGGCGCGATTGCGCACGCTGATCCGGCTGGTGTGGCAGACCAGCACGGTGGCATGGATCGGCGGCGGCGTGCTGCTGCTCGCCGCGCCCTGGATGGACTCGAACCCCGCCCGGCACTGGATCGTCGCCACCTTCGCGGTCGTGTTCGGCTTTGCGGCCTTGGCCAACGCCTTCGCGACGCGCGGTCGGCACTACGGCTGGGTCGGCATGGGCGCCGTCGTCGCGCTCGCCGTGGCCGGCTATTAGCGGCCGCACTCGGGCCGTGAGGCGTAGGGCCGCAGCGGCGGCTCGAATCCGCGCTGCGCCCCGACAGCATTCGCGTTGTCACGCACGCTAGAACTCGTCTAACACGAATCATTAGAACTTATCTAACGTGATCGAGGCCCATACCGGATTGACTTCACCTCCCCCTTTGCTTCCTTCGGAACCGCTTCGCGGCTCGCGTAGCGCGCACGACAGAAGAGGAGATGTTCGTGAAGGTCATTCGTGTTGCTGCCATTGCACTGACGATCGGGATGGGCATGGGGTCGGCCGCCATGGCCGACGGTTTCAAGGACTGCACCAAGCTCGACAAGGCGTCGTGGAAGCCGGCCAGCGAAGCCGAAGCCAAGGCCAAGGCCCTGGGTTACGAGGTGCGGCGCTCGAAGATCGAAGGCTCGTGCTACGAGGTCTACGGCGTCAAGGAAGGCAAGCTTTACGAGCTGTTCTACAGCCCCGAAGACCTCAGCCTGAAGCACACGATCGCCAAGTAAATTGCGCCAAGTAAATTGCGAGGTAAACTGCCGACTCAATCGACAAGCAGGCCGTGAAGGAGGCTGCGCGGATTGATCTGCGCAAGGCAGGGCTCGAGGATGGTCTTCGCTTGATTGAAGAAGCGATCCCAGAAGCGCGCGGGGCGTCCGACAGGACCCCCGCAGATCGAACCGCCTCGCGGACGGTCGCAGTCTGGGACCTCCCGCTGCGCCTCTGGCACTGGAGCCTCGCGGCCTGCGTTCTGGCCGCGTGGTTCACGCCCACCATCTATGACCGAACTCACCGCATCGTCGGCTATGCGGTGCTCGGTCTCCTCGCCTTCCGGCTCGTCTGGGGCTTTTGGGGAAGCCGCTATTCGCGCTTCCGCATGATCAGGGCCAGGCTCCGGGCCGCGCCAAGCTATCTCTGGAATCTGCGCCGCGGCATCACCGGCCGCTATATCGGACTCAATCCCGCCGGCACGGTGATGCTGGTGGCGCTGCTGGTCTCGCTCGCGGTCTCGGCGATCACGGGCGCGATGTCGGTCACCGTCACGTTCTTCGGCGTGTGGTGGGTCGAGGACACCCACCATTATTCGTCGGACGCGGTCATCGTCCTGGTCGTGCTGCATGTGGTCGGCGTGCTGCTGATGGGGATTCTCCAGCGCGAGAATCTGACCCGCGCAATGCTCACCGGCCGCAAGCACATTCGCAATCGCCCTTAGACATTCGCTGCCGGTCGCGCCTGTGGCGCTTCCGGCGCGGAGTCGTCGCGCGACCAACGGTCGGCAAAAAGTTCAAATTGCGCGGATGAACTTAATGCGTCGATAAGCATCCAATCAGTCACGGCACAAAATTAACGCGATTGGCCCGTTTCTAAATCGACAATGTTGCCGATGGAGCGGCCCGGATGTTTCGCGTCTTGTCTTGCCTTACCGTCGAGCATGATCTTCGGCTCGTCGTGCTCGCCGGCCTGGTCTGCTTCGTCGCCAGCATCGTCGCGGTCAGTATTTTCCGTCGTGCGATCGCGGCGCGCGCAAGAACGCGCATGATCTGGATCGCGATTGCCGGAGCCGCCATCGGCTACGGCATCTGGGCAACGCATTTCGTCGCCATGCTCGCCTACGAACCGGGCGTTGCGACCGGCTACGGCATCGTGCTGACGTCGCTTTCGCTGGCCACCGCGATGTTTCTGACGTCAATGGGCTTCGGCATTGCGGCCGGCGATTCCAGCCGGTGGCGCCCGGGGACAGGCGGCATCATCATCGGCGGCGGCATTGCCAGCATGCACTATCTCGGAATGTGGGCGCTTGAAGTCCCGGGCCGCGTCGCGTGGTCGCTCGATCTCGTGCTCGTCTCGATCGTTCTCGGCATGTGCTTCGGCTATGCCGCTTTGGCTGTCGCGATCAAATATCGGAACTACCAGGGAACGCTCGCGGCGGCAGTCCTGCTGACGCTTGCCATCATATCGCATCACTTCACGGCGATGGGTGCGGTGCATATCACGCCGGATCCAACGCGCGCGACGAGCGCCCTGTCGCTGTCTCCGGCCGTTCTCGCGCTTGCGATCGCCGGTGTCGCGCTGTCCGTGCTGGGGATGAGCCTGATCGGCGTGCTGGCCGATCGTCGCCTGGCAAGCAGAACCGCCAGGTTCGAGGAGATCATCAGCCAGCTTTCGGTCGCCCGTCAGCAGCTCGAAGGCTCGCAGAACGATCTAAGCCAGCAGAAGCTGAGGCTGGACACGGCCATCAACCACATGGTCGAGGGCCTTTGCATGTTCGATGCCGAGAAGCGCCTCGTCATATGCAACGAGCGCTACGCCAGATTATACCGGCTGCCGCCGGAATTGTTGCGCGCCGGAACTGCGCACCGCGACATCATCCGACATCGCATCATGAACGGCATACTCGAAGGCGACGCCAGCGATTCTGCCGCCGAACGCCAGATCGCCAAACTCGATGCATTGCCGGTCCATGCGGTTTCGAGCCGGATCGATGCGTTCGCCGACGGCCGGCTGATCTGTGTGACGCGACAGCCGATGGCCGGCGGCGGCTGGGTGGCCACGCACCTCGACGTCACGGAGCAGCGTCGGTCCGAAGCGAAGATCACCTACATGGCGCAACACGACGCCCTGACTGAGCTGCCGAACCGCGTCCTGCTCAGAGCGCGTTTGGAGCATGCTCTGGCCGACACCCGTGACGGGAATCTCCATTTGGCGGTTCTGATGCTTGACCTCGATCGATTCAAGGAGATCAACGACACGCTCGGACACCCAACAGGCGACTCGCTGCTACGTTCAGTCGCGGCCCGCTTGCAGGATTGTGGCAGGGAGACGACGTTCATTGCTCGACTGGGCGGCGACGAATTCGCCGTCGTCGACTACGTGACAAGCCCGGCGATGGACGCGGTGGCTTTGGCCGAGACGATCAAGGCTGCGCTCTGCGAGCCGTTTGATCTCGGCGATCACCAGGTCATCGTGGGCACCAGCATCGGGATTGCCATTGCACCCCGGGACGGGGCCGATTCAGACACGATCCTCAAGAGCGCAGATCTTGCCCTCTACGCGGCGAAGGGCGGCGGACGCGGCGCATTCCGTTTCTTCGAGCCCGAGCTCGATCAGCTCATGCACGTCCGGCGCAACCTGGAAAAGGATCTGCGGAAGGCGCTGGCGCGGGGCGAATTCGAGCTCCATTACCAGCCGTTCGTGAGTGTGGAGAGCGGACGAGTCTGCGGCTATGAGGCGTTGTTGCGGTGGCATCACCCCGAGCGTGGTCTGGTCTTGCCGGGCGAGTTCATTCCGCTCGCGGAGGAAACCGGCCTGATCCTGCCCATGGGCGAATGGGTCTTGAGGACCGCCTGCGCCGAAGCAGCCAAGTGGCCTTCCGATCTGAAGATCGCGATTAACCTGTCGCCCGCGCAATTCAGAGGCAAGGAGCTCGTCTCCTCGATCGTCGGCGCATTGGCAAATTCGGGAATTGCCTCACACAGGCTTGAGCTCGAGGTCACCGAAACCGTCATCATGCACGACAGCGGGGCTGTCTTCGCCGCGCTCGGCCAATTGCGCGAGCTCGGCGTGCGCATTGCCCTCGACGATTTCGGCACGGGCTATTCGTCGCTGAGCTTCCTGCAGAAGTTTCCGTTCGACAAGGTGAAGATCGACCGCAGCTTCGTCAGCGAGCTGGCCAGTGCGACGGAAGAGTCTCGTCGGATCGCTCGCGCAGTGGTGCGATTCGCCACGAGCCTCGGCAAGACATCCACGGCCGAAGGCGTCGAAACCGCGGAGCAGCTGGCCATCCTGCGCGAGGAGGGCTGTGTCGAGGCGCAGGGCTATTATTTCAGCCGGCCCCTGCAGGCCTCCAGGATCGCGCCACTGGCGCAGCGCAAGGCCGAAGCGGCAATCTACGCAGCCTGAAGCGCTATGGGGTTAGGGCTGAACGCCGTCCTCACTGCAGCGGCGGATCGCCGCTGGTGCGCTTCTTGGCGAGATCCATCTCGGTGACGGCGATCAGGATCTCGGCGCGGGTCTTCAGGTCGGGCGCCTCCAGCATGGCCTGCTTCTCGGCGGGGCCATAGGGCGACATCATCGCCAGCGCGTTGACGAGCGCTTCGTTGGGCGCGCTTTCGACGCCCTCCCAGTCGACCTTGAGATTGTTGGCTTTCAGGAAGTCCGCCAGCACTGCCAGCAGCGCCTCGCGGTCGACCTCCTCCTCGCCCATGCGCGCGGTGAAGTCATTGGCGTAGGCGAAGAAATCCACCCTGCACTGCCGGTAGGCGGTGAGCACGTCGAGCTCCTCGACCACCTTGAAGCGCGAGACGCCGGTGAGCTCGAGGATATAGCGGCCGTCGCCGGATTCGGCGAGCTGGGTGATGCGGCCGACACAGCCGACCCGGAACAGCGTCGACTTGTCGGAATCCTTCGGCGAGTGCGCAACGTCGGGCTGGATCATGCCGATCAGGCGATGGCCGTCGCGGAAGGAATCGTCGACCATCGCAAGGTAGCGCGGCTCGAAGATGTTGAGCGGCATCTGGCCGCGCGGCAGCAGCAGCGCGCCCGGCAGCGGAAACACCGGAATGATCTCCGGGAGGTCGGCGGGGCCGCGATATTCGATATTGATCGGCATCTGCCCGGTCCCCCTGGCCTTGCTAGCGCATGATCCGGAAAAGCGTGCAGCGGTTTTCCGAGCAGATCATGCTCAAATGAGGGCCTTACGAAAACAGGATCGTCGACAAGCGCTTGCGTCCCTCGACGGTTGCATCATCCGTGCCGCCCCAGGCCTCGAAGAACTGCACCAGCTGCTTGCGGGCACCGTCATCGTTCCACTTGCGGTCGCGCTTGACGATCTCGAGCAGCTGCGCGGTGGCAGCAGTGCGGTCGCCTTGCGCGTTGAGCGCGGTCGCCAGGTCGAATCGGGCCTGATGATCGAGCGGGTTTGCGGCGACTTTCTGTTCCAGCTCCGCTACCGGTCCGAGCGACTGGGCCTGCTCGGCGAGATCGATCGTGGTCTGCACGGCCTTCACCGCGGGGTCGTTGCGCTTGGATTCCGGCACCATGGCCAGCGTCTGCTTGGCCTGCTCCATCGCACCGGCGACGGCGTAGCACTTCGCAAGGCCGGCCAGGGCCGCGATATTGGTCGAATCATGCTGGAGCGCTTCGGCATAGATCTGCGCTGCCGCAGCCGCGTCGCCCTCGGCGAGCACCGCCTCGGCCTCCTGCACGATCTCGGCGACGTTGACCTCGCCCGGCGCGACGACGCCCTTGGTCAGCTTTTCGATGAAGGCATTGAGCTGGCTCTCGGGCACCGCGCCCATGAAGCCGTCGGCCGGCTGGCCGTTGACGAAGGCGATCACGGCCGGGATCGACTGGATGCCCATCTGGCCGGGGATCGCCGGGTGCTGGTCGATGTTCATCTTGACCAGCTTGACCTTGCCCTTGGCCGCCCTGACCGCCTTTTCCAGCACGGGCGTGAGCTGCTTGCAGGGGCCGCACCACTCCGCCCAGAAATCGATCAGCACCGGCTGGCGCTTCGATTCCTCGATGACGTCCTTCACGAAGGTCTGGGTGGTGGTGTCCTTGATCAGATCTGCGGCGGCCGGGTTTGCGGCTCCGTTACCCTGGTCGATGATCGTCACGGGATCCCCTCGTCTGATGTCCGGAATGGCGGCTCTTTAGCATGCCGCCGCTTCCTATGCTGCGCTGTCGGCTCCTAGATTGGGCCGAATGGGCCGAATTTCAATCCGCCGCCGCCGATTCGCCGGTTCCGGGGCGTTTTCGGGCTGTTTGGCCGCATCAGGGGTCGATATTGGGCCCCGGATTGCGCATCTATGCCGCCGGTAGCTGTTGCATTCCCCTCCCGCTTTTGGCATACGACAGCCGTTGCCGGCGCGTCACGCGACCGACACAGGATGCGGGTGTAGCTCAGTGGTAGAGCACGACCTTGCCAAGGTCGGGGTCGAGGGTTCGAGCCCCTTCGCCCGCTCCAATTTTTCCCAGAGCATCCAGCTGATCCGGTCGGAAACGTGGTTCTCCACGCCGCCGGCGGTTGTCTTGGGGATGCAATGACAATCCTGGTTACGGGCAGCGCGGGTCACCTCGGGGAGGCCGTCTTGCGGACGCTCCAGCGTCGCGGGGCGCCCGCGCGCGGGCTCGATCTGAAGCCATCGCCCTTCACCGACGCGGTCGGCTCGATCGTCGATCCTGGTTTCGTGCGGCGCCAGATGGACGGCGTCACGGCGGTGATCCACACCGCGACGCTGCACAAGCCGCATGTCGCGACCCACGGCAAGCAGGATTTCGTCGACACCAACGTATCAGGCACGCTCAATCTGCTCGAGGCGGCCGCGGCGGCCGGTGTGAAGAGCTTCGTCTTCACCAGCACCACCAGCGCGTTCGGATCGCAGCTTCGGCCCGAGGCGGGACAGGCGGCGGTCTGGGTCACCGAGGACCTGCCGCCCGTTCCGAAAAATATCTACGGCACCACCAAGCTGATGGCGGAGACGCTGTGCGAGCTGTTCTTCCGCGAGCGCGGACTGCCGGTCGCGGTGTTGCGGACCTCGCGTTTCTTTCCGGAGGACGACGACGATCCCGCGATGCGGTCGGCTTACACTCTGGACAACGCGCAGGCCAACGAGCTGCTCTATCGCCGGCTGGATATCGCGGACGCGGTGAGCGCCCACCTGCTCGCCGTCGAGCGCGCGCCAAAGATCGGTTTCGCCCGTTACATCATTTCGGCGACCAGCCCGTTCGAGCCGCGCCATCTCGCCGCGCTTGCACGCGATGCCGCCAGCGTCGTGCGCGAACTCTATCCGGATTGCGCCCAGCTCTATGCGGCGCGCGGCTGGAACCTGTTTCCCGAGATCGACCGCGTCAATGTCAACGAACGCGCGCGGCGCGAGCTGGGCTGGCGGCCCGAATTCGACTTCGCGCATGTGCTACGCAGCCTGCGCGAGGGTCGCGATTTTCGCAGTGCGCTGGCGCGCGAGATCGGCTCGAAAGGCTATCATGACACGGTGTTCGACGATGGACCCTACCCGGTCGCCGGTTGAGCGCCGCGATTGATATTTTGGTCGACAGGTCAAATGCCTGCCGGGTCTCACCCCGAGCAGCGCGGCTTGCGCCGTTCTACTGTGCATGGGGTTGTTTTCGCGTTTTGTGTAGTCCGGCCTCCTCCCTGCCCGCACATGAGGCGTGCGCCGTCTTGATTCCGCGTTGCAGCGAGACCGCCCTCGCCGCGCGTTTGGCCTCGTTGACATTCCGTCTCAATTTTTATGCCGCGCAACCGCGGTGCATGTGCCGCGCTTCTCAGCGCTTGCAGATGTGCTAACCTTTTTTTGCGTCTGTCGTTACGACGGACCAAAACTTCGCCTCTCGACTAGCAAAAGAAAATAATGCGCAGCCCTTACGGCTGCCTCAGGGGAGTGACGCGATGACATTCCATAGATCCGTCTTTCAATCCGTTCTGGCGCTTGCAGCGGCTGCTCTTCTCGCGGGGACCAGCGCCGGCAATGCGCAGCAGCAGGACAAGAACCGGGCGCTGAAGAAATACGAATCCGGCACCAAGGAGTTCTGGACCCATCCGCCGGATGACTGGTTCCTGGGCGACGAGACCGAGGCGCAGAAGGGTCTCGCGCCGCCCTCGGGTCCGCCGACCGGCGCCTCCGACGCCGAGCTCGCCAACATCATCAAGAAGATCAAGCTGCCGGCGGGTTTCAAGATCGAGGTCTACGCCTCGGGCGTGCTGGCGGCGCGTCAGATGGCCTGGGGCGACAAGGGCACCCTGTTCGTCGGTTCGTTCGGCCTCGGCAACGTCTATGCCATCAAGGACAGTGGCGGGAAGAAAGAGGTCAAGACCATCCTCAAGGGGCTGAACATGCCCACGGGGCTCGCCGTCAAGGACGGCGCGCTGTACGTCATCGCGGTCGACAAGTTGATCCGCTACGACGACATCGAAAACAAGCTCGACAATCCCGGCGACGGCAAGGTCGTCTATGACGACATGCCGTCCTATGCCGCGCATGGCTGGAAGTACATCGCGGTCGACAAGGAAGGCTGGTTCTTCCTGCCGTTCGGGCCGCCCTTCAATATCGGCATCCCGCCGACCAGCGTCTCGCAGATCCGGCGCGTCGATCCCAAGACCGGCAACGCGGAGATCTGGGCGCTCGGCGTGCGCAACTCGGTCGGCGGCGACGTCGATCCGCGTACCGGCAAGCTCTGGTTCACCGAGAATGCCCGCGACTGGATCAGCGATGATCTGCCCTCGGACAAGCTGAACATGATCAACCGGATCGGCGAGCATTTCGGCTATCCCTATTGCCACCAGGGCAATCTGCCTGATGACAAGTTCGCGATGGGCCACAAGTGCTCCGAGTTCACGCCACCGGTGCTGAATCTCGGCGCCCATGTCGCTCCGCTCGGCATGAAGTTCTATACCGGCGACCAGTTTCCGCCCGAGTACAAGAACAACATCCTGATCGCCGAGCATGGCTCCTGGAATCGCCACAAGTACCAGGGCGCACGCATCGTGCGTGTGATCGTCGGGCCGGACGGCAAGAATCCCAAGCGGGAGATCTTCGCCTCCGGCTGGCTCGAGGGCGACCAGGGCTATCTCGGCCGTCCCAACGACATTCTTCTTGCCAAGGACGGATCGATCCTGGTTGCCGACGACTGGGCCGGCGCGATCTATCGCATCAGCTACAGCAAGAAGTAACGCGACGTCACGGAGAGGCTGCGAGCGGGCGACCGTCGCAGCCTCCTTCATTTCAAAGCAGATGCCGTCGTTCCGGATTGCGCGCCAGCGCAAGTCCGGAACCCATAACCCCAAGCCGTGGTTATGGATCCAGGGCATGTGCTCCGCATGCCCCGGAAGCGACGCAGTTGATCAGATCGGAATTCCATCATGCGCCGGCAGTTCATCTCGCACGCAATCAGCGCGCTTGCGCTCCTGGCGCTCGGAGCCGTTCCGGCGGGTGCTGCCGATAGTTCCGCGATCAAGGACAAGGCCGCCGCCTGCTCCGGCTGTCACGGCGAGAACGGCATTTCGCAAACCGAGAACGTCCCCTCGCTCGCCGGGCAGCCCGATCAATTCATCCAGTGGCAGCTGGTGTTCTTCCGCGCCGGCGCGCGCAAGAACGAGCAAATGAAGCCGATCGCCGAGGAGATTACCAACGAGGACATCCGCAACTTCGGGGCTTACTTCTCGCAGCTTGCGCCGCCGAAAGGGGTGGAGGACAAAGATCCGGACCTGTCGAAAAAGGGCGCGCAGGTGGCCGCCGGTCGCCGCTGTGCTTCGTGCCATACGGACAGCTACGCCGGCACCAAGGCGGTGGCGCGGCTCGCGGGCCAGCGCGAGGAATATCTCGTCAAGGCGCTGCACGACTACAAGGCCGGCCAGCGCATCGGCAACGGCGTCGCCGCGATGGTCGATGTCGCCTATCGCATGAGCGACGAAGAAATCACCGCCGTCTCGCACTATCTCGCGCATTTGAAGTAGCGCAGGATGCAAACACGGCTCGTCATCCCGGGGCGCGCAAAGCGCGAACCCGGGATCCATAGCCACAGGATGGCGTTTTTGCGAAGACTCGGAGTCACCACTTCGCTCCATAACTACTCTCTGTGGTTATGGGTCCCGGGTTCGCGCTCCGCGCGCCCCGGGACGACACCGAGTGTGTGGTCCGCAGCTACCCCAGCCGCTGCTTCTCATACGCCTTCAAATGCGTGTAGGCGATCCGCAACTTCGGCACCGGCACCTTGGCGGCGTCGGCGCGCGCGATGAGGTCGCCGATGACGTGATCGGCCTCGACCGGCAGGCCGGCCTTGATGTCGCGGAACATCGACGCCGTCATCGGCGATCCTTCGGTGGTGAGGTTGCCCTTCACCCGCTCGAAGAACGGCCCGCCCGGCGGGTAGCCCGACGCGCTAGCGATCGCGCTGGTCTCATCCAGCATGCCGAGCAGGAAATCCCGGCCGCCGGGCGCTGCTAGAATGTTGCCGACAGAGGTCCGCATCAGGCTGGTGGATGCTGCGAGCGAGGAGAGGAACACCCACTTCTCCCACATGTCCTGCATGATGTTCTGGCTGGCGGCGGCGCCGGTGATGCCGCTCCTGAAGGCTTCGTCGATCGCCTTGACGCGATCGGACAGCTTGCCGTCGCGCTCGCCGTAGCTGATCGCCTGCATAGGCTGAAGCTGCACCACCTCACGCTGCTCGTTCAAGGTCGCGGCGATGGCGCAGAGGCCGCCGAGCACACGCTCGGCGCCGAAGGTCTGGTCGAGAATGTCGAGATGCTTCATGCCGTTCAGCATGGGGATGATCGCGGTGTTCGGCCCGACGGCGGCCGCGAACGACTTGATGGCGTCGTCGAGATCGAACGCCTTGCAGCTGAGCAGCACGACGTCGAACTTGTCCTTGAGCGCGTCGGCCTGCACGGTCGGCGGATTCTTCAAGGTCACATCGCCATTCGGGCTCTTGATGACGAGCCCGGCACTGGCGAGCTCGCCGGCCCGGCGCGGACGGACCAGGAAGGTGACGTCGCGGCCGGCCTGCAACAGCCTGCCACCAAAATAGCCGCCGATGGCGCCGGCGCCAACCACGAGGATACGCATGAGACAACTCCGTTCGATTATTGGCGAATGGCGAATAGGGAGTAGCGAATAGTGAGCGCGATTTCCACTCGCTATTCGCTACTCGCCATTCGCGCGCTTCACTTCCCCGACACCATCTCCTCGACTTCGCGGAGCTGTTCCTTGCCAAAGAACATCTCGTTGCCGACGAAGAAGGTCGGCGAGCCGAACGCGCCGCGGGCGACGGCCTCCTCGGTGTTCCTGATCAGCTTGCCCTTCACCTCGGGCTTCTGCGCGCGGGCGAACAGCTTCTGGGCATCGAGGCCGGAGGACGCCAGCGCCTTCGCCACGACTTCAGGATCGTCCATCTTCTTCGGTTCGCGCCACATGTGGTGGAAGGCGGCCTCGACATAGGCCTCGAACACGCCTTCCGCTTGCGCCGCGATCGCCATGCGCATCAGGTTCAGCGTGTTGACGGGGAAATGGGGATTCCAGACATAGGGCTGGACTTTGAAGCGCTTGATGAAGCGTTCGGTCTCGACCTGCTGGAATTCACGCTTGTTCTTGATCCCGGCGAGCGTCTCGGCCGGCGACCTGTTGTTGGTCGACTTGAAGATGCCGCCGAGCAGGATCGGAACGTATTCGAACTTGACGCCGATGCGCTGCTCGATCGCGGGGATCGCGAGATGGCTGAGATAGGCGTTCGGGCTGCCGAAATCGAACAGCAACTGCGGGGCAATGCGGGTCAAACTCGTTCTCCCTGACCTGACTTTCTGGTCTGGCTTTTCCTCTATTGTGGCGCAGGGCGCGCCACAGGTCCACCGTTTAATGATGGTCGTAATACTTTGAGCGTTAGATCAGACGCTGGATCGCGCGCTTGCGCCAGACCGCGAGGTAATAGCCCATCTGCAAAACGAACATAGCGCAGAACACGATGGGATAGGCGGCCCATACGCCCTCAAGGCCGATCGTGCGGCTCAGGATCACCGCGGCCGGCAGCTCGATCGCGACAATGGCGAAGATCGAGAGCAGCATCGGCGTCAGCGCGACGCCCGCCGCGCGCATGGCCCCGGAGAACACCGTGGCCAGGCCGAACGGCACCGAGCTCCACAGGGCGATGTCGAGCAGGCCTTTCGCCAGATCGAGCACGGCGGCGTCGGTGATGAAGATGCCGAGGATAGCGCGCGGCGCCAGATAGATCAGCGCCACGAGCCCGCCGGTCAGGACGAAGTTGAAAGCGAGCCCGGTCCGCACGATGCCGTCGAGCCGGGTTCTGTCGCCGCCGCCGACCGCCTGCGCGCCGAGGATCGAGACCGCGATCGAAATCGACATCGCCGTGAACTGCGTGTAGCCCATCACCTGGTTGACGGCGCCGTAGGCCGCCGTCGCGTCCGACCCGAAGCCGTTGACGAGGCCGAGCAGGACCAGCTCCGCGATCGCCATCACCACCATGCCGATGGCGCTCGGCAATCCGATGCCGAGAATCTTGCCGAGCATGGCGCCATCGAGCCGCAACTGACGCAGCAGAGCCGCGTCCGGCGCGAGCGCGTGCTTCTTCCGCCGCAGATAGACGGCGAGCGCGATCAACGTGAGCGCGTTCGCGATCGCGGCCGCCCATGCCGGGCTGGCGATGCCAGCCGCGGGCAATCCGAACGACCCATGGATCAGCATCGGCGTCAGGATCAGGCCGATCGCGGTCGACAGCGCCAGCGCCAGCAGCGGCGTCAGCGCGTCGCCGATGCCGCGGATCATCGCCGTCATCAGCAGGAAGACGATGCCCAGCGGCATGGTGAGCAGCATGATCCGCGCATATGCGCTGGCCTGATCGAGAATGTCCGCGGGCGTGGCGAGCGCCATCATCAGCGGACGGCTGAAGAGCCCGCCGATCAGCGCAACCGAAGTGGAGAGCAGAAGGCCGATCGCAAGCGTCGTGCCCGCGATGCTGCTGATCTTGTCGTGCTCGCGCGCGCCGAAGGCCTGGCCGATCAGGACGGTCGCGCCGGTGCTGAGGCCCATGACGAAGGCGAACAGGAAGAACATCACGGGGAAGAACACCGAGACCGCTGCCAGCGCGTCGACGCCGATCATCTGGCCGAGATAGACGTTGCTGACGGTGCCGAACAGCGATTGCAGCGCGTTGCTCAGCATCAAGGGCGCGAGGAAGCGGAGGAATGTTGTCCAAAGCGGTTTGGTGGTGGACATGAATGTGTCTTTCGTCAGGGCGTGCGGAGCCGTTGCCGCGCAATGCGCGGCTCGGCCATCGATGGGTTTGTGAAGAGCGCCGCGCGATCTACGCGCGGTCGCTGTAGGCGAGCTTGACGATGTGGTCGCGGATGTCGGCCGGCCAGTCGGCGATCAGTGCGGTGAAGCGCCGCCGGTCATCTGCGAACAGCGCCCGCGAAGCTTCCTCGAACCGCGGCAGATTGCCGGCCATGGTCGACATGAAGTGATAGGCAGCATCGCGCGCCTGCCGCTCGCGGTCCTTGTCGCCGCTCGCGCGCCTCGCCTCGTCGACGAGCTTGCGCAGCGCGACCGAGGCGCCGCCCGGCTGCGCGCCGAGCCACTCCCAGTGCCGCGGCAACAGCGTCACCTCGCGCGCAACCACGCCGAGCTTGGGTCGGCCGCGGCCGCGCGGCTCGCTCGGCGGTGTGCTCTCCTCAACCGGCGGCGGGACAAGCTTGGCCAGCCGCGCCAGCACCTCGCGATCCCCGCCGCGCAGATCGAAGTCGATCGATCGGCCCGTGGCGTCCTCGAAGATGACGATGGCCTCGTCCGGCCGTGGCGCCACCCGCTTGACCACCAGCGCGACTTCG
The DNA here is from genome assembly GCF_056429085.1 of Bradyrhizobium sp. CFUWI. Lineage (NCBI taxonomy): Bacteria > Pseudomonadati > Pseudomonadota > Alphaproteobacteria > Hyphomicrobiales > Nitrobacteraceae > Bradyrhizobium > Bradyrhizobium sp. CFUWI. The sequence goes on from NZ_JBWJZE010000016.1 coordinate 74,238, forward strand.
CCTGCGGGTCCGGACACCAAGCGACGCGGTCCCTGGAAGGCGGTGAAAGTCCTTTGCATTGAAATCATTGCCATATTGATGACGTCGGGGCCATTTTATACCCGGGTAAATTATCAAGGTCAATATACCCGGGTGAAAATATCCGCAGCCACGGCTCGACATTGTGCCCCCGGGCTGGCACGAACGGCGCCGCCGACCGACCACGCTTGACCACCGCGGCTACCTTGGGGACCACACCGATGCTGACCGTTCACCACCTCAACAATTCCCGCTCGCAGCGCGTGCTGTGGCTGCTCGAGGAGCTGGGCGTGCCCTATGAGATCGTGCGCTACCAGCGCCAGCCGGACATGCGCGCGCCGAAGGAGCTGCGCGCCATCCACCCGCTCGGCAAGTCGCCCGTCATCACCGACAACGGCAACATTATCGCCGAGTCGGGTGCGATCATCGAATATCTCATCGGGACTTACGGCAATGGCCGGCTGATTCCGCCGCCGAACACGCCGGAGCGGCTGCGCTTCACCTATTGGCTGCACTATGCCGAGGGGTCGGCGATGCAGCCGCTGCTGCTGAAGCTGCTGTTCACGCTGATGCCGAAGCGCGCGCCGGCGCTGCTTCGTCCGCTGGTGCGCAAGGTCTCGAACCAGGCGCTGACCACGCTGGTCAATCCGCAGCTCAAGCAGCACATGGACTACTGGGAAGGCGAGCTTGCGAAGAGCGAGTGGTTCGCCGGCAACGAATTCACCGCAGCCGACATCCAGATGAGCTTCCCGCTCGAAGCGGCGCAAGCGCGCGGCGGGCTCGAGCAGGGCCATCCCAAGGCGATGGCATTCCTCGAGCGCATCCACGCCCGCCCGGCCTATGCGCGTGCGCTGGAAAAGGGTGGGCCGTACGAGGTGGGGCGGTAAATCTCTCTCCCGTCATTCCGCAGGCAATCGCATATGGGAGCGATCTCGCCTGTGGCCATCCTTCGAGACGCCCGCCGTTGGCGGGCCCTCAGGATGAGGACCGGGTGCGCGGCCCTGGTATCAACGAGCACCAATGCTGCTTAGCCGCATCCTGCGCTCGTGCCATGCAACGGACGTGGTCAATGGCCGGCCGCTTCTGCGCCCCGCGTGCGGGGGTCGGGCGCGCCGAGCGGCCCGTTCGGCGTCACGAGAATCGAATTGGCCGATGTCTGCCCCATCGGCTCGACGATCGCATGACCCATAGCTTTCAGCTCGAGCAGCACGTCGTTGGGAAAGCCGCGCTCGACGCGCACTTCGTCAGGCAACCATTGGTGATGCAGCCGTGGCGCTGCGACGGCGGCGGCAACATCCATCTTGTAGTCCAGGACGTTCACGATCACCTGCAGCACGCCGGAAATGATGCGGCTGCCGCCGGGCGAGCCCGTCACCAGCACCGGCTTGCCGTCCCTGAGCACGATGGTCGGCGACATTGACGACAGCGGACGTTTGCCGGGTCCGGGCAGATTGGCCTCGAAGCCGACGAGGCCATAGGCATTGGAGGCGCCGACCGCGGCGGTGAAATCGTCGAGCTCGTTGTTGAGCAGCACGCCGGTGCCGTCGGCAACGAGGCCGACGCCGTAGCTGAAGTTCAGCGTGTAAGTGTTGCTGACGGCGTTGCCGCGGGAATCCACCACGGAGAAATGCGTGGTGTTGCTGCCCTCGCGCGGCGAGGGGGCCGCGGCAGCGAGTTCTTTCGACGGCGTGGCGCGATCGGCCGGGATGCCGGAGCGCAGCTTGGCGGCGTAGTCCTTCGCGGTGAGCGTCTCGATCGGCGCGTTGACGAAGGCGGGATCGCCGAGATAGCGCGCGCGGTCCGCATAGGCCCGCTTCATCGCCTCGATCAGGAGATGCAGCGATGCCGGCGATCCCTGCTTCAAATCGGCAAGCTGAAAGCCCTCGAGGATGTTGAGCGTTTCCACCAAGACGGTGCCACCGGACGAAGGCAGCGGCATCGACACGATGTCGTAGCCGCGATAGGTGCCCCGCACCGGCGCCCGGATCACGGCCTGGTACGCCTTCAAATCGCCGGGCGTCATGATGCCGCCGGCATCAGCCACGGCTTTGGCGAGCTTCTCCGCGACCGGTCCCTCATAGAAACCGCGCGGGCCCTGTGCAGCGACGGCCGACAGCGTTTCGGCGAGCTCGCCCTGGACCAGCCTGTCGCCCTCACGAAGCGGCGTGCCATCGGGCCGCGAAAAGATTTTGGCGGCGGAAGGCCAGCGTGCCAGCCGTCGGTGCCAACCGGGCAGCGTATCGGCGATGTCGTCACTGACGACGAAGCCATCGCGGGCGAGCGCAATCGCAGGCTCGAGCAATTGCGCCAGCGTAAACTGGCCCGAACCGTATTTCTCCAGTGCCAGACTGAGTCCCGCGACCGTGCCGGGCACGCCGACGCCGAGCGCGGAATCCCGTGACTTCGCCGGATCTGGCTTGCCGTCGGCGCCGAGGAAGATCTGCGGCGTGGTCGCCGCCGGCGCCGTCTCGCGGTAATCGATCGTGATGTCTTCGTTGCGGTCGGCGGAATGGATCACCATGAAGCCGCCGCCGCCGATATTGCCGGCGCGTGGATAGGTCACGGCCATCGCAAAGCCGGTCGCGACTGCAGCATCGACCGCATTGCCGCCGCGCCGCAGGATCTCGGCACCGACTTGCGCGGATAGCTTCTCCTGCGCGACCACCATGCCGTGCTCGGCGGCAATGGCGCGGACCGTGTCGGGCGCGGCTGGAACATAGGCCTGTCGCGCATCCTGGGCCGTCGCGGGTGCGAGACCGAACGCCAGAGCGGCCACGAAAGCGAAAAATGTCCGCCGAGTCGAATATGACGACATGATCAAATTTCCGCTGGGGCTTCGAACCGGTTCACACGCCTCGCTGCAATGCTATACGGTTTGGCTCAACAGAGGCAAAACTGTTCGTGATGAGGCCTGCGTGATGACGACGATCGCCCCGGATGCGCGCATGGTCGATGCGCAGCGGACCTATCCGCCGCACGCTGCCGTCGTCAGCTGGCTCTTCTTCGATTGGGCCGCGCAGCCCTATTTCACGTTGATCACGACCTTCGTGTTCGCGCCCTATTTCGCCACCAGCATTGCACCGAATCCCGCCGCCGGCCAATCGCTGTGGGCATTTGCGATGGCGGCTGCGGGACTTGCGATCGCGCTGTTGTCGCCGGTGCTGGGGGCCATCGCGGATGCCTCTGGCCGAAGGAAGCCGTGGATCGCGGGATTCGGCGTGGTGCTGGTGCTGGCATCGTGCACGCTATGGATCGGCAGGCCCGGCGATCACGCCATCATTCCTCTGCTGCTCACTGCGGTCGCGCTCGCCAGCGTCGGTGCGGAATTCGCCACCGTCTTCAACAACGCGATGATGCCGACCCTGGTGCCGCCGGAGCGAATCGGCCGGCTCTCCGGCACCGGCTGGGCGACCGGCTATGTCGGCGGCATCGTCAGCCTGATCATCGTGCTCGGCCTCCTCGCCGCCAATCCCGAGACCGGCCGCACATTGCTGGGCCTGACGCCGTTGTTCGGGCTCGATCCGGTCAGCCATCAGGGCGATCGCATCGTCGGACCGCTGACCGGAATATGGTTCGTGATCTTCGTGACGCCGCTGTTCCTGTTCACGCCGGATTACCCGGCGAAACGCCCGCTGCGCGACGCCCTGCACGAAGGATTGTCGGAGCTGAAGCGATCGATCAAAGGCCTGCCGAAGCAGAAGTCGCTCGCGGCGTTCCTGCTCGCCAACATGATCTACACCGACGGCCTGGTGTCGCTGTTCGCCTTCGGCGGCATTTATGCCGCGGGCACGTTCGGCTGGCACACCATCCAGATCGGCACCTTCGGCATCATGCTCGCGATCACCGGCGCGTTCGGCGCATGGTTCGGCGGCAAGTTGGATGATCGTCTCGGGCCGCAGCGCGTCATCGCCGGCAGCCTGCTGCTGCTGCTGCTGTCGGTGGCGGCGATCCTCCTTGTCGACAAGGATAGCGTGTTGTTCGTCAAGGTGACGCCGCCGCAAGCCGGCGCGCCCTTGTTCTCGAGCGCGGCCGAGCGCGCCTATCTGGTGTTGGGCTGCCTCATCGGCGCGGCCGGCGGTCCACTGCAGGCCGCCTCACGCACGCTCTTGATCCGCCTCGCACCGAAAGACCGTATCGCGCAGTATTTTGGCCTGTTCGCGCTGACCGGGAAGGTGACGTCCTTCACCGGGCCACTGCTGATCGGCATGATTACGGCTGCGACCGCTAGCCAGAAAGCCGGCATGGCCGTGCTGGTGGTGTTCTTCGTCGCGGGGCTGGGATTGTTGATGCGGGTGCGGGAGTAGTCGCACGACGCGATTTACTTTCATCATTGCGAGGAGCGAAGCGACGAAGCAATCCAGACTGCCTCTGCGGAAAGATCTGGATTGCTTCGCTACGCTCGCAATGACGGCCTTGACGGGATCGTCGACGTTCTTGCTAGCGGCTCAATGCCTGAAGTGCCGCGTGCCCGTGAACACCATGGCGATGCCGTGCTCGTCGGCGGCCTTGATCACTTCGTCGTCGCGCATGGAGCCGCCGGGCTGCACCACGGCGGTGGCGCCGGCCTCGATGCAGGCGAGCATGCCGTCGGCGAACGGGAAGAAGGCATCCGAGGCCACCACCGAACCCTTGGTGAGCGGCTCGGCGAGCTTCAGCTCGTTCGCCGCGTCCTGCGCCTTGCGCGCCGCGATCCGGGCGGAGTCCACCCGGCTCATCTGGCCCGCGCCGATGCCGACGGTGGCGAGATCCTTGGCGTAGATGATGGTGTTGGACTTGACGTGCTTGGCGACGCGGAACGCGAATTTGAGGTCGCGCATCTCGGCCTCGGTCGGCGCCCGCTTGGTCACGACCTTGAAGGTCATGTCGTCGACCACGGCGTTGTCGCGGCTCTGCACCAGCAGGCCGCCGGCCACCGTCTTGGCGGTCAGGCCCGGCGCGCGCGGGTCGGGCAGGCTGCCGGCGAGCAAGAGGCGCAAATTCTTCTTGCCGCCGATGATGGCGATCGCTTCCTCGGTGGCGTCGGGCGCAATGATCACCTCGGTGAAGATCTTGGTGATCTCCCGCGCGGTGTCGGCGTCGAGCGCGCGGTTCATCGCAATGATGCCGCCGAAGGCCGAGGTGGAATCGCAGGCCAGCGCCTTGCGATAGGCCTCGACCAGGTTCGCGCCTTCGGCAACGCCGCAGGGATTGGCGTGCTTGACGATGACGCAGGCCGCGGTGCGCCTGGTGTCGAACTCGCCGATGCATTCATAGGCCGCATCGGTGTCGTTGATGTTGTTGTAGGAGAGCTCCTTGCCCTGAAGCTGCCGCGCGGTCGAGACGCCCGGGCGCTTGTCGGGCGTCGCATAGAACGCCGCGGTCTGGTGCGGGTTCTCGCCGTAGCGCAGCGACTGGATCAACCTGCCGCCGAAGGCGCGGAAGTCGGGCGCGTCGATCTCGAGCTGCCGGTTGAACCAGTTCGAGATCGCGGCGTCATAGGCCGCGGTGCGTGCATAGGCCTTTGCCGCAAGCCGCCGGCGCAGCTTCAGCGTGGTCGCGCCCTTGTTGGCGGCGAGCTCGTCGAGCACGGCCTGATAGTCCTGCGCCTCGACCACGACGGCGACGTCGTCATGGTTCTTGGCGGCGGCCCGGATCATCGCGGGGCCGCCGATGTCGATGTTCTCGATGCAGTCTTCGAAGCCGGCACCTTTGTCGACGGTGGCTTCGAACGGATAGAGGTTGACGACGAGCAGGTCGATCGGCGCGATGCCGTGCGCCTTCATCGCCTCCGCATGCTCCTTGTTGTCGCGGATCGCGAGCAGGCCGCCATGCACCTTCGGATGCAGCGTCTTGACGCGGCCGTCCATCATCTCGGGGAAGCCGGTGAGGTCGGAGACGTCCTTCACCTTGAGACCGGCGGCGGCGATCGCTTTCGCGGTGCCGCCGGTCGAGACCAGCTCGACACCATGCGCGGCCAGCGCCTTGGCGAACTCGATCAGGCCGGTCTTGTCGGAGACGGAGAGAAGAGCGCGGGTGACGCGGCGGGGATGGTCAGTCATGAGCAAGATCCTCTGTCTTAAGGAGTGTCTATGCCCAGGCGCGCGGCGGATGTGGCCCGCGCTTCCCGATGGTGCTCCATCCAAGGTCGCCAGTCGCGCGAGCGACGGCTCGATAGCAGCTTTCGGCCGTTTTCACAACGGCCGGATCGGACTGAATCGCACGTCTACAGCGGGAGTTCCGGCTCGCGGCGCGCATTCCGGCGGGCATTGGTCACCGCCGGCGAGGCGGTCGAACGCACAAAACTCCAGCGGATCGAGGGCGCCTGCCGCGCATCCTGCCGGATCACGATCTGCGCGGTGCGGCGCGGGCCGTCATTGCCGGCCAGGAATACGCTGTCCTCGAGGTCGACCTTGTCGTCCAATGCTTCAAAGGTCCAGACGTCGCGGTTCGGCAGCACCAGCATCACGCCGCGGGCGTCCGAGAGCCGGCTGGCCTTCACGGCGGGATGCAGATGGAAGCGCAGCGCGAAATCGGCATTCGCGCCCTTGAAGCGCCCTCCTTGCGGCGGCGACAGCGTGTCCTCGCCGTCGATGCGCGCGCCGTCATTGGCGATCATCAGCACGCGGCGGTGGATCGCGCCGAATTTCGAGAGGTAACCGTCATGCGAGGTCGTGAGCAGCGTGCCGTTCTGCACGATCTCGCGATAGCTCTCGACCTCGACGGGTCCGCTGGTGACGGGCGAGCCGTGCAACAGGCGCTTCATCGCCGACATCTCGATGAACTGGCAGGACGAGGTGTCGTGATAGGTCAGCGTGGAATGCGCCGCGGTGCCGCGTGCGAACGGCCGCCAATTGTCGCGGCCGGTGGTCGGCATGCCGCAATTGGTGACGATCCGGCTGATGCCGGAGGACAACTCGAACGACAGGCAGCCGGCATGGGCGTCGTGACTGACGCCGGCCGGCGGCGGCGGGCCGGTGTCGATGATCACAGTGGTCTGGCCGGCATCGAGGCGCTGAAAGCCGGTATGCGGCATGTTGGCCATCGGCGCGCCGTGGGTGTCGTCATAGGCGAGCAGCGTGGCGAGCAGATCCGAAGATGTCGCGCTCATGCCGTTGAACAGCGCGAAATTGCCGTCGCCGTGCCGGAAGAAGCGCAGCATCGGCATCATGCGGTCGATTGCGTTGAGAAGCGCCGGCGGCGGCGCGATGTTGCGTGCGGCAAAAGTCTGCCGCAGCGGCAAGAGGTCGATCAGGAGTTCGATCAGCGCGCCCGGGTTGCGGGAGATGTGTCCGCCATCGGGCAGGATCTGCCGCTGCAATTCGTCCGACAGCTTCTTCGATGCGCTGCGGATGTGACGCGTCTGGTTGGCAAGACACAGCGCCGCATAACACAGCGCGATCAGCACCTGCAGCTTCGGCACTCCGTCCGGAATGTCGACCATGGTGTAGCGCAGGAAGCGGATCTCGCGTGCGAGGGCGCGCAAGTAACGGCGGTAGAATTTGTTGTCGGTCTCGCTCAGCACCAGCGGCGCCTGCGACAGCAGCGAGATCACGCGCCTCGCCAGCACGTCGGCGCGGCGCGCGACCGGGCGACGCTTGTTGGCGGGGTTGGCGATCCAGTCCTCGATCAGAGCGCGCGCATTCGCCCGTGTCAGCGCGGTGTCGGCGGCGCGCAGATGGCGCAGCCAGCCGAAGCCGAGCAGCGCAACCTCCCAATCCTCCGACGGCGGCTCGAGATCGAAGATCGAGCGGCCGTGGCAATTGACGATCTTGCCGGCGAAGACGAAGCGACCGGCATAGATTTCGGCGGCGCGGGTCGCATCCGCGGTGCGCAGATCGTGCGGCGCGATGATCAGCCGGTCGGTGCGGCTGGGCCAGACTCGCGACAGCGCAACCGAACCGCCGCTCGCGCGCGCGAGCATGTTCCGCGCGAAGCGGTTCATGACCAGCGTCGAGATACGTCTGCGTTGAGCGACCGACACGCCTTGCCTTGAAGGGGGAGAGGATTAGCGACGAATCCCTATTAATCCCAAAATCGGTCGTCTGACACCACCTTGAACGGCGCGAATCAGCGCTACGTCGCAAAATCCAGTGCAAAATCAGGATTTAACGAGCCGGGCCGCGAAAAATCCGTCGAGTCCGCCGAGCTTGGGATCGGCGTTCGGCAAATGGCAGGGCAGGGTGCGCAGATCGCCCTCCGGCGTGAGGATTTCGTCCAGGCCCGCGACTTCCGACGCCTCGATCGGGACGCGGCGAAGCGCAGGCTCGGCCGCCAGCAGCGTCGCCACGGCCTGCTCGCCCTCTTCGGGTTCCAGCGAGCAAGTGCAGTAGATCAGCGTACCGCCCGGCTTGAGCAGCGACACCGATTTTCGCAGCAGCCGTTGCTGGAGTGCGGCCAGGGGGGCGATGTCGGATTCCTGCCGCAGCCAGGCCACATCGGGATGGCGGCGGATCGTGCCGGTCGAGGTGCAGGGCGCATCGATCAAGACACCGTCGAAGCTCTCGACGGGGCCGGCCCATTCCACGGCGTCAGCGACGACGGTCTCGGCCTGCAGCGACAGCCGCGCCAGGTTCTCGCGCAGTCGTGCCACTCGGGCGGGCGAGCGGTCGATCGCCGTGACCTGCGCGCCTGCCAGCGCCAGTTGCGCGGTCTTGCCGCCAGGGGCGGCGCAGAGATCTGCAATGGACTTGCCCCTGATGTCGCCGAACAGCCGGGCCGGCAGCGCGGCGGCGGCGTCCTGCACCCACCATTGTCCCTCGGTGAAGCCGGGCAGCATGGTCACCGAGCCGTGCAGCAGCATGCGCACCGTCCCGGTCGGCAGCGTCTCGCCGTGCAGGCGGCTCGCCCATTGCGCGGGATCCGACTTCACGGTGAGATCGAGCGAGGGCTCGTGGCCGAGCGCCAGCGCCATTTCTCGTGCGGTGGCTTCGCCATACTGCGCGCTCCAGCGCGCGAGCAGCCATGGCGGAAGGTCCAGCGATTGCGTGGCGACTTCCTCGACCAGCGCCTTGCCCTCGCGCGCGCAGCGGCGCAGCACGGCATTGACGAGACCGGCATAGCGCGCGGCGCGCCGGTCGGACTGTACCAGGCGAACGGAGAGGTCGACGGCGGCGTGATCCGGCACGTCCATCCAGAGGATCTGCGCCGCGCCGATCAGCAGCGCGCTCTGCGCGCGCGGCGCGTCGGAGGGAATGCCCTTGTCGAGCAGGCGCGACAGCACGTGGCCGAGCGTGCCGAGCCGGCGCAGCACGGTGGCGACCAGGCGCCGCATCAACGCCCGGTCGCGGTCGGCCAGCGTCTTCAGTCCGGGATGGGCCCCGCTGCCGTCGAGCTGATCGTCAAGTGTGCGGTGCTTGTGCAGCACGCCGTCGACGATGTCGGCGGCAATCCGTCGTGCCGCAAGGCCTGGCACTTCGGGCGGAGGAGCAAAACGTTGAGAGGGCATGCGGAAGCAAGGTTCTGAGCGAGCGGCAGTTCCGCCGCAATGGCGCATGCCTCGAGAGACTGATCTCTGGCACGCGAATATGCCAAATGTAAGAATGGCGCCTCGCGATTGCAGCCCGCAATGACCATTTCAGCAATGCGCTATTGGACCTCGCACTTCCCGTGATCCTGCGCTAGGAACCTGCCGAGATGAGTGACCAGCCTTCCCTTCCCGATCGCAAGCCGCCGTCGCCGGCCGCCCAGCGGGCGTTGGCCGAAGCCGAGGCGCGCCGGCAGGCTGCGGCGGCCACGCGTGATGAAGCTGCGCCGAAGGAGGTGCAGGGGCCAAAGGGTCCGGAGCCGACCCGCTACGGCGACTGGGAGCGCAAGGGCATCGCCTCCGACTTTTGAAGTGGCACGTTACGCGCTCCTCACAAGCCATCTTGCCGGTTCAGCCGACTCAGCCCTAGCGTGCGCGGATGTCGCGCTTCGATCCCAGCCGTCCCTACCGGACTTCATACAGTGGCTCGCCGTTCGGCCGTCGCTTCTCCGGACTGTTGCCGTGGATGTTCGTGGTCGGCGTTGTGACGGCCGTCGTGCTCGGCTTCCGCCAGGGAACGATCTGGCCCATTCCGCATGTGGATGACGAACAGTCGCGCGATGCCGAAATCATCCTGAAGCAGTCCGGCAATTCCGATGTGAGGCAGCCGGTCGAGGTCGTCCGCACCATCGACGGTGATACTTTCCTCGCGCGCGTGCATCTGCGCGACGGCCGCAATCTCGTCGCAAGCGTCCGTCTGCGCGGCATCGATGCGCCCGAGATGAAAGCATCCTGCCGGGACGAGCTGGACAAGGCGGAGGCCGCCAGCGATGCGCTACGCAATCTGCTCGGCCAAGGCGGCGTGATGGTCTACAATCTCGGTCAGGACAAATACGGCCGCGTTCTCGCCGATGTTGCCACCAAGCGCACCGCCAACGTCGCGGCTACGCTGCTCGCGAGCGGTCATGTGCGCAGCTACAATGGCGGCCATCGCGACGGCTGGTGCGCGCGGGGCTGGCGATTCTGGTAACGAAGAAGCCGGAGTCGCAACTGCGGCTCCTGTCTCGACTGATTCAGGCGATCAGCGCGTCACGACCACCGTCGTGCCGACGGAGACGCGGCCATAGAGATCGGTGATGTCGTCGTTGAGCATGCGGATGCAGCCATAGGAGACGAAGCCGCCGATCGAACCCGGCACATTGGTGCCGTGGATGGCGTATTCGCCGCCGGCCAGCGTCATCGCCGCGACACCCATCGGGTTGCGCGGCGAGCCGCCCGGAATCACGTCGGGAATGTTGGGCTTGTCACGCTTCACCTCGGCGGGCGGCGCCCAGGCCGGGTTGAGATACTTGCCGTCGATCTTCGTGGTGCCGGCCCATTGCTTGCCGGCCTTGCCGACGCCGACCGGATAACGCACGGCATGGCCGTTATCGAGAATGAGATAGAGTTTGCGCTCGCTGGTTTTGACCACGATCGTGCCCGGCGAATAGTCCGCGAGGTGCGTGCCCACCATTTCCGGCCGCGCTTCTGCCGCCGTCGACATCAAGACCCCAGCTCCGATGGTGGCGGCCATCGCCACCGCAATCCTCATCGACATCGATCTCCCCCTTACCCCAATCGGATCGTCCAAAATGACGCAGAACCCGCAATCGCCGCCGCGCCAAGTCCTCGTGAGGGGACATCTTAACCGTGCCCGTTAACCGGATGGTTTCCACGCGCGGTCACCGAAGGCCGGCCAGCGGGGGAAACAAAGGAAATGTTCGAAATAAAGTAAATGACCTGAAAACAACACTGGGCGGGAAATGGACGGGCGCGCCGCCGCGCGCGCTGACAAGCGCGTGAGGCTGTGAACGGCTGTTGTTCTGGGGGGCGTAGCGCGGAGGGGCAGTATCGTGTCCCGGATGCGCTGCAGCGTGCAACGCTGCTGCGCAGAGCCGGGACCCAGTTCTTTCTTTCCACGGAAGGATGGGCCCCGGCTCAGCAGCGCACCACTTAGGTGCTGCGCTGCGTCCGGGACTCGGGATCGGAGCCTTACGCCGGCTTCCGGTTCTGCCGGTTCTTGACGAGGTCATCGACCACGGCGGGATCGGCCAGGGTCGAGGTGTCGCCCAGGCTGCCCGGCTCGTCCTCGGCGATCTTGCGCAGGATGCGGCGCATGATCTTGCCGGAACGGGTCTTGGGCAGGCCCGGCGCGAATTGGATCTGGTCGGGCGAGGCGATCGGGCCGATCTCCTTGCGCACCCAGGTGACGAGCTCCTTGCGCAGATCCTCGGTCGGCTGCACGCCGGCCATCAGGGTGACATAGGCATAGATGCCCTGGCCCTTGATATCGTGCGGGAAGCCGACCACCGCGGCCTCCGAGACCTTCTCATGCGCCACCAGCGCGCTCTCGACTTCCGCGGTTCCCATGCGATGCCCGGAGACGTTGATGACGTCGTCGACGCGACCGGTGATCCAGTAATAGCCGTCGGCATCACGGCGGCAGCCGTCGCCGGTGAAGTACTTGCCCTTGTAAGTCGAGAAATAGGTCTGCTCGAAGCGGGCATGGTCGCCATAGACGGTGCGCATCTGGCCCGGCCATGAGCGGGTGAGGCAGAGATTGCCTGAGGTTTCGCCCTCCAGCACCTTGCCGTCGGCATCGACGATCTCGGGCACCACGCCGAAGAACGGCTGGGTTGCCGAGCCGGGCTTGAGCTTGGTCGCACCCGGCAGCGGCGTGATCAGGATGCCGCCGGTCTCGGTCTGCCACCAGGTGTCGACGATCGGGCAGCGGTCGTCGCCGACGACGCGGTGATACCACTCCCAGGCTTCCGGGTTGATCGGCTCGCCGACCGAGCCGAGCAGACGCAAGCTCGCGCGCGAGGTCTTCTTCACCGGCTCGTCGCCCGACTGCATCAGCGCGCGGATCGCGGTCGGCGCGGTGTAGAAGATGTTGACCTTGTGCTTGTCGATGACGTTCCAGAACCTGGAATTATCCGGGTAGTTCGGCACGCCTTCGAACATCAGCGTGGTCGCGCCGTTCGCCAGCGGACCGTAGAGGATGTAGCTGTGGCCGGTGACCCAGCCGACGTCGGCGGTGCACCAGTAGATGTCGCCGTCGTGATAATCGAAGACGTATTGATGCGTCATCGAGGCGAACACGAGATAGCCACCCGTGGTGTGCAGCACGCCCTTGGGCTGGCCGGTCGAGCCCGAGGTGTAGAGGATGAACAGCGGGTCCTCGGCGTGCATGTGCTCGACCGGGCATTCCGTCGTCACCATTGCCGCCGCCTCGTGATACCAGAGGTCGCGCGACGGGTTCATGTCGACCTTGCCGCCGGTGCGCTTGACCACGACGACCCAGTCGACGCCGTCGGCCTTGGCGAGCGCCGCGTCGACATTGGCTTTCAGCGGCACCTTCTTGCCGCCGCGCAGGCCCTCGTCCGCGGTGATGATGACCTTGGATTTGCAGTCGTTGATGCGCTGGGCGAGGCTGTCCGGGGAGAAGCCTGCGAACACCACGGAGTGGATCGCGCCGATGCGCGCGCAGGCGAGCATCGCATAGGCCGCTTCCGGAATCATCGGCAGGTAGATGGTGACGCGGTCGCCTTTCTCGACATTGCGGGTGCGCAGGATGTTGGCCATCCGGCACACCTCGTCGTGCAGCTCCCGATAGGTGATGTGCCTGGACTGCGAGGGATCGTCGCCTTCCCAGATGATCGCGGTCTGGTTGCCGCGCTTGGCGAGATGCCGGTCGATGCAATTGTAGGCGACGTTGAGGATGCCGTCCTCGAACCATTTGATCGAGATGTTGCCGGGCGCGAACGAGACGTTCTCGATCTTCGTCGGCGCGTGCATCCAGTCGATGCGCTTGGCCTGCTCCGCCCAGAAACCGTTCGGGTCCGAGATCGAGCGAGCGTACATCTCCTTGTACTTGGCCTGGTCGATCCAGGCGCGCTTCGCCCACTCCGCAGGGACGTCGTAGATCTTCTCGGACATGCTTTCCCTCCACATACGGCAGGCCGAACGCTAGCGACCGGCGAGCCGACTTGATCATTGACTGATTATGCGTCGGGCTAACCGGACCCGACAAGGAGCACAAGCTGGACCTTCGGCGGGCCGCCCGCCATGCGAAGGATCAAGCCCGCCTGCGGTGACTGTCGCAGATCTGAAACAGGCCCCACCGGCGGCGTTGAGGCCTTTACCCAACCCTCAGGAATCGGCCGGTGCAGAGCGCCCATGCGACCGGGGCGGTATTTGGCAACCTCTCGTCACTGATTCGGGACTCGCAATGCGGTTCGGAACACCCTAAATGGCCAACCCGGGTCCCAAAGAGGCCCTTCGGAACAAAAATCAGAATTGCGGCATTGACCGATAACAGACAGGGCTAAGGCATAAGACTATGATGGATCAGCAGAATTTCGGGACGATACGGCCCGCTTCAGCCGATCCTGCGGCCATTGCGCTGGCCAAAGCCCTCGGACAATGGCCCAAATCGGCCCCTTTCAGGCGTCCCAGCCCCAAAAAGACCTTTGACACGGCGCCGGCGACGGTCGAGGCGCTCGCCAGGGAGCACGGCTTGCGGCTCGGCGACCAGAACGAGCTCACTATCCGGCGCATCAAGCGCGGCAAGGGCTACTCCTTCGTCCGTCCTAACGGCGCGCATATCCGCGACGCACGCATCATCCGCCGGCTGCACGCGATGGCGGTGCCGCCAGCCTATCGCGAGGTGCGCTACTCGTCCGATCCGAGCTCGCATCTTCAGGCCGTGGGCCGCGATGCCGCGGGCCGGCTGCAATATCGCTATCACGCCGATTGGGAGAAGGTCCGCGAGCATCGCAAGGCGCATCGCCTGGAGAAGCTCGTCGGCGCCCTGCCCAAGATCCGGCGCAAGGTCTCGGCGTTCCTGTCGGGCGACGAGCCGACGCGTGAATTCGCGCTCTCGGCCGTGATCGAGCTGATCGCGCGCACCGCGATCCGCCCGGGCAACGAATCCTACGCCCGCCTCAACGGCACCCGCGGCGCGACCACGCTGCTCAAGTCCAACGTCACGCTGGAAGACGATTGCTTCGTGCTGACCTTCAAGGCGAAGGGCGGCAAGGCAGTGCGCAAGGAATGCGACGCGGCCAAGCTGGTGCGCGCCATCGGTATTTTGCAGGGCGTCCCCGGCAAGCGGATGTTCCAGTATCGGGACGCCAACGGCATCGTGCGCGCGGTCAGCACCACGCAGGTGAATGCGTTCCTGCGCGAGATCGCCGGCATCAAGATCTCGCTGAAGGATTTTCGCACGCTAATGGCCTCCGCCGTGGTCGTGGAATCCCTGTCGCGGATCACGCCGGCGACCAGCCAGCGCGGCCGCAAGAAGCAGGTGCTGGACGCGATCCGCGCCGCCGCCGACAAGCTCTCCAACACGCCGGCGATCTGCCGCAAGAGCTATGTCCACGACACCATCGTCACCGCTTTCGAGGAAGGCATCCTCGAGCGCTTTGCCGCGACCATGAAGGGCCAGCGCTCGCAGGCGCGGCGCGAGCAGCTCCTGCAGCAGGTGGTCGCGACGGCGGCGGTGTAACGACACTGCCGTAGGTGGTGAAATAGGCGCGGGTGCCGTAGTGCTGTAGGGTGGGCAAAGCGTAGCGTGCCCACCACCTCTCAGTGATTACGTAAGACATGTGCACGCTTCGCTTTGCCCACCCGACAGAGCTACGACCTGGTCGTGACACCGTTATCGGGACCGGGATCGCCGCCTGCGGCCACGATCGTCAGCCGTTCCAGATAATGCGCCCACCCCGTCGCATGCGAAGCCGCCTGCGCTTCGCTCGGCAGGCCGCTATGGGTCATGCGCAGCAGCGTGCCGCCATCGCGCTCGATCAGGTCGATCTCGATCAGGCTCGAGCCTGGCGGCACTTCCTGGCCGCCCTCCCAGCCGAACGTGTAGGCCAGACGATGCACCGGCACGACCTCGCGGAAGGCGCCCCGGGCGACGCCGCCGCGCGGACCGACGCCCTTGAGCAGATAGAGCCCGCCGGGATGCGGCTCCGTGGTCGCGTCGGAACCCATCCAGCTCAAGATCTTCTCGGGGTCGGTCAGGTAAGCGAAAACGGTAGCGCGTGGAGCCGCGATCTGGGTCTCGCGTCGCACGATGAAGGGTTCGGTCATGGGCGGCCATTCCTTCCCCAACACTGGGACATGGCGGCGCGCGGGCGGCCCGTCAAGGATAGGCCGTGACAAACCCGGCCCGCCTTCGCCATGATCGGGCCATGCAGCTCTCCCCGACGCTCGCCTGGCTTGTCGATGTCGCCTCGGATAGTGCCGGGGCCGACCGCCTGCTCGCGGAACTCGGCGCTCATCTCGTGGCCGACGGTGTGCCGCTTGCGGCGGGCGCCCTGACGCTGGAGGTGCCGCATCCGCTGATCGCGAAGCGGACATGGCTATGGCGGGTCGACAGCGGCCAGGTGATCGAAGCGCTCGGCTTCGCGCCTGGCGGGCTGGCTCCGGATCCGCCGAACGATGCCGGTCGCCGCTGGCTGCGCGACATCGCGCGCGGCGAGCTGCACGAAGACATCGTCGGACGGCAAGATGGGCCGCTGCTCGGCTGGATCGGGCCGCGGCCGTTCACCGCGGATGAAATCGGGCAACTGCGCCAGGCCGCGCGTTTCGCCGCAACGCCCCTTGCCGTGCTCGCCGCGCGCGCCACGTTGCGGGCAACGCTGGATGCCTATCTCGGCAGGCGCAGCGCCGAGCGGGTGCTGGCGGCACCCTTGCGGCGCGATCTCGGCGAGACCATTCAGGCCGCGCTGCTCTATGCAGATTTGCGCAATTTCACGACCCTGTCGGAAACCTCACCACCTGGCGAGGTCATCGCCGCGCTCGACGCCTGGTTCGATCGCATCGCCGGCGCTGTTCACGCCTTCGGCGGCGAGGTGCTGAAATTCATCGGCGACGGCGTGCTCGCGATCTTTCCGGTGGTCGGGGCATCGCCGCGCCCTGCCTGCGAGGCCGCTCTGCGTGCTGCCGGCGCAGCCGAGGCCGGGATGGCCTATCTCAACGCGGAGCGCGGCGCCAAGGACCTGCCGCCGCTGGCGTTCGGTGCTGCGCTCCATCTCGGCGAGATGCTCTGGGGCAATATCGGCGCCGCGAACCGGCTCGATTTCACCGCGATCGGTCCCGCCGTCAATCTCGCCAGCCGCCTCGAAGGATTGTGCAAGCCGCTGGGGCGGACCGTGCTGGTGTCGGGCGCGCTCGCCGCCGAGACGGACATGAAGCTGGTCGCGCTGGGGTCGCATTCGCTGCGCGGCATTGCAGCGCCGTGCCAGGTGTTCACCTTGCCAAAGACGTGAGGAATTACATCCCGCCCATCTTGCAGACGAGCTTCCACTCCTCCGCCGTCACCGGCTGCACCGAGAGCCGCGAATATTTCACCAGCGCCATGTCGGCCAGCTTCTTTTCGGCCTTGATCGCAGCCATCGTCACCGGATTCTTCAAGGGCTTGTCGGCCCTGATGTCGACGCAGACGAATTTGCCGGTCTTGTCGGTCGGATCGGGATAGGCTTCCTTGATGACCTCCGCGATGCCGACGATCTCCTTGCCCTCGTTGGAATGATAATAGAACGCCTTGTCGCCTTTCTTCATGGCGACGAGGTTCTGGCGCGCGGTGTAGTTGCGCACCCCGGTCCAGGCCTCGCCCTTGGCGCCCTTCGCCACCTGCTGATCCCAGGACCACACCGACGGTTCGGATTTCACCAGCCAGTACGCCATGTTCATTCCTCAGACTTGAAGGGGCGCGTCAGCAGCCCCGAAATCGCCGCGTCGATCGTGCTCCGGCCGCTCAGGATCGACGCGACCGCTTCTGATACCGGCATCTCGATGTTTCGCGAAGCTGCGAGCTCGATCAGCACCGGCGCGGTGAACTCACCCTCGGCGAGCTTGCCGGCGGGCGGCTGCTCGCCGCGGCCGAGCGCGAGCCCGAGCGCGAAATTGCGCGATTGCGGGCTCGCGCAGGTCAGGATGAGGTCGCCGAGACCGGACAGGCCCGCGAGTGTCTCGCTGCGTGCGCCCAATGCGCGGCCGAGGCGGGTCAGCTCGGCAAAGCCGCGGGTCGTCAGCGCGGCCTGGGCGGAGGCCCCGAGCTTGCGTCCGACCGCGATGCCGACCGCGATCGCCAGCACGTTCTTGGCGGCGCCGCCGATCTCGACGCCGCGGATGTCGGTGGAGTGATAGGGGCGGAATGTCGGCGAGCCCAGCGCCTGCACCAGGCCGCTCGCCAGCGCCTCGTCCCTTGCCGCCAGCGTCACTGCCGTCGGCAGGCCGCGCGCGACGTCGTCGGCAAAGCTCGGGCCCGACAGGATCGCCGGCTGCGCGTGCGGCGCGGCCTCCGCGATCACGTCGGTCATGAATTTGTGGGTGCCGTGCTCGATGCCTTTGGCGGAGGCGATGATCGGTACCGGTCCTGCCAGATGCGAGGCCAGCATGTTGACCGCGCCGCGCAAGTGTTGCGCCGGTGTTGCAATCAGCAGCATGTCGGCGCGCGCAGCGAGTGCCAGATCGCTCGTTACGACGATGTCAGGGGCGATCCGCACCCCGGGCAGCCGTGGATTATCGCGTGTCGAGGCGATCCGCGCGGCGTGCTCGGCATTGCGTGCCCAGAGCGTGACGCTCCGTCCCGCCCGCGCCGCCACGGTCGCCAGCGCCGTGCCCCAGGCGCCCGCCCCGATCACCGCGACGGATTGGAACGTGGTCATGGCGCGATCCCTCTACTCCCTCGCCCCGCTTGCGGGGAGAGGGTCGGGGTGAGGGGGGCTCTCCGCTGGGACGGTGCCAGCGAGACTCGCGGAGAGTCCCCCTCACCCGCCGCGCTGCGCGCGTCGACCTCTCCCCGCAAGCGGGGCGAGGTGAAGCGGGGCTTGTGGCGGCACCACGGCATTCAATATCCCGCCCGGGTCTTGCCGTAGCCTGCGGGCGCCGTCGCGTTGGCGTCGAGCAGCCAGCGTGCCCGCGGCTGCGCGTCCATCGTGTCGGTCATGCCGAGTGCGAGGCGCTCGGCACCGGCCCAGGCGATCATCGCGCCGTTGTCGGTGCAGAGCGCGGGCGGCGGCATGATCAATTGTGTCCCGGCCTGCTGCGCGACGTCATCGAGGGCGCCGCGGATCGCCTGATTGGCGGCGACGCCGCCGGCCGCGACCAGCGCGCGCGGCGCGCCGAACTTTTCGCGGAACAGCCTGAGGCCGACGCTCAACCGGTCGGCCGTCGATTCGAGCACCGCCGCCTGAAAGCTCGCGCAGAGATCGCTGATGTCCTGCGGCGTGATCTCGGCGAGCCGGCTCGCCTCGGTGCGCACCGCCGTCTTCAATCCCGACAGCGAGAAATTGGCATCGGGTCTGCCCTGCATCGGCCGCGGGAACGCAAAGCGCGTGGCGTCGCCGCTCGCCGCCGCGCGCTCGACCTGCGGGCCGCCGGGATAGGGCAGGCCCAGCATCTTCGCAACCTTGTCGAAGGCCTCGCCGATCGCATCGTCGACGGTGGTGCCGAGCCGCACATATTGGCCGACGCCGGTGACCGCGACGATCTGGGTGTGGCCGCCGGAGGCGAGAAACAGGCAATAGGGAAACGCGATGCCATCGGTGAGGCGCGGCGTCAGCGCATGCGCCTCCAGATGGTTCACTGCGATCAGCGGCGTGTCGTGCACCATCGCGATCGCCTTGGCGGTAGTGAGCCCGACGATGACGCCGCCGATCAGGCCCGGTCCCGCGGCGGCCGCGACGCCGCCGAGCTGGCCGAAGCCGATGCCGGCCTCGCGCATGGCGCGATCGACGATGCCGTCGAGCAGGTCGACATGGGCGCGGGCGGCGATCTCCGGCACCACGCCGCCGAAGCGGGCGTGCTCCTCGATCTGCGACCGCACGATGTTGGACAGGATCTTGCCGCTGCCGTCAGACGCGCGCTCGACCACCGCCGCGGCGGTCTCGTCGCAGGTGGTTTCGATGCCCAGCACCAGCATTGGCGAATTGTTATCCAATTTGCGCCCTTGCGCTCATTCGTAAAGCAGAGTTCTGGTACGTCCGGTAGCATTCCGGGGCCAGATTGCGCAATCGTCACGAAGCAAGCCGTCCGGGTCGTGCGTCACCGCCACGTGGTTCGGGAACACTAGCGATGTCCATTCTTGTCACACGGCCGCATCCCGACAATGAAGCGACGGCGGCAAGTCTGCGCGCGCGGGGGCATGCGGTGCTGCTTGCGCCGGCACTCAAGTTCGAGCCGGTCGCCTTCCATGACAAAGGTGAAGCTCGCTACGGTGCCGTCCTCGTCACGTCGGCCAATGCGATCCGTGCCGTCGCGCCGCAATTGCGCGACCTTGGTCTTCTGGAGCTGCCGTTGTTTGCGGTCGGCGAGCATACCGCCGCCGCGGCGCGCGACGCCGGCTTTAGCCGGGTGATCGTCGCCGGTGGCGATGCCGCGTCCCTGCGCGACAAGGTGATGCAGGGCGCGCGCGACAAGGTGCTGAAGAAAAAGAGCACGCTGCTGTATCTGGCGGGCGCGGATCTATCGCGTGACCTCGGCGCTGAGCTTGATGCGGGGGGGTTCTCCGTGGTCACCCAGACGACTTATCGCATGACGCCGGTCAAGCATCTGCCGCGCGAGGTCTGCGAGGGCTTTGCCGCCCACGGCGTCGAGGCGGTGCTGCACTACTCCCGGCGCAGCGCCCGGGCGTTCCTGGATGCGGCGCGGGACGAAGGCGTCGAAATCTCGGCGCTGGCGATCCCACAATGCTGTCTGTCCGAGGCGGTCGCGGGCGCGCTGCGCGAGGCCGGCGCGTCGCAGGTTCTGGTTGCCGCGACCCCGGACGAAAGTGCCTTATTTGCCACCTTGGAGCGTGCTTTGCGGACCCGTTTGGCGTAAGAGGTCGGGCCGAATCCGACGCAATCTAGTTCACCTTGATATGGAAGTGTGAGGAACCGTCACGATGGCCGACGACAAGCCTGAAGACGCAGGATTGGCGCCCGACAGCGGACGTGCCAAGCGCACTCCGCCCACTATTGATCTTGAAGCCACCGAAGTCGCGACCCAGCCGCAGGAGACGGCGGTCGAGCCCGAGGCCCCGCCGGAGCCGGAGCACGCCGCGCCTGAACAGGCAGAATCCGGCAAGGTCGACGCAGAGCCGGAGCGTATCGAAGCGCAGGCTCCGGCGTCGTCGATTTCGCCCTGGGCCATTGCGCCGTTCTCCGGCGCTGTCGCAGCTGCAATCGTGATCGCGGTCGGCTGGATGCTGGGCTGGCCTGCGGTGCAGGCGCCGCCTGCCGCACCGCAAGTCACGAGCGCGATGGTCGATGCGCTGAGCGGACGCGTCAGCGCGGTCGAGGCCAAGGCCGGCAAGCCCGTCGCCGATCCGGCGATGGCGGCGCGAATCGACGCGATCGAGAAATCGATCGGCAGCCTGCGCGGCGACATCGCCAATCTGCGCACGCAGTCCGACAAGGCAGCGGCTGCACTGAACGACGTGAAATCCGCGCCAGGTGCTGCCGCGCCCGATCTTTCCGCGCTCAGCGACCGCATCGCGCAGCTCGAACGCGCCAGCAGGGCCGAACGGGCCGAGCTCGCCCAACAGGGCGAGAAGATCGCCGATGCAACGGCGAAGGACGACAAGCCCCTGCGCAACGTGGTGGCGGCGGCTTTGCTCGACGTCGCTGTTCGCCATGGCGATCCCTATCAACAGCAATTGGCCGCGGCGCGGTCGCTGGCAGCCAGGCCCGACACGCTGAAGCCGCTCGACACGTTTGCATCGTCGGGCATCCCGACGCCGGTCGCGTTGAGCCGCGAGCTGCTCACCATCGTGCCGAAATTGTCGCCGCCGGCGGAAGCGCCGGCCGCGAGTGCCGGCATCGTCGAGCGTCTTCAGGCCGGCGCGTCGAAACTCGTCCGTATCGAGCGCACCGACGGCGTCGGCAACGACCGCGGCGCGATCGTCGCGCGGGTGACGGCCGCGGCGCTGCGCAACGATTTCGTAGAAGCGCGGCGCGAGCTCAAGACGCTGCCGGAGGCCGATCGCACCGCGGCACAGGCCTGGCTCGACAAGGCCGATGCACGCGACGCCGCGCTCGCGGCGTCACGCAAATTTGCCGACGATGCGATGGCGGATCTCGCCAAATCTGATCCGGTCAAGCCTGCTCAATAACGTTCGCGCAACAATCGGCGCGTAATAGGGATCGTCATGCTTCGCATCGTCCTCTTTCTCGTCCTGATCGCGCTGGCGGCGGCCGGCGCGGCCTGGGTTGCCGACCAGCCGGGCGATCTCGTCCTGACCGCAGGTAGTTTCCGGATCTCGACGACGCTTCCCAGATTCGTGTTCCTGCTCGGCCTCTTTGCCGCGGCTGTCGTGCTGGTCTGGAGCATTTTGACGATGGTCTGGCGCACGCCGAAGCGCCTGCGGCGCCGCCGCCACGACAAGCGCCAGGCCCGCGGCCGCCACGCCATCACCCACGGCCTGCTCGCGATCGGTCATGGCGATTCCGCGCTCGCCCGCCGTCACGCCGACGCGGCGCGGCGGCATGCACCGAACGACCCGCTCGCGCTGCTGCTGCATGCGCAGTCGGCCCAGCTCGATGGCAATCGCGACGAGGCGCAGCGCGTCTTTCGCGTCATGGCCGAGCGTGAGGACACGCGGCTGCTCGGCCTGCGCGGCCTGTTCATCGAGGCGCAGCGCGCCGACGATGCGGTCGGCGCGGTGATGATCGCGGAGGAAGCGATCAAGCTGTCGCCGTCCTCGACCTGGGCATCGCATGCGGTGCTCGGCTTCCGTTGCGCGCGCGGCGACTGGAGTGGGGCACTCGCGATCCTCGACTCGAATCTGCGCGCGGGGCAGATCGATAAGCAGACCTATCGCCGGCAGCGCGGCGTCCTGCTCACCGCGCGTGCGCTGGAATTGCAAACGATGGACCGCGACGTCGCGCGCGAGAGCGCAATGGAGGCGGTCAAGCTCGCACCGACCCTGGTGCCGGCGGCGGTGCTCGCGGCGAAATTCGAGAGCGAGGCGCATCAGGTGCGCCGCGCCATGAAGCTGGTGGAAGCCGCCTGGCTCGCCAATCCGCATCCCGATCTCGCGGACGCCTATGCGCATGTGAAGCTCGGGGATACAGCATGGCACCGCTTGCAGCGGGTCGAGACCCTCGCCGCGAAGACGCCGGCCGACAAGCCCGCTCATTTCGAAGGGCAGCTCGCGATCGCCCGCGCTGCGATAGATGCTTCGGAGTTTGCCCGCGCGCGCGAGGTGCTCGCGCCTTATCTCAAAGATCCGACCCAGCGCGTCGCGCTGCTGATGGCCGAGATCGAGCGCGCCGAGCATGGCGATAGCGGCCGCGCCCGCGCCTGGACCTTGCGCGCGGTGCGCGCCCGTCACGATCCGGCCTGGACCGCGGACGGTTACGTCAGCGATAGTTGGCGCCCGGTCTCCCCGGTCACCGGCCGCCTCGATGCGTTCCAGTGGCAGACGCCGGTCGCGAGCCTGCCCTCGGACAGGGGCACCACGATCGAATCTTCGGCCTTCGAGGAAGCCATGCTGGCGGCGCCGCCACCGAAGCGCGTGACGGCGGCGGTCAGCGAAGCCCCGGCGGAACCGCTGGTGACGGCCCCCGCTCCAGCGCTGGCCGCGCAGGACAATTCACCGCCCGAGACCAAGGAAACCGCCAAAGAAACCGTCAAGGAAACGATGAGGGACGAGCCGGCGGTCACGCCCGCCGAACCGGTCCAGGCGGCTCCCGAGCCCGCCGAATCATCGCCGCCGGCGGCCACACCGGTGTTCCGGACCCGCGCCGACCTCGGCAAACCCGCTCCAGCGCCGATTCCGGCGGTCATCCCCCTCGTCCGGGCCCCCGACGACCCCGGGATCGACGACGAGGGTCCGAGCGATGAATTCACGGAACAAATCGGCACACCCAAGGCCCAGGCAGGGGGCTGGCGCGGGTTCTGGTCGCGCTGGGGCGCGTGAGCGGCAATTCGGAGCCGGCTTGTCCTTGCCA
Organism: Bradyrhizobium sp. CFUWI; assembly: GCF_056429085.1. Taxonomy (NCBI): domain Bacteria; kingdom Pseudomonadati; phylum Pseudomonadota; class Alphaproteobacteria; order Hyphomicrobiales; family Nitrobacteraceae; genus Bradyrhizobium; species Bradyrhizobium sp. CFUWI. Next base: position 97,683 of record NZ_JBWJZE010000016.1, read on the forward strand.
ATTCGGGCCATGCCCGATATCAGGAGCGCGCGTATCGGGGCCGGCATCGCCCAGGCCCCGGCAGGGTTCGCCGCAATAGCTCAGTCGGTAGAGCACGTCATTCGTAAGTCCGACGGGCGGGGTAACAGACCCCAACAAACCACCACATTTGACCACGCCTGAAATCGCGCTTTAACCCTGAAAACAATGGGATTTTGCGCGTTTGCGGCCGTCCGTGCCAAACGTACGGACACACGTCGAATTTTCCGCCGTTGTTACCCGTGTTGTTACCCGGAGGCGTTGGTGGCCCAAGTCCTGACTGACAAGCGCATCGAAAAATTGTCACATGGCAAAAGCCGCCGGGAAGTCCCGGACGCGGGTCAGCCGGGGTTGTATCTGATCCTACAACCGCGCCCATCAACCGCTAAGAGTTGGGCGGTTCGCTACCGGCATCTGCACGACGGCAAGCCTCGTAAGCTGACCTTGGGCGCATTCCCGGCCATTGGCCTGCCGCAAGCCCGCAAGCTTGCGCAAGCCGCCCTGCGGGTCGCCAGCGAGGGCGGCGACCCGGCGGCTGACAAGATCGCCAAGCGGGACAAGGCGGCGGCGAACACGATTGAAGTCCGGTGGGAAGAGTACCGCGACACGCACCTAACGACAGTCCGCGATTCGACCGCCGAGGCCGCCCAATATCTGTTCAAAAACGACGTGCTGCCCGTGTGGGGCAAGCGCGAGGCCGGGACTATTCGCCGCGGCGACGTGAAGGCGCTGCTGAACGGTATGAGCCGGGAACCGGCCAAAGCGATAAAGGCGAAGTCCCGATTGCATCACTTTTTCGGATGGCTTGTCGAATGCGAACACATCGGCGCTTCTCCGGTGGCTGGAATCAAGACCGGGCACAAAGCCGTAGAGCGCGAGCGCGCGTTGACTGACGACGAACTGCGCGCTGTGTGGCTTGCCTGCGATCAAGTTGGCACGTTCGGCTCGATGGTGCGCGCTTTGATTCTGACGATGGCTCGCCGGAACGAAGTTGCGCAGATGCCGCGTGACGAACTGTCGGACAAGCTTTGGACCATCGACGGAAGCCGCACGAAGAATAAGCGGGTTTTTGACATTCAGCGCACCGCGCAACTAGACGAGGTTCTGAATCCCCTACTGGAGCGCAGCGACTCGAAATTCGTCTTCGAAGGTCGCCACTATGGCAAGCCGATTGCGGGCTTCTCCGATTTAAAGTCGAAGCTGGATACCGTCCTAGGCAACAGCGTGAAGCCGTGGACCCTGCACGACCTTCGCCGCACAGGTTCAACGATGATGCAGCGACTAAAGGTCCCGTCCGAAGTTATCGACGCGTGCCAAAACCACCTGCCGCAGGGGTTGAAGAAACGATATCAACGCTATGCTTATTTCAAGGAACGCGGAGAAGCATTCGAGGCGCTTGCGGCCGAAGTCGCGCGCATCGTTGCGGTTCCGTTCGTCGCGGCCCCGTCGCTAACGAACGAAGAAGCCGCAAAGTTAACCGAAGTGTAGGACAGCGCTTGAACGCCCCCTAACATGGGCGTATGTGAGTGCAATGGCGTTTGTGCCATAGCGTGTCCGAGACCGCCGTTAACCGCAAACGGCCTCTCTAGAATGTCACGAGCGTTTTGCTCGTGGGGACACGCCGAGACTAGCGAGCGGGGCTAGATTCCAAACGCGGCAAGTCCGCGTCGGAGTCTTCCCGTGTCCGGCTCGCTTTCCACTACTAATCCCAAAAAATATCTCCGCATCGCGCGCTTGCGCGAACGTTATGACTGTTCCGACGAATGGATTCGTCGCGCGATGCGCGACCGCGCGTTCCCGCAGCCGGTGACGTTCGGCGGTCGCGACCGCTTCTGGCTTGAAGCCGAATTAGATGCATGGGATGCGCAACAGATTGCGCAGGCCGCGCCGCGAAAGGGGCTGCGGCCATGACCCACAATTCTGTAATCCGAAGACTGATCGCTTTTGGCGATGCCGACGAGTGGGCTGCTGAGCACGGCCTGCCACCCGACATGTTGCGGCCAGAGCAATCGCGCGATCGCAGAATAGGCCAAGGTAATGCAACGGCACGCTTCCTGCGCGATGATCTCGGAGTCACCGATGAAGACGCAATTCTGTTCTGCGTCACCGAGCTTCATTTCGGCCGATATGACGTCAAGTTCAGCGCTGCACAAAAAGCCGCGAAGAGTTCGGGCATGTCTGCCGCGTCAAGTGCCGAGTCGGCGCGCATTCAAAACTGGATACGACAACGGCCAACTGAACACGTCGCTCACTTACAAGAACTTCAGGCCGCTATCGAACCGTTTCTAGTCCGAAAAGTCGAACCTTGAGTCCGAGAAGTCGGACCAGACAACGCGGTAATCGGGCGTGTAGGTCTTGGCTCACACGGAATTCATAAATTGGAGTCAGTTCGATGCCTACCGAAACGGTCACTCACTTCCCAAGCACACCCGGCGCAAGGCCGCGAACGCCGTATGAGAACTTGCCTATTCTTGCGCGAAAACTCTACAAACACGAGGAAGCTCTTAGCGAACAGGCGTACGCTCGATACGAAGCGAAGCAGAATCGGGCGGCGGAGATTCGCCGCGGCATCGCCGACGCCCGGTTGGAGGCTCTTCAGAACGAGCGGGAGCAGACGCCTTCGGAAGAGGTTGCCAAGGATTGCGATCGGCGTATCGCTGAGGGAGAAGCCGAGCTTGCTGCGCTCGATAAACTCTATGACGACGAAAAGCAACTTCTGCCCGGCGGATTTTGGCAAGTGGTGCAAGAGTTCGCGAATGCAAATGCCCTTAGGCCGCTGAAGTCGTACAACTTCAAATGCGAGCTTGGCGACGATCTGTTCGCAGAGCACGAGTCCTGTCGGGCCGCTCTCGCCGGCAAGCGCGAAGAAGCGGAAGCCGTCAAACGTGCACACGTACCCGCCGCCGTCATCGAGTCCGCAATCGATCGTACCTATTCGGAAGCATCGAATAGCGTCCAGCACGCCCTGCGCAGGCTTCGGACTCCCAACCAAATTTCTTCAGGCCGCTTCTCCGCGCCGTCACTCGAATTGCCGATGCTGACGATTCCGAACGGCGCTGGCAGTCTCTCTCGCCTGAACGACACCGCTGCATTGCTCTTTGCGGTCTTCGGCACTGAGATTCGCGAGCGGCTGAAGGCGATGGCTCTTGCCGGCCACGACGCTGAAAACGCCATCCCCATCGCCGATCGGCCCGCCATGCTGAAGAAGATCGAAGCTGAGATTTTGGAAATCGAGCGGAAGGCAGAGTTCATCTATCGAACCGGCCGGGCTCGCGGCATCAACACCGGCCCGCGCTTGGCGGCGAGTCCACTCGCAATCTTGGATATCGAGTTGGCGTGATTCCTGACGCTCCGTGCTGTGGTTGAAATCCTTTTGTTGCGGCGCGGAGTGTTGGGGTGGCTGCGGTCCTTGTCCCGCAGCGAACGGCTGAGAGTCCGCCGGTCGTCAAAGATCGGTGTGAATGCAGCGGCGGCGGACTCGATGCTTCCAAATAATGACTCAACTGGTGAAAGGAACGGAGACTATGACCGACAACATTGAACTGGCGCCGCTGAAGCGAGCGTATCTTGCGGCGCTTACCGCACGCGGCCGCGAACCGGCCGACAAAGCAATTCAGAAATACACAAACGGTGCCCGCGGCCCTCATGCGTGGCGCAAGGTGAAAGAGGCCGACGTTGCGAAGGCGATCGCGGACCTTGAGCAACTGAAGTTCAAGGGCGACGACGGGCAGGCCAAGACTGAGTCGCGCCTTCAACGGATGGCCAGTACCGCCTATGGCCGCGGCGAACGGCCGAAGCGGGCGCGCGAGCTTGATCCCGTCGCAATCTTCGAGCGTTGGAACAATCCGGCGCCCGTCGATCGCACCAAATAACCGGAAAGCGCAGCGCTCCCCACTCATTTCAAAAGGTGCAGTCATGACGACCGCAGAGCAAAGCAATTGGGCGCGAGCGCCTGGAAGACACCGTAAGGCCTATTTGGCCCGGCAATTCGGGAGTTATGATGGCCGGCCTGAATCGATCCCGGATCCCTTCGCCCGCCGCCGTTATCATGCGCGCATCAAGCTGGAGTCGGCGTTCTCTAAGCTCTGCACCCAGGATGCCTTGCGCTTCTGCACGACACGGGCAGACGTCGAGGCGGCTCAGGAACAGGCGCATCAGAGCGTCGCGGAGCTGGAAGCGTGGCATCGCGAAGCCCTAAAGCGGCCGGCGCTCTTGCACAGCGGCAACGCATACAAGTTTTGTCTCCCGTTTGGCGACGACAATGAAAAACACCGCAATTGGACTTGGATGGATGACTACTGCGACGAAGGCTCACCGACTGAGTCGCCGGTTACAAGCATGGTCGCGCGGATTCCCAAAGGCCGGCTGAAGTACATTGCCTATCGTGCCTGGTCGCCCGACTCTCGCGCCGAGACCGTGCCGGATGATTGGCGGCCGTGGTACTCTGAGCAATTCGCATATCAGGAAGCCTGGTATGACCAAGCGCTTGAAGACATCTGCCGGCACTACGGTAGCAAGACCGGTAGGCCCGCAGACATCCCGAAGTCTAACCACGCGGCCGCTGCGTGCTATTGGCGCCGCTGGACCGCGCGACAGGAAATGCTCTGTCGGTTCGAATACGAGCTCTATGTCATCGACGCCGAAGAGCAGATGGAGCGCGAAGCGGAAGATGCAGCGGAGCGAAAGGCCGAACAGATCATTGAAGGAATCGAGCGCCAGATCGAGGAAGCGGCACAGGACATTTTGCAAGACATCTTGGATGAGCAAAGGGCAACGTCATGACACCCGTATTCGTATCTGCGATGCTTCGCCGCATGAGCGCGGCCTACGACGACGGTTCGGAGACTGAGCACAAAGTGTGGCGAGCGTCACCGCAACTGGCTGCGACGTATCTGATCGAGCAGACTGCAACGTGGCCCTTTGAGGTCCGTGAGGATGAGCGACAAGCCTTGGCTGAGCGGTTCGTTCGCGCGCTTGTGAACGACGAGATTTGACGGTCGAAACGGGTGGAGTGAAGCTGTGCGTAAGAGTGACAGGGCCGGATTACTCACGGCGGGATTGGAGCTAATCGATACTCTTCGCGGCGACGCCGGCGCCATCATGGACTTCCGAGCGATCCCCGAAACAGACGCCGCGAAGAAGACGCTCGCCAACAGCCCTATCCGCTTGCGTCACCGCGGCACGCTGCCGGACCTGTCAGACAAGCTGAAGCGCCTCAATGATAGGGGTTTCGCTATTTATTACGCGCTAAATCTGTCGGATGGCAAAGGTACCAAACGCGCGAACTTCAGGAAGGTCGTGGCACTGCCGCTCGATCTTGACAATGCGCCATTGCCCAAAAGGTGGCGCGGCGGGCTAGAGCCTCACGTGATCATTGAAACCTCGCCCGGCAAGCACCAATGCATTTTCGCTATTGAACCTACTGGCGACTTCACCGCAACGAAGCGCATGGCGCAACGCCTTGCAAAGGCGTACGGCGGAGACCCGAGCGTTTGTGATGTGCCGCGGGTGCTGCGTATGCCGGGTTTCAAGCACCAAAAGGGCAAGCCATTTGTCAGCCGGATTGTCGAGTCGCGGCAGTTCGAACCGCCACATACGCTTGCCGCCTTTGACAAGGCATTGCCGCGGCTGCCCCGAAACGAGTCGGCGCCGAGCGATGAGCCACCCGAAGGATTCGACACCATCGGGCTTGATGACGTCGAATTGATGCTCAAGGATGCAGACCCCGCGCAGGTCGTCCCCGGCAATGCCGAATGGGAAGAAGTCGCGATGGCGTTTCACACGCTCAGCAACAATGACCCCGACGTCAAGGAGTTCTTTCTAGATTGGTGTCAGGAAGACCCGAACTACGCGGACCAGGAACACCGCGACACGAACGAATTCAGATGGGACTCGTTCACCGCCGACAAGCGCGGCGGCCGTGGCGCCGGCACGCTGCGGCGGCGACTATTAGACAACGGAATCAGTGCCGAGAACCTCAAGGTCATCTTCGGTCGTGGAACGCCTGATGAGGACTTCGACGATGATCCCGCGCTGAAATGGGATTTTGAATCGAACGAAGTCCGCCCAAAGAACGCAAGAGTCTATCAGACCGATAGCGGAGTCCAGTATCAGCTTGCGAGCGAGGTCGAACCAGAGCCCATCAACTGGCTATGGCCGAACCGGATCGCGCGCGGAAAGCTGAATTTCCTCGCCGGGCCTCCTGATCAGGGCAAGTCGCAGATTACCATTGATATGATCGCCCGCGTTACAACAGGTGCCGCATGGCCTGACGGGAGTGGAAAGGCGACTCCGGGCTCCGTTATTGTTTTAGCCGCGGAGGACGACGCGGGGGACACGACCGTTCCACGCCTGAAGGCCGCTGGCGCCGACGTCTCGAAGGTCATGATTGTGCAGATGATGGTCAAACCCGTGAAAGGGCGACCGGAACGCATGTTCAATATTGCCGACGATCTGGCAGGACTCGCCGAGATCATCCGCACCTGCAACGACGTGGCATTGATCGTGATCGACCCCATCAACAGTTACATGGGCGCCGGCGGGCGCAACGGAACCGACACATGGAAGACATCCGAAGTCCGCTCGGTGCTGAGTCCGCTCGGCAACCTCGCCGAACGCCATGACGTGGCGGTGCTGTTCTTGTCCCACTTGACGAAAAATAGCGGCGGCAGCGCCCCGCTCGCACGCATGCTCGACTCTCAGGCATTCACCGCGATTGCTCGCTGCGGATGGTTCGTCGCGCCGGAAATGCAGGACAGGAAGGAAACTGCTCGCAAGTTCTTCGTCAAGGGTAAGAGCAACATCGGTGCCCCGGTGCCCGGACTTACCTATGAGATTGAAGAGACGACCGTCGCGACCGCCGCCGGGCTTGTGCTCAAGGTGCCGCGTATCAAATGGACCGGCGAAACGGAGATGTCCGCCGGGCAGGTCTTCAGGCAGATGGACAACGGCGGCGAACAAGAGAAGGGTTCAGCCCTCGAAGCGGCGATCACGTTCCTAGAGGACGAATTAGCCGGCGGCCCCAAGCCGGCTGACGGATTGAAGGACCGGGCGAAGGAACGCGGCCATAGTTGGCGCACCGTCCGCCGCGCCGCCTTCGAAGGCATTGGCATTCGGAGCGAGCGCAGCGGGTTCGGTAAGGGTTCGGCTTACGTATGGTCCCTTCCGGGGCCTGATATCGACTTCGGATAGACCCTCAGAGCAGACATTCGCGGCACCGCGGCGCGTGGCGGCTTTTGATCCCAAGCGGTCATCAACACTCTTGTGCTAAGGTCGTCTCACAAACCTTCGATCCGGCTTGGACCCTGCGGCTATGACAGATGATAAACCCCAAAGGGGAGTTCTCAAGATCAATTCACTTGGCGAACCGAAATCGGCGCGTGAGCCCCCGCCGATTACACGAGTGCCGATGCGCTCGGGGGAGGAACTTGATCCCGTGGCACGTCAAATATCATTGGATCGCCACCTCATGCAGAGATTTCAGGAAGTTATGGGGTGTGGAGAGGAGGAGCGCGCGCGGGCGATGGTCGATGAGGTCCGGCTTATCGCCCAAACAATCGACCCGACCATCAGCTACGCGGAAGGTGCCCGCGTAACTGTCTGCTTGATGCAGATCGTTCACGATCAACACAAAGATGGATAGCGCATTTGCTGTCCGGTTATGGCCCTTAGCGGAAGAACCGAGCGTGGCTTCGAACGTCCGCTCCCGCCTTTAGCAGACCTATATACACGGGGAGTTTTGGTCAGCATGGATGAAACCCTATAAAACAAGGGGTGGAAGTGCTGACCAAGCCTTGGTCAGCATGTAGCATGCTGACCATCTCCCATGCTGACCAAGCTCCCCATGCTGACCAAAGAATGGTCAGCACTATTACTGTTAAATATCAGCTACTTGATACATGCTGACCAAACGTCACCGTGTATATAGGAAATGGCGATGGTGGCCCGCGGCCATTTCCGTCTTTTGTTTCTCCTATCAATCACATGAACAAAAAAACGGCGGCTTCGACTTGCCCGCTGAGAGCGTTGGGCTGTATTGCTCAACAACGCCGCGGCAGGGCTAGTGCGCATATCAATCGATGAGAACATCTCGTGCGATGAAGAAGAGAAATCCTTCCGTGCGCACCTTAGATTTTCCGCGGCTCCCTTCGCCGGCATAGAATTCAGTATGGGGGCAGTTCCGGAGCGCGAGAAGCCAGCGGGCGCGTAGACAAAAATAATTCCTTGCGAAATAGATAAGCTTGGCAGAGTCGCGGCGTTAGCGAGCAGGCAGAAATTTGAGGCGTTTTAAAACATGAATCGATGGAGCAGCTGACTCCGGCCGTTCGAAAATGGTGATCTCGCTACCGTCTGTACTCAGGATCATAAAGATCTTCTGTTCACTTGCTGATTCCAGGATCGAGGCACCTTCCCGCTCCCGCTTAACTTCACCGATCACGCCTAGCCCGCTGATCTGCCCGGAATACGTGATCGTGTGCTTGCTTTTAGGAGCGAGGACAGCGCCACCAAGACCTCCAGGTGAGCTGGAGAACAAAGAAGCCAAGCCGCCAACCTCAACTTCGTAATCCCCTTTGAGGACTATTCTGTCTTCGTGTCGGGTGAGCTTGAGCACGCATTCTGCCCCCTGCCAATCTTCCGCGATCTCCGCAGGAGTCTCCAAGCTTGCGGCTCTACCTAGCTCGCGGAAGTGGATTAGCCGCTCCTCAATACCTTCGAGGATCTCATTTTCTTTGGTCCGCTCAGTCTCTTCAACTGTGGCGAGAGAGCTGACGAGATGGCCGACATTGGCGTGCGGATTCGAATTTTCGAGAGCCTTTTTGCATTGCTCCCGGGCGAGATCTATAAAGCCCCCCTGCATAAGCTTATTTCCCAGGTTGCTCATCGACAGTGTCTCGCCCATCTCAGCTGCGCGTTGATAGGCTTTCACTGATTTCGCAGGCAGTCCAAGCTGGTCCGCGATGACACCAATGTTGTTCCAGGCTGTCGAGGGGCGATCGCCCTTGGGAATTTTATAGTAGTGGTGAAGCGCAATGGATGGATTTCCTGCATTGCCCTGCCTGTAGGCCAAATCAAAGCGCGCAGAGTGATCATCTGGATTGAGTTCAATATATCGCTCCGAGAGGGCGATGCTGAACGCATCCCGCTTTTCGTCTTGCGCAATTCTTTGCGCGGTCTCGACTAAGACCGATTCTAGAGCGGGATCATTCTGAACTGCCAACCGCAGTTCGCGCAATGCCACTAACAATCCTTGCTTGTCTTTTGCTTTGTGAAATGCGTGTGCGGCATTGGATGCATTCCGCGCACGCTTCTGAGCATTTTCAGACACGCGAGTGGCTGACATAAACGCACCGCCTGCCAGCTGATATTGTCCATACTGAGAGTGAGCGCTTCCAAGGTAAAAGAGAATCTGCGCATTTCCAGAATTTGCGTCGGCAAGCTTTTGTAGCGCCTTTAACTTTCCGCCCTTGCCTGCAATAATGCGGGTCCATTCAAGGCTTGCCTCCCACAATGCGGCGCCGTCGCGATAGTAGCTTGTTTTCTTATAGGCTTCGTCGATGATCTTTAACTGCTCGTCATCCTTCTGATGAATTGCGATCCATGCAGCGATATCATACCTGTTTTGGTCCCAGCTCTCGTCGGGCACCTTGGTGTCTCTTGACTCTTTTTCCTCAACAACTGCACTAACATCGACGGCAGCGGACACCCCCGTCGATCGAGTGCCCCTGCGTTTTAGGGACCGAATTTCAGACAGAAGGTGCCTCGAAATGAGTTGCCTCAGTGACTCTAGTGTATCGAATGAGGCGTGTAACGCGGTCTGATACGTCGATTCTTTAAATGCTTTAAGGCGTCGCTGCTGTCTCGAATTGATGGCGTTAGGATCAATAGGCCGGTTCGAGAAATACAGCATCACGGGTTTATCATCCGCTAGGAATCTTTCGATCTCTTCAACGGTTCCAGAATCTGCGACGCCGGTGGATGTACCAAGCTTCGTCCAAAACATCCCCACTAGCACATCTGAGCTGTCGACCAGTTGCTCGTTGATCGCCTCCTGAGGTCTGACATTCGCTCGTGGCGTCGCGTGCGTCTCCCATGCGACCGGCAGCAAGACAACCGATTCTGCTTCAGCGTGCTGCGCGTTCCATTCGTAGACCGCGTTGATTGCGATCTTTCGTTCTTCAGTGAGATCAGCAGGTGACGCGATTAGCACGCGGATCACATTGGCAGTAAACGACATATTTCTCTCGATGTTGGTTTTATACCCGCGCCAGTGCCTTGAACGGTGAACAGGGATACTGAGTTAGCGTCGTCGGCGCCTCTGTTCCTTTCGGTAGTGTTCAAGCATCGCTTTTAGCTTGTCCTCCCAACCTTCGCGATGCTCAATCCGCTCAAACCCTTCTCTGTTTCCTTTGAGCAAATCGACTCGGCTCTTCTGGCTCAGCGTCTGCCATCCTTCAAACATGACATACATGGCATTGCCGTACTGGAGATTTTCGAAGACGATAAAGTCATCGGCATACTTAGCGCCAAAATATCGGGTGAATCCGCTTGTTCCTGAAATGAAGTGAGTCGGTTTCATGTTCTGGAATATTTGCAGTCGGGAACAGATCGCAGCCTTCTGTTGATCAGTGCTCGCCCTAGCCCGCGCCACTATTTGATCCGCTAATTCTCTTGGGCCAATTTGGCCCGCCGGGAGCAACTCCCATTCGACCCGGATCGTGGCAGCATAGTCTGCGAGCGATGCAGCGCTCTCAAAGACATCAGCAGAGGCTACGTTCTCTTGAAGGATATTTAAGTTGTATAATAGCTCGTTTTCGAAGTCGGGGGCGGCGCGATTGAGGACCTGATCCACTGCGAATTTAACGATCCAGGCACTGCCCTGCTTTTCCAGCACAGTGATTGACAGCTCAACCCCCTTCGGAGGGATGAAATCCCGCTGATATACTTTCCGAACGTGGCTCACTAAATGAGTCCCGTTGGAGCTGTCGCCCCAATTCGGGGCGTAGAACGAGAAGGTCTTCGAGATTTGAGGAAGGTCCTTTCTTACGACATCTTTGCCTTCGACATTGTACGTGGAGTACTTGCCTGCCTGAGGGTTTGGAATCGAGGGTGGTGGAGCAACGAGTTCGCCTTCAATGATCCGAAGACCCAGGCGTGAGTACTTTTCCACATCCTCCGGCCGAATTCGCTTCGCACAGGCAGCAATCACGTCATCGAGGGCGAACGTACGTAGCCTCGTTAGAATTTCGGGTGGAATGAGACGAAAATTCTTCGGCATAGAGGCCCTTCAAAAATGCCGCTGGGTGAAGTCGCAAATGCCCGTGATCGATTCATGCAGTTGTCGAGATAGCTGAGTCCGGCGCTCGGCTGCCATCCTGGTGTCGAGAGTGATGTCTTTGATCTTCCAACGATCGGGCAATGGTTCGTCCGACGAGTCGCTGAAACTCAGAAAGACTGTTCGCCCGGGGGCCGTGCGGTGAGTGAGAATGTTTCGGATCTCGCGCCAGTCAACAAATTGTTCGTTCGATAACAACCTAGAGACTACCGCCTTAAGCGGGTCATCGGGAAATGCCTTTGCCAGAGCGGTATTGGTGGCATGCGGGGAGATTTTTTGCTGGTCCTTCGCCGTTGCGATGGGGAAGTGTTCCGACGATAGGCAGGCGCCCAACGCAAAGAGCGCATAAAACAATGATTCAAAAACGGAGAATCCGTTGCTGAAGAAACCGAAAAGGGCGCGCTCCTGCGCGTAACGGGCAGTAGCCTGTGGAGCTCTCATAGCGATAAGAGTGGCAATTAGTTCTTCGTCATCCGCCATCGCCATATACCGGTAAGCGACTGCATTCCATGCCCCGGCGAATTGCTCGCTAGCCACTGGCGCGTGGCTTAGCTTTGATAAAGTGTGCTCGTGGACATGGTTGTAAAGTGACGTCGGAAAGTCGTCCGGCATCACCAGCCCGTTGTTCTTTAGTGGAATAGCCCGCCCCATGTCATCGCGGCCCCTCACTGCCTTCGTTTTCGAATATGTCAGGATTCATCATCAATAATCCATCTGCGCCTAAGTCCTCAATCAGCATCAGTCCTGCTCGCGCAAGGATTTGCCAGATTCGGCGCGTCGCGCGACTGAAGATGATTTCTAGATAGAGCAAGCGTCGCACCATGAAGTCGCAGCCGGCTTGATCAAGTTCTCCGGGCCAATCGCCTTGATGGAAGAACCGATGAATGAAGAAATCGCGCTTCTCTTTCAACCAGCGGAGATACCTAAGGTCGTCGGGCTCGATCGAGTGGCGCGACAGGATCGTGATCAAGCTGCCGAGCGTTGAGCCACGCAGGGTCGCCCACTTTGACATGAAATCTTCCCAACGTTTCGCATCAGGACCTAGTACCTTCGCAATCTTTATTCGGTCGCACATCGCCATGGCGCCGATGATTGAATCTTCCATCCTGCTAACGTGGATGAAGGTTGATCCCACCTGAAAGCAATACCGTAAGCGCGCGCGCGCAGCGTCATCAAGCCTTCCATAAAAATCGCTGAAGGCCTTGTCGTCTCGCAAAACTTTCAACGGACAGCCCCTTGACCGTTTCCCGCCTAGACTGTATTGGGCGCCGATTGCAATGAAAAGAAAATTATCCGCTGCTGACGGTGGACTTTAGCCGCAGTCTTAGTTTGGTTTAGTGCGGTTCGCTCAGTTCTTTCGCTGCGTATTCGAGTAGATCGCTGACGCAACTCGCCAAGCCGGACCGGATAAGCGCAGTAACTTGTTCGAACAAATGGTCGGGCATCGAAACTAGCATCGTTGAAAACTGCAAGCGACCAGTCAGCAAACTTTGTATGTCACCATACAAATTGCGGCAGTGGCAGGCGTCGCCACACGCGCCAATGCGACTCTCAATTTGCGTTATCGCAATTTCGAACTCGCCCGGTGCGATGGGAGCTTCGCGTGTTTTGTAATCCGAGTATTTAGACGGTTGAAGATTATGCGCGGGATCGAAGAGTACCAGATTGAAGATGCCGTCCTCATCCCAAAAACCCACGATCCGTCCGAGAGCCCTAGACACTGAAAACTGCCAAAGGGGGTATTCGGCCGCGTTGTCCAGATATCGTCGGTCAAGCCAATTGAGGTCAGATCGCTGAATGGGAATCCCTTTCTGCTCCCAATTGATCTCGTGCAAACGCCAGCGCAGTTTCTCAGCAGGAGAATTAAGTACATCGGAAACGTTCTTGGAACTCAGGTCCGCGAGTTTCTCCATGACGGAAACGAACCAAGCGGCATCTTGCGCCCCGGTACCGAAGAGATCGATCTGCCGGAAAAACTTAAACGAGAAGGTCCATTTTCGAGCCGCCGGGACCGCACCAGTGGAAACCTTCTTACCTGCCGCAGGTACTAGCCCAACAAGGGGCTTTAAGGCTGACTTCTTCTTATCTCGCCCCATGGCGTTTGAGCCGCCTCGAATAGAAATCGCGCATCACGTCATCAGAGATTGGGGTCTCAGCCCGTTCCTTCGGGTCGATGCCGTCACGCGCTTCGATCCACGGCCGCTCGCGATGAGTCATTTCTTCAAGCTGGTCGTCGGTGAAGTCCGCATATGCTTCGAGAATCGAATCGATATGTCGTTTCGCGGCACGAGGAATGTTGTCAGGATCGAAAGAGTCCCTAACGTCACGCAGTCGAACGGTTGAATACATCGACTTGGAGTCTTTGAAGCGGTCATAGATTATGCGGCAGACCGGACCGTGAACCCACGCTTGAAAGTTATTGTTGAACAAGCGGCCGCGACCGAACGCCAGATGCCACGCCTGCACGTAGTACAAAAGCTTATGAAGCTTCAGTACGTTCAGGTGCGCGTCAGCCTCGTTCAACTTCACGATGATGTAATCGCAAACGTCCTGAACGTTGGCTGGTGCTTGTGTGGGCTTTTGCTTGGGCATCGGTTGAGGGGCTACGCGTGACTGAAAGAGACATATATCATAAGTCGAGTCGCTGGTCACGGACTCTAAAGTCGTGTTTTGTCAAGACGTTCCGTAGATTTTACCCATCCTTGCCCCGCATCTGATTCGCCGGTGGAACATAGCGTCTAGTTTGTTTCCAGCTCAGCGTGGCGAGTGCCTGTTGTGGGCGAGGGGCCCAGCGGTGAACTCTCCTAGAGACGCTTACAATGGCTCGGCGGCCCTATCGACTTCCGCCACGCCCGCCGCTATACCGAGGCCGAAATTCGACGCTTCCACGGCCCGCCGTTACCCATATGTTACCCCGGCCGAAAATCGAAAGATAGGAAGCGGCGAATTGATAAGGCGTATCAAGGGTTTGCCGCAATAGCTCAGTCGGTAGAGCACGTCATTCGTAATGACGGGGTCGGGGGTTCGAATCCCTCTTGCGGCACCAGCGCCTGACTGTCCAGCCCGGACACATAGGTAACGAAACGTACCTGAGACATGGGTGACAACCTCGTGCCGATCGGGGTGTCGAGCGGTTTCAAAGCTTTCACTCCAATCTCGATCGCGTTTGCGGCTCTGATGCTGTGGGCTCGGCGACGATCCGTCGCGCGCATGGATGCGGAAAGGGCGTGCGCCTGCTCAACAGCATGGGTCTTACGGACGGGACGCTGCGGGTTTATCGGGGCGGGTGTTGACCGCGGCAGTCCGGTTCGAAATTGTGCCGCGCTTATGTGAGGCCAATCACTTAACCCCCAGCACGTTGCCCGTAATGTCCCGGTCACGCCAACACGGGGAGAGTTCACATGCGCAAGATCATTCTGGTTGCCGCCATGGTCCTGAGTGCCGGATCTGCCCACGCCGACGGCTCCCGCAGCCTGTCGCTGTCAGCGTCGGGCGCTCAGGCTCCCGCTCCGCTGACCGCGCCGACCAGCACCACGGCGCAGGCAAGCGAAGCCGCGCCGGCCACCGAGGCGCCGAAATATTCCGATCGTCCGCCGGCCGTGACGCTGTCTGCGCCGCCGGCCACGACAGCCGCACCTGCGGCTGCCGCGCCTACGACCACCACCACCGCGGCGCCGGTCGCGACCGCCAAGCCTGCCACCAGGAAAACCGCAGGGGCGGACAAGCCGAAGCCCAAGCGCAGCTGGACCGAGCGCCGCATCATCGGCGAGCTGCACCGCCACGGCATCTATTGGTAAGCCGCAGACCTTTCCCCAATCTCGCCGTCATGCCCGGGCTTGGCCCGGGCATCCACGTCTTCGCCCCTGATCCAAGAACGTGGATGGCCGGGACGGGCCCGGCCCTGACGCAAGAGTTTTGACTTTGACCAATCGCGCTTACTGCGAGACCGTCTGCACGACACTCGCGATCGGACGGGCGTTCGTGCCCGCGGTCGGCACCTTCATGTCCTTCATCAGTGCCTCGTCATATTCCGGCAGCGTCTGGAGGCTCGCCTTGGCCTTCATCTGCACGACCTTGTAGCCGCCGGCCTTCAGCCGCGCGAGCAGCGTCGGCAGGGCAAGGCCCGTGTTCTTCTGGAAATCGTGCATCAGGATGATGCCCTTGCCGAGCTTGTCCAGCCTCGTCATCACCGTCTCGACGATCTTCTCCGGCGTCGCGCCCTTGCGGAAGTCGAAGGAGTCGATCTCGGTCGAGAACATCGCGACGTTGCGGGTGCCGAAATAGCTCACCATCGCGGGATTGTGCTGAAGCTGCGGGAAGCGGAAGAACGGTGCCGGATTGGTGCCGAGCGCGAATTTCACAGCACTGAAGCCTTTCTCGACCTCGTCCTTGACCTGCTGCTCCGTCAACTTCTTGCTGTTCAGATTGACATGTGACCAGGTGTGCGTGCCGACCGTGTGGCCCTGGGCCAGCACCTGCTTCAGGATCTCCGGATGGTAGGTCGCGTGCTTGCCGACCGAGAAGAACAGGCCCTTGGTGCATTCGTCCGCGAGCGCCTTCAGCACCGTGGGCGTGTTGACCGGCCACGGACCGTCGTCGAAGGTCAGGACGACTTCCTTCTCGGTCAGGAAATCGAATTGCTTGAAGTGCTCGAAGCCGAATCCCGGACCGCCCGTCGTGTCGATCTCGACGACGCGGGACACGCCCAGCGCGTTCGGATTGGCGCAGGCCTGTTTCGGCTGCATCGGCATGGCCGGCGCAGGTGCTGCGACTGCCGCCGGCTTGGCCGCCACCGTCGCGGTGGTCTCGACGTCGTCCCTGGCGGCGAGCTTCGCCGGTGCCGGCAACGGATCGCCGGCACGGGCCGCAACTGTCCTGGGAGCGCCCTGATCGGCGCGCGCGGAATAATAAAACCAACCGCCGGCGGCGATCACGACCGCCGCAACTACACTGGCCAGCATCAGGCCCAACGCATTACGCATCGCTACTCTTTCCAATTACGCAACCAAACCTGCGGAATTTCCCGCGCGACGCGCCATTAATGCGAAGTAACAGTTAACGTGACACCAACACGACGGCGGTTGTGGAGGAATTTCACGGCGGTGCGCCAACGTGACCGAGGTCACAGTCGGGGTGAGGCGCGTGACGGTCATCACGGTGGAAACTGTTTTGCCGGAGCATCGTAGTTCCCATCAACAACGGGCCCGCTCTGCGCGGTGCCAACGGGAGCTTCAAAATGACCAAGTCCTTTTCTGCCCGTCTCCGCGACACCAGCCTGGCTCTGGGCGTTGCCGCCATCGTCTCGATCGCTTCGACGAGCTCGAGCTTCGCCTTCACGGCCGAGGCGCAGCAGATGTGCACTGGCGATGCCTTCCGCCTGTGCTCGTCGGAAATCCCCAACATCCCGAAGATCACGGCCTGCATGATCAAGCATCGTTCGGATCTGAGCGCCGGCTGCCGCGCGGTGATGGACAAGGATCTCGCCAAGGGCGCCTCGCGCAAGGTCGCTGACGCCCGGAACAGTCAGTAACAGCGCGCAGCGACAACGATCGTCGCATCGGTCAGCTCCCCCACCGCGATGTGCCCCGGCGTCATGCCGGGGCCACGCGTCGGCACCCTTCCCGCCCGGCAATAAAGCCGTTGCAGGTGCGGGATCGTCGCACTAGCTTCCCCGCACATCTTTCCGGGTAAGAGGCATTACGCGATGACCAGATTTCTTTTCATCATTCCTTTGCTCCTGTGCGCCTCGAGCGCATCCGCGCAGCAGCAGCCCGGCCACGATGCCTGCGCGCGCGATGTCAGCCGCTTCTGCCGCGCCGTGATGAACAATGGCGACGGCGCCGTGCTCGCCTGCCTGAAGCAGAACCGCACCAAGCTGAGCAAGGCCTGCGACAAGGTGCTGACCCAGCACGGGCAGTGAGACGAAACGTCGTAGCCCGGATGAGCGAAGCGATATCCGGGACTTCTGGCCCCGCATGTCGCTGCGCTCATGCGGGCTACGCGCTGACAGGACCTACGTACTGCTTCCCGCCGCGGTCGCGACCACCGGCAGCACCTCGCCATCGGCGCGATCCGGCGTATCGTCCTTCCAGCGCACCGAACCGAACGGGCGCTCCAGCATGCGGCGGATCCGCACCGGCTCGGGGCCGATGTGGAAATCGATCGCCTGCTGATGCAGCGCGCGCTCGGACTGGGTCGAGCGGTTGCGCTGGCGTAAGTAGTCGAACCAGGTCGGGCAGTGATAGCGCTCGGTCCACAGCTCGGGATCGGCGATGTCGCGCGCGATCGACCAGCCATAGGCGCCGTTGCGCTGGCGCGAGAGCTGCACGTCCTGCATCACGTTGTGGAAGGCGCGCGCGTTCTCCTGCGCGACGCGATATTCGATCTCGACCACGAGCGGGCCGCTACGCCCGGTCAGCGACAGCTTCACCTCGGGATCGGCGAGCATGTCCGCATCCTCGTTGCGGGCGCCGACGCGCGGCATCGTGAGCCAAAGCCCGAGCAGCGGCGAGATCAGCATCAGGCCGGCCGCCGTCAGCAGCGCCATCTCGACGCCCGCATAGTCGGTGAGATGGCCCCAGCCCCAGGCGCCGATCGCGATGCCGCCGGCGATCGCGGCCTGGAACGCCGCAAGCGAGCGGCCCGCGACCCAGCGCGGCGCCGAGAGTTGCACGCCGATGTTGAACAGCGCGATCGCCGCCATCCAGACCGCGCCGCCTAGCACCAGCGCGGCCGCCGTCAGCACCGGCTCCGTGCTCAGGGCGAGGGCGGCCATGGCGAGGGCCATCGTGATGGTGCAGGCGCGGATCGCGGCCTCGCCGCTCATGCGCTTGCGCAATTCGTGGATATTGAGCGCGCCGATCACCGCGCCCATGCCGAAGGCACCCAGCATGATGCCGTAGGTCTGCGCGCCACCATGCAGCAGGTCGCGCGCAACCAGCGGCATCAGCGCCATCACGGCGCCGCCGATCAGGCCCATCACCAGCGTCCGCAACAGCACGATCTTGATCGGCGGCGAATTGGTGATGTAGCGGAAGCCCGAGACCATGGCGCGATTGAGCTTCTCCCGCGGCAGGCGCGACGGCTCGGTGCTGCGGCGCCAGAGCAGCAGCACCACCAGCAGCGGCAGATAGAGGATCGCGTTGCAGGCGAACGCGGCCACCGCGCCGAGCGCAGCGACGATGACGCCGCCGACCGCGGGGCCGAAGCTGCGGGCGATGTTGTAGCTGATGCCGTTCAGCGCCACGGCGGAGGCCAACGCCTCAGGCGGCACCTGTTCGCTGACCGAGGACTGCCAGGCCGGGCCGAACAGCGCGTTGCCGCTGCCGACGATGAAACAGAAGGCGAGCAGCAATTCGGGCGTGATCAGGTTGAGGCCGGCCAGCACGGTGAGCGCACTCGCGCCGACCAGCGCGACCGACAACGAAATCACGCTGACGATGCGGCGGTCATACATGTCGGCAATGGCGCCGGCCGGCATCGAGATCAGCATGATCGGCAGCATCAGGGCGGTCTGCACCAGCGCCACCTGGTCGGCCGATGCCGACATCTGTGTCATCGCCCAGGCTGCGCCCACGCCCTGAATCAGAAGGCCGAGATTGGAGAGCAGGCTGGCGAGCCAGATGCGCCGGAACACGGTGTACCGCAGCGGCGCGGCAATGCCGTCGGCGGCCATTTTCTGACGGTTTGGCTGCTCGGTCATGTCCTCTTCCAAATGGGCTGGCAGAAGTGGTGCTGGCGATTCCGGCAAATTCTTTGATGCCTGCGAAAGTCCTTCGCTGTCCAGTGATTAGGCCGCTATAAGCGGTGCAAAGAGACGGTTTGCCGGGGAGGAACAGATGAAGCTGTCGCGACGGACGATCTTGCTGGCGGCTGGCAGCTTGCCCTTCGCAACTGCGAGCTTGCGGACGGGCGCAATCGCCCAGACCACGGCTGCTGCGCCGGGCAATGAGGTGCCGCCGATCCTGTTCGTGCACGGCAATGGCGACTATGACGCGCTCTGGATGACGACCTTGTGGCGGATGGAATCCAACGGTATCGCGCGCGATCGCATGGCGGCGATCAATTTCACCGATCCCAATGCGCGCACCGACGACAAGGTCGAGCAGGCGAACCGCTCCTCGACCGAGGACCAGCGCCGCGAGCTCACCGCTGCCATCGCCGAGCTCAAGCGCCGGACCGGCGCGGCGCGTGTCGCGCTGGTCGGCAGCTCGCGCGGCGGCTATGCCATTCGCAACGTGATCAAGAATGGCGGTGCCGGCGACGTCAGCCACGCCGTGTTGTGCGGCACGCCCAATCACGGCGTGTTCGCAACCGACGATCAGCCCAACAGCGAGTTCAACGGCCGCGGTGCGTTCCTGCGCGCGCTTAACGAGGGCGAGAGCGAGGTGACGCCGGGCGTCGCCTTCCTGACGCTGCGCAGCGACGGCATGGACAAATACGCCCAGGCCGACGGCCGCTTCATCGGCAAGCCCGGCACGCCGACCGGCGTCACCAATGAGGGGCCGGAGCTGAAGGGCGCCACCAATCTCGTGCTCGGTGCGCTCGACCATCGCGAGGTGGCCTTTCACCCCAGGGCGTTCCGTGAGATCTACAAGTTCATCGCCGGCCGGGAACCCGCGCGCATCGCGATCGTGCCGGAGCCGGTCGTCAGGCTGAGCGGCCTCGTCACCGGCACGCCCGGCGGCGTGCCGACCAATCGGCCTGTGGCGGGCGCAACCGTCGACATCTTCCGCGTCGATCCCGATACCGGTGAGCGCAAGGGCGGCGCCGTGCACAGCGCGACCACGGGCGCCGACGGCCGCTGGGGGCCGGCGCAGATCGAGCCCTCCTGGTCGCTCGAGTTCGTTCTGACGTCGCCGGGGGCGCCGATCACGCACATCTATCGCTCGCCGTTCCCGCGCTCGTCTGACGTCGTCCATTTGCGCGCCGCACGGCCGCTCGGGCCGGCCGACAAGGACGCCGGCGCGGTCGTCATCATGTCGCGGCCGCGCGGCTATTTCGGCCTGCCGCGGGACGTGGTGCTGCTGGACGGCAAGGAGCCCGCCGACGTCAAGTCGGGCGTGCCGACCGATTCGGCGGCAACATTGCGGCTTGCAGCCGGCGAGGTTGGACGTAACATCGTGGCTCAATTCGGCGAAGAACGGATTGTAGCGCGGGCCTGGGCCGCCCAGGAGAACCGGATTGCGATTGCCGAGCTGACTTACTAGCTGTTGCCTGCGTACATCTTGCGGGAGAGAGCCATGAATATCGCCAGCGTGCGTCGGCCCATCATCCCTCCGGCTCCTCCGCGTGCGCCCGACGACATGTCGTTCTTCGGCCGTCTCGCCGTGATCCGGCGCAATATGATCGCGACCTGGAGCCAGCGCGCCTATGAGGAAGACGTCATCAAAGGCCGCTTCTTCCTCCGCAACAGTTTCATCCTGAACCAGCCGGACGCGATCCGGCACGTCCTGCTCACCAATTACGAGAACTACACGCGCACGCCGGCCGGCATCCGCATGCTGCGTCCGGTGCTGGGCGACGGGCTTCTGATCGCGGAGGGTCATTCCTGGACGTTCCAGCGCCGCACCCTCGCGCCGGCCTTCACGCCGCGCGCCACCGCGAACCTCGTTCCACACATGACGGCGGTGCTCGACGAGACCATCGCCAAGCTGGACGCGCGGGTGGGGGAAGATATCGACCTGCGCGAGACCATGCAGCGCATGACGCTGGAGATCGCCGGGCGCACGATGTTCTCGTTCGGCATGGACCGGCATGGCGCGACCCTGCGCAATTTCATCATGGAATATGCCGCGCGGCTGGGACGCCCGTATCTTCTCGACATGGTGCTGCCGGTGTCCTGGCCGAGCCCGATGGATTTCGCCCGCGCCCGTTTCCGCAAGCGCTGGACCGAGTTCGTCGCCATGCTGATTGCGGAGCGGCGCGCGGCCGGCAAGAAGGACGGCGCGCCGCCGCGGGACCTGTTCGATCTCATGGACGCGGCGCGCGATCCTGAGACCGGCAAGGGCTTTTCCGACGAGCAGCTCGTCGACGAGGTTGCGACCATGATCCTTGCGGGTCACGAGACCACGGCAACGGCGCTGTTCTGGGCGCTCTATCTGCTCGCGCTCGACCCGGAGACCCAGGAGGAAGTCGCCTCCGAGACGCGCGGCGAGCATCTCGACAGCATCGCCGACATCGACCGGCAGAAGTTGACCCGCGCGGTGATCGAGGAGACGATGCGACTCTATCCGCCGGCGTTCCTGGTCGCGCGGGCCGCGCGCGAGAAGGACAATGCGGCCGGAATCGAGATCGGCAAGGGCGACATCATCATGATCGCGCCCTGGCTGCTGCACCGGCACGAGAAGCTGTGGGATCAGCCGAACGCGTTCATTCCAAAGCGCTTCATGTCGAAAGAGGCGCCCGATCGCTTCGCCTACCTGCCGTTCGGCGCGGGTCCGCGCGTCTGCGTCGGCGCGCCGTTCGCCCAAGCCGAATCCGTGCTGGCGCTGGCCCGGCTGATCGGCGCCTTCCGTGTCGAGCTCGCCGATACCGCAAATCCCGTGGTCCCGCTCGGCGTCGTCACGACCCAGCCGGACCATTCACCCATGTTCCGCATCACGCGTCGGTGACAGGCCCTTTGCTGGCCGGCGGCGCGATCCGCCCGAGATAGAGACCTGCCATGAGCGACATCCAGGCCCAGTTTTCCGTTCTGAAGCAGACTGCCGACGCGAAGGTGGTCGATGCGATCGTACGCCTCATCGAGGATGGCGAGGATCACGAGCTCAACCGCGTCAACGTCCTCGATTTCTCCAGCCAGCACGGCCTCGACGAAGAGCGCGCGATCTCCGCCTTCCTGCATTCGGCGCGGCTCGGGCTATTCGATCTCGGCTGGAACGTCCTGTGCCCGGGATGCGGCGGCGTGCTCGGCGCGCATTCGACGCTGAAGGCGCTCAAGCCCGACGATTATCATTGCGCACTCTGCGCCTGCGGTTACAAGGCCTCCGTCGACGATCAGGTCGAGGTCTCCTTTACCGTCAACCCGCGCGTCCGGCGCATTGCGGCGCACGACCCTGATACGCTTCCCGTGTGGGAGTATTTCAAGCAGGTGTTCTGGAGCTCCGGCGTCGACTTCAACAAGGAATCGTTCGCGACCCTTGCCAATGAGGTGACGCTCGACACGATGGAGCTGCCGGCAGGCGAGAAGGCGACCATGTCGCTGCAGCTGCCGAGCGACTTCGTCATCATCTTCGAGCCGGTGACGCACGCCGCCCATTTTATCGACGTCCAGGGCGAGCCGACCAAGGACCGGCAGCAGCTCGCCATCATTTACAACAAGGTGCAGGCCCCGACCGGCACCACCACCATGCGGCCCGGCCCGCTGCGGCTGTCACTGGAGAACCAGGCCGGCGTGCGCGTGCTGCCGTCGGTGTTCATTGCCGCTGAAGCGCTCCACCATCTCATCGGCAAGCGCAAGCCGTTCCTCACCGCCAAGCGGATGCTGTCGAACCAGACCTTCCGCGACGTGTTCAAGGCCGACAATCTCAGTCTCGATCAGCGGCTCCAGATCACCTCGCTCACCTTCCTGTTCACCGACCTGAAGGGCTCGACCGCGCTCTATGAACGGGTCGGCGATCTCGCCGCCTTCGACCTCGTGCGCGCGCATTTCCATGCGCTGCTCGAGATCATCTCCTCCGAGAAGGGCGCGGTGGTGAAGACCATCGGCGATGCCGTGATGGCGACCTTCGTCCGTCCCGAGCACGCCATCGTCGCGGGCTTGCGGATGCGCGCGGCCATGGACGAGCTCAACAAGCAGCGCGGCACCGACGATCTCATCGTCAAGATCGGCATCCATGAGGGCCCGTGTCTTGCGGTGATGCTCAACGAGCGGCAGGATTATTTCGGCCAGACCGTCAACATCGCCGCCCGCGTGCAGAGCCTGTCGACGGCGCAGGAAATCCACATTACCGGCCCGGTGCTCGACGCGCCCGCGGTTGCGGAGGTGCTGGAGCAGCGCGCGATCAAGCCGATCCAGAAACAGGCGGCGCTGCGCGGCATCGCCGACAAGATGGTGGTGTACGAGATTCCGTGAGAGTGGTCGTCGGCCGCTCCAAGTCCCGTCATTGCGAGGAGCCCTTGCGACGAAGCAATCCAGAATCCCTCCGCGGAAAGATTCTGGATTGCTTCGCTGCGCTCGCAATGACGTGGCGGTGGATGTGCGTCACACTCTCGCCGTCATGCCCGGGGCTTATCCAGGGCATGGAAGGAGCCGGCCCATATTGCCGAAACGTAATGCGGCGCGGGGAACTGACGCACGTTGCGCCGGTTGAGTTTCCTGCTCATATAATGCCGGTAACAGCTGCGCTTCTCGCGGCTGCATCGATTTCGGTAGGACCTTATGCTCGACGGCTTGCGCCAATTCATCGCCGACATTGTCGCCCCCCATGACCAGAACCGCACCTTCGGTGACAGCGATTATCGGTTGGCGGCCACCGCGCTGCTGGTCCACGTTGTCTCGCTGGACGGCCAGCCGACGGCCGCCGAGCGGCGCAAGCTGCACAGCCTGATCGAAAGCCATTTTGGGCTCGATCAAGGCACGGCCGATCGCCTGATCGCGGACGCCACCGAGGTCGAGGGCGAGGCGGTGGACCTCTATCACTTCACCAGCATCATCATGCGCTCGCTCGACGAAGAGGGTCGCAAGCGCATCGTCCGGATGATGTGGGAGCTAGTCTATGCCGACGGCCAGGTCAGCGAGTTCGAGGACAATGTCGTCTGGCGCGCCTCCGATCTGCTCGGGATTTCCCAACGGGACCGGATCGAGCTGAAACATATTGTGGCCGAGCGCGCCGCTAGCCAGGTGAAGGATGGTGCCGTCGGTGGTCGACCTCTCCCGCCTGGTGGATTGGCTCCCACGCGAGCCACATGACGAAACTTTAATGTAACCCCGGCTCTTGGCGGATTCGCCTGCAAAATACCTGTCCTTCCTGCTCCCCTGTCGCCCGCTCAAGCCGCCATTCCGCCAGCGACGCTTGCCTGTCGCGCACGGCTTATGCTCTCGTTCAGCCATTGCGGGGCCAAAGACTTCAATTCAAGAGACTTCGATCGTGACTGAGCGGGTAACGTTGATCACCGGTGCCTCGGCGGGCATAGGCACGGAGCTGGCGCGCGTATTTGCCGCCAACGGACATCGCCTGGCATTGACGGCGCGGCGCGCGGATCGGTTGGAGGCGCTCGCGAGCGAGCTCGCTGCCAAGGGCGGCAAGAAGCCGATCGTGATTGCCTGCGATCTCGAGGACCCCGCCGCCGGCGAGACGATCGCGGCGGCGCTCGCCGCCGAAGGCATCGAGCTCGACCACCTCGTCAACAATGCCGGCTTCGGCGTGTTCGGCGATGCCATCGAGCGCGATCGCGACGAGCAGATCGGGATCGTCGATGTCAACGTGCGGGCCCTGACGGATCTGTCGCTGCGCTTTGCCGATCAGTTGATCAGGAACAAGGGCGGTCTTCTCAATGTGGGCTCGGTTGCGGGCTTCCTGCCCGGCCCCGGCATGGCGGTCTACTATGCCTCCAAGGCCTACGTGATTTCCTTCACCGAAGCGCTGCGGGCGGAGCTCGCGCCGCGCGGCGTTCGCGTCACCGTGCTTTGCCCGGGCCCCGTGCCCACCGAATTCCAGGCGCGCGCCGGCGTCGGGTCCCAACACGATACGGCCCTTCTCAATGTTTCAGCCGCCGATGTCGCGCAGGAGGCATACCGTGGCCTGATGGCCAACAAACGGGCAGTGCTGCCCGGTCTCGGCATCAAGATTGTGCCGTTTGCGCTGCGCTTTTTCCCGCGCGGCTTCATCCTGGCCGCGACGAGCCGATTCCAGAGGCGCAGGCATTAGAGAAATCCTGGAGCTCCCGTAGTGGCCCGGAGCTTGCTTCACTTTGGATGTGTGCGCGAACTCACACGATGTTAACTATCGCTTAGCTATGCTGGCGGTCTGAACCGATAGCACTCGCAGAGGCCATGTCGTTCCGGACGGACAGGTTTGGTGGCGCAGAATTGGTGCCCTTCCGAAAGAAGGCGCCGAGCACTGCCGCCTCCGAAAGCCAGCCGGTCTTGATCGTCCTGCATCAGGAATGCTCGACCCCGGGCCGGGTCGGCAATGCGCTCCGTGCGCTCGGCCACTCCTTGGACATTCGCCGTCCCCGCTTCGGCGATCCGCTGCCGGAGACGCTCGACGAGCATGCCGGCGCCGTATTCTTCGGCGGCCCGATGAGCGCCAACGATCCCGACGATTACATCCGGCGCGAGATCGACTGGCTCGAAATTCCGCTGCGCGAACAGCGGCCGTTCCTCGGCATCTGCCTTGGCGCCCAGATGCTCGCGATGCAGCTCGGTGCCCGCGTCGCGCCGCATGCCGATGCGCTGACCCAGATCGGTTACTACCCGATCCGTCCGACCGCCGCGGGCCGCGCGCTCTGCCCGGCCTGGCCGGCTCAGGTCTATCACTGGCATCGCGAGGGATTCGAGCTGCCTGCCGGCGCCGAGCTGCTTGCAGAGGCCGACGATTTTCCAGTGCAGGCGTTTCGCGCCGGCAATGCCTTCGGCGTGCAGTTTCATCCTGACGTGACCTACGCCATGATGCATCGCTGGACCACGCGCGGCTACGACGGCTTCAGCGCGCCCGGTGCGCGGCAGCGGCACCATCATTTTGCGGATCGTGCCGTCTACGATGCCGCAGAGCGCGCCTGGCTCGATCACTTTATCAATGTCTGGCTGGAGCGCCGGCCGGTGCTGGCCCAAGCCGCCGAGTAACCCGCGCGCCTTTCGCGCAGGCTCCTGGCGCAAGTCCGCGCCGCCCCCCGATATGCTAGGCTCTCCGCCAACGAGCGCGCACCAATGCGTGCCGGCAGACAAGGGAGAGCGTCATGGCCTACGAGCACATTCTCTATGAGGTGAGCGACAAGATCGCGACCATTACGCTCAATCGCCCCGATCGCATGAATGCGTGGACGCCGACCATGGAGCGCGACGTGCGTCATGCGATGGAAGCGTCGAGCGCCGACGACGATGTCCGCGTCATCGTGCTCACCGGCGCGGGCCGCGCCTTTTGCGCCGGCGCCGACATGGATGCGTTGAAGGGGCTCGATCCTGATGACGTCAGGCGCGCCTCGAACCTGCCGCCCTTCGACATGAACCGCCGTCCGGATTGGCAGACGCGCTACGGCTATTATCCGTCGATCAGGAAGCCGGTCATCGCCATGCTCAACGGCGCCACCGCGGGCATCGGCCTCGTCCACGCGCTCTATTGCGATCTGCGCTTTGCCGCCGACAATACGGTGTTCACCACAGCCTTCGCGCGGCGCGGACTGATCGCCGAGCACGGCATCAGCTGGATGCTGCCGCGCATCGTCGGTCATGCCAACGCGATGGATCTGCTGCTTTCGGCGCGGCGCGTGTCGAGCGAGGAAGCCTTTCGGATCGGCCTGGTCAATCGGCTCTGCTTGCCTGAAAAGCTGCGCGAGGAGACCTACGCCTATGCCCGCGATCTCGCCGATTTCGTCTCGCCGAGTGCGATGGCCGTGATCAAGCGTCAGCTCTACGAGGTGCCGTTCCAGACCCTGGCCGAGGCAACGATCGAAGCCAACCGGGAGATGATGGTGGCGCTGGCCGGCAGCGATTTCCGGGAGGGGGTGGCGAGCTTCATGGAAAAGCGGCCGCCGAGGTTTACGGGGAGGTAGGGGGATTTCGGAGAGAGCCCGGCTTCGCCCTTCGGGCTTCGCCGCGGCAGCCTTCGCTACGAAAGGGCTTGCCGAGCCGAAGCAGGCGTAGCCTGCGAAGGCTGGTGGAGCCAGGCGGGATCGAACCGCCGACCTCGTCATTGCGAACGACGCGCTCTCCCAGCTGAGCTATGGCCCCTTTGCTGGCCGCTCTGGTAAACGCGGCCGACAACCGGGCGCCATTTAAGTCCCCGCCAAGGTCAAGTCAAGGACGGGTGTCACCCGGTTTTAGCCATTCGGGGCGCGACTTCCCTTGTTTGGGCGGGGGGGAACCGATATCTAGCAAAGGCGTCAATCCGACCGCAGCCAGAGTTTCCAAAAGCCAGAGTCCTCAAAAGCCATGCGTGCCGTTCTCGACATCGTCATCATCGTGCTCGACCTCTACGTCTGGCTGCTGATCGCCTCCGCGATCCTGTCCTGGCTGATCGCCTTCAACGTGGTGAACACCCGCAACCAGTTCGTCTCGGCGGTGGCGGAGTTCCTGTACCGCATCACCGAGCCCCTGCTGGCACCGATCCGCAATTTCCTGCCCAGCCTCGGCGGTCTCGACATCTCGCCGATCATCCTGATCCTGATCATCATGTTCATCGAGCGGGTGATCCTGTACTACGTCTACCCCAACGTGATCTGAGCAGGCTGGAGCGCCTTGGTTGCCCGAGAAGCCGGCAAGGAGCCTTGGCGTTACGCGGCCGCAGGAATCAGCATCGCATTGCGGGTGACGCCGCGCGGCGGCCGCGACGACATCGACGGGATCGAGCAGCTGGCCGATGGCCGCAGCGTGCTCAAGGTGCGGGTGCGCGCCATCGCCGATGGCGGCGCGGCCAACAAGGCCGTCCTGGTCCTGTTGGCGAAATCGCTCGGCGTTCCCAAGGCCAGCGTGAGGCTGCTGTCCGGAGCTACCTCGCGGCTGAAGCAGATCGCGGTCGACGGCGATCCGGCACGGCTGGGCGAAGCCCTGCGCCAGCTCGTCTCAGCCAAATCGACAGATTGAGGAACTGACATGACTGCCAAGATCATCGATGGAAAAGTCATCGCCGCGGAGCTTCGGGCCCGCGTCGCCGACGAGGTCGCCCGGGTCAAGCGCGAGCACAATCTGGTGCCGGGCCTTGCGGTGGTTCTGGTCGGCAACGATCCCGCCAGCGAGGTCTATGTCCGCTCCAAGCACACCCAGACCCAGGCCGCCGGCATGGCCTCCTTCGAGCACAAGCTGCCGGCCGACGTCTCGCAGGCAGACCTCCTGGCGCTGGTCGCAAAGCTCAACCGCGATCCTGCCGTGCATGGCATTCTGGTGCAGCTGCCGCTGCCGAAGGGGCTGAACACGGAAGCCGTCATCAACGCCATCGACCCCGCCAAGGACGTCGACGGCCTGCATCCGAACAATGCCGGCCGGCTCGCCGGCGGATTCCAGGCACTGTCGCCGTGCACGCCGCTCGGCTGCATCATCCTGACCAAAAGCGTGCACGCTTCGCTGGAAGGCATGAACGCGATCGTCATCGGCCGCTCCAATCTGGTCGGTCGTCCGCTGGTGCAATTGCTGCTGAACGAGAACGCCACGGTGACGATCGCGCATTCGCGCTCGCGCGACTTGCCCGGGCTGGTGAAGCAGGCAGATCTCGTCTATGCCGCGGTCGGCAGGCCCGAGATGGTGCGCGGCGACTGGCTGAAGCCGGGCGCAACCGTGATCGATGTCGGCATCAATCGCATCCCGAAGGAGGACGGCAAGACGCGCCTCGTCGGCGACGTCGCCTATCAGGAAGCGCTTGGGGTGGCCGGCGCGATCACGCCGGTGCCGGGCGGCGTCGGTCAGATGACGGTGGCCTGCCTGCTGGTGAATACGCTGCGTGCGGCCTGCGCGATCGCGGGGCTGCCGAAGCCGGCGGTGTAGCTGAACGTCATTCCGGGGCGGCTCGCAGAGCCGAACCCGGAATCTCGAGGTTCCGGGTTCGCCTCTTCGAGGCGCCCCGGAACGACGACTACGCCCCCTTCTTCTTCTTCTCGCGGTCCATGCCTTCGAGGATCAGCTTGTGCGCTTCCTCCGGGCCGCCCCAGCGCAGGATCTTCACCCATTTGCCCTTCTCGAGATCCTTGTAGTGCTCGAAGAAGTGCTGGATCTGCTGCAGCGTGATGTCCGGCAGGTCGGAGTAAGACTTCACCTTGTCGTAGCGCTGAGTGAGCTTCGACGACGGCACCGCCAGAATCTTCTCGTCGCCGCCGGCTTCGTCCTCCATGAACAGCACGCCGACCGGGCGCACGCTCATGACGGCGCCGGGAATGATGGCGCGGGTGTTGACGATCAGGACGTCGCAGGGGTCGCCGTCATCCGACAAGGTGTGCGGGATGAAGCCGTAGTTACCGGGGTAACGCATCGGCGTGTAAAGGAAGCGATCGACCACCAGCGTGCCGGCCTCCTTGTCCATCTCGTATTTGATCGGTTCGCCGCCCACGGGGACCTCGATGATGACATTGACGTCGTGGGGGACGTTCTTTCCGATCGAGACCGCATCAATACGCATTCAAGGCTCCGTTGTTGCCGAGGATAAATCGCGCCCGGCAGCGATTTTGGCGCTGTCATACGCGGGCTTGGCCCGCTGATCCATCGCGTTCTTGTGAAATAATGAATCCGGAAATCACCGGCTCAAAGGCAACGGTATCGACGGACGGGAAACGCTGCCGCTTCTGCTTTCAGCAGCTCAATTGGTCCAAGCGAAGGCAACTTTGTCGAGCGCCTTCGGCCCGAAACGCTCCGACGAGCGCGCCACCATACGGCCCCCGAGCGCCCGGTAAAACTCGGTCGCCGGATCGTTGTCCGAGAGCGCCCACACCACCATGCTCTTCAGCCCGCTTTGCATCAGGTCGCGGCGGGCGGCGGCGAACAGGCGACGGCCGAAGCCGAGGCCCTGGAATTCCGGGCGCAGATAAATCTCGTAGATCTCGCCGTCGAAATGCAGGCTGCGAGCGCGGTTGCGACCGTAATTCGCGTAACCCGCGATCTTGTCGCCGAACACCAGCACGCTGACGCGGCTGCCCTTGCGGATCGCACTGTCCCACCATTGCGGGCCGCGGCGGTTGATCAGCTTTTCCAGCTCGGCGCCGGGAATGATGCCCTGATAGGCGGAGCGCCAGGCTTCGTCATGAGTGGACGCCACCGCAGTTGCATCTGCAGCTTTGGCCGGCCGGACCTCGATCAGGGTTGTGCTCATGGACACAATCAAACCAAGTCGCCGCCTCGGCGGCAAGACCTATCGTTAATTATCGGTTAACGTGTGGACTTTGTGCATCAGTATCTTGCCCCTGTTGTGCCGAAAAAAGACAAGACGCCGACTCAAACGGCGTCGGCATGCCGTGCGTCGGTGCAAAACTCGTTCTGCGGCAATGAATGAACGACAATGGCAGCGCAAAAAGTCCGCCCAGGGTGATTCGTTCCGACTAGTGTGACGGTCGCTTTCCGTGTCGCCCTCGGCCATTCATGCGGCTCCTCAACATCATCGCGC
The DNA here is from genome assembly GCF_056429085.1 of Bradyrhizobium sp. CFUWI. Taxonomy (NCBI): domain Bacteria; kingdom Pseudomonadati; phylum Pseudomonadota; class Alphaproteobacteria; order Hyphomicrobiales; family Nitrobacteraceae; genus Bradyrhizobium; species Bradyrhizobium sp. CFUWI. The sequence continues at coordinate 128,274 of NZ_JBWJZE010000016.1, forward strand.
TCCTGCCTCTGCTGGCCTTGCTGACCGCGGCGCCTGTGTGCGCTCAGGTCACGTTTGGCCCGTCGGGCGAAGAGGGTGAACCGCTTCGCCGACAGAAATGGCTTGTGCCGTCGCTGGATACCGGCATTGCTGCTCATGCCGTGCTGTTTCGCCCCGCCGGCGCAGGTCCGTTCCGGCTTGCGGTCATCGCGCACGCCTCGACGCAGAACGGCTTGCGTCGTGCGCAAATGCCGCAGCCGGAATACCGTCCGCTTGCCGCCTATCTCGTCGCGCGCGGTTATGCCGTGCTGGTGCCGGAGCGGCTCGGCCACGGTGCGACCGGCGGCCGCTATGTCGAGGATCAGGGCGGATGTGACGAGGCCGATTATGCGCGTTCGGGCCGTGCAACGGCCGAGCAAATCCGGCTCGCGCTGGACCATTTGCGAAAGCAGGATTTCATTCGCAAGGAGGCCGCCATCGTAATCGGCCATTCCGCCGGCGGCTGGGGCGCGCTGGCGCTCGCCAATGCCGACCCGAAGACGATCTCCGCCATCACAGTGCTTGCGCCGGGGCGCGGCGGCCATGCCAATGATGAGCCGAACCGGATCTGCGCGCCCCATGCGCTTCTTGCTGCCGCGGCGGAGTTCGGCAAGGGCGCGCGTATCCCCGTCACATGGCTCGTTGCGGGCAATGACAGCTACTTCGCGCCGGCATTTTCGAAGAGCCTGGCTGACGCGTTTCGCAGCGGCGGCGGCAAGATCGAATTTCGCATCCTGCCGGCGCTCGGCAGCGAGGGGCATTGGTCGATCGAGAGCGAGGCCGGTGTCAAAGCCGCAAGCGGCGATCTCGCGCGGGCGCTGAACCCGGGCGGGCCAAAGGCGACCAAGAAGCCATGACGCTTTATGTCCTGGTCAAATTTCTGCATGTGCTCGGCGCCATCGTCATCCTCGGCACAGGCACCGGCATCGCCTTCTTCATGCTGATGGCGCATCGCACCAGCGACGTGGCGTTCATCGCGCGCACTGCCTCGGTGGTGGTGGTCGCGGATACGATCTTCACGCTGTCGGCCGTGCTCCTCCAGCCGGTCACGGGCGGCATGCTGATGATGTTCTCGGCGACGCCGATCACGGAGCACTGGCTGCTCGCCTCGCTCGCCCTTTACGCCGTCGCCGGCCTGTTCTGGATCCCCGTCGTGTTCATGCAGATCGAGATGCGCGACCTCGCGCGCAAGGCCGCCGCGCAGCGCAGTGCGCTGCCGCAGCGCTATTTCGTGCTGTTCCGGCGCTGGTTCGCATTCGGCTTCCCCGGCTTCGGCGCGACGATGCTCATTCTCTGGCTGATGATCGCAAAACCGTTCTGAGGATTCCGATGAATCAGCGAACCATTTTGGTGCTCGGCGCCTCCGGCCTGATCGGCCGCTTCGTCACCGATGATCTGCGTACGCGAGGATTCCGCGTGGTCGGCGTGGCGCGCAGCCTGTCGCCGGCACAGAGGATGAGCGTGCTCGACATCGAACTGCCCATCCTCTCGCTCGATGCTGCGGCTCTGGCGCGGTGCCTGCGCGAACATGCCGTCGATGTCGTCGTGAATTGCCTCGGCGTGCTCCAGGACGGCCCCGGCAGCGACACCGGTGCCGTGCATCGCGATTTCGTCGCGCGGCTGCTTCAGGCAATCGGCGACAGCGGTCGTGCGATCCGCCTGGTGCACATCTCAATTCCTGGGACCGCGGAGGCTGACCGCACCGCGTTTGCGGCGACCAAGCGTGAGGCCGAGCGGCTGATCGCGGCGTCCGGCATTCCCCATGCAATCTTGCGGCCCGGCTTCGTCATCGCGCCTGCAGCCTATGGCGGCAGCGCCATGCTCCGCGCGCTCGCGGCCTTCCCGCTCGATCTGCCGGGCAGGGAGATGGCAACGCCGTTCCAGCCCGTCGCGGTGGAGGACATTGCCGCCACCATCGCCTGGCTCACCACGCGTGACATCGACGATGTCTCGGTGAAAGCGGTAGACTGGGATCTGATGCAATCCGAGCCGGTCGCGATGGCCGAGGTCATCAAACATTTCCGGCATGCGTTCGGGACGTCCGGCTGGCCGCGCATCGCGATGCCTGCGGCGCTGCTCGATCTCGGCGCCAGGATCGGCGATCTCGCCAGCTATCTCGGCTGGATGCCGCCGATGCGCTCCACCGCCATCGCCGAACTGCGCCGTGGCGTGCGAGGCGATCCCTCAGCCTGGATCACCGCCACCGGTATCACTCCGAAGACGCTTGCCGAGACGATCGGCCGCCATCCCGCCACCATCCAGGACAAATGGTTCGCGCGCCTGATCCTGGTCAAGGCCCTGATCCTCGCGAGCCTGGTCGCGTTCTGGCTCGTCTCCGGCTTCATCGCGCTGTTCGTGTCCTATCGCGCCGCCGCCGGTATCCTGACCGCGCACAATTTTCCGCCGGCCCTGGTCGATCCCATCACTGTCGGTACCAGCCTGATGGACATGAGCATCGGCGTGCTGATCGCCTTCCGCCGCACGGCGGCGATCGGGCTCGTCGCGGGCATCGTCGCTTCGCTCGGCTATATGGTCGGCGCGGCGGTCCTGACGCCCGATCTCTGGATCGAGCCGCTCGGCGCGCTGGTCAAGACCGGTCCGGCGATCGTGCTGATGCTGGTCGGCCTCCTGTTGCTGGATAATCGCTGATGAGCAAATGGCCGGACGATGACGTGATCCTGTTCGACGGCGTCTGCATCTTCTGCTCGCGCTGGGTCCGCTTCGTGGCCAAGCGCGACACCGGGAAGCGGTTTCGCTTCACGCAGATCCAGTCCGACTATGGCGCCCGGCTCGCACGCACATTCGGCATCGACCCCGCTGATCCCGACACCAACGCGGTCGTCCACGGCGGCGAAGTGTTCATGAAGTCCGACGCCGCACTGACGGTGCTGTCGCAGCTTCCTGGCTGGCGCTGGGTGCGGGTGCTTTTCGCGGTGCCGAAGCCGCTGCGCGACTTCGTCTACAGCCTCGTCGCGCGCAATCGCTATCGCATCTTCGGCAAGTACGATGCGTGCTTCGTTCCTGATGCTGATTTGCGCGCGCGGGTGATCGAGTAGCCGCGTCATTGCGAGGAGCTCTTGCGACGAAGCAATCCAGATTGCCTCCGCGGAAAGCTTCTGGATTGCTTCGCTGCGCTTGCAATGACGGAGTCTGCGACTAAAGCTGCCCCGCAGCCGCCAGTACTTCCTTGCCCGCCCGCTCCCCGCTGTCCCGCGCGCCATGCGCCGTCGTGAAGAAGCTCGGCGACGTCGCCTCGCCGGCAAAGAACAGCCGCCCGTCCACCGGCGCGGCCAGCACGGCACGGTCGCCGGCGTGGCCGGGCAGGGCGTGCGAATACGATCCCCGTGCGAACGGATCGCGCGCCCAGCGCGACTCGTACAGCGGCTTCAGCTTGCGCCTGATATCGTTGCCGAGAAAGCCCGCGATCTCGTTGATGGCTTGCGCGGCGATGGCACCTTCGCCGGCATCTTCCAGGGCGCGGGCAAAGCTGCCGCCGAAAAAGCCTTCGATGCAGGGCTGGCCGAACGGGCGGATGTGGTAGGTGCCCATGTCCGTGCGCATGGTGGCGCCGCGCAGATTGGCTTCCTTCGGAAAAGCTTCGGCGTCCTCGAGCGCCAGCGTCACCTTGTCGTCGACGCCGAGCGGCAGGCCGGCTGCTGCGTCGACCTTGGACGGCAACGGCGGTGAAAAGCGCAACGTCTCATCGGCGATCAGGTTGGTCGGCACGGTGACGATCGCCTTGTCCGCGGTCAGCGTGCCCTGCGATGTCTCGATGCGGATGCGCTTGCCGGAATGATCGATCAGGGTGACGTTGCAATTCAGGGCCACCGGGCAGGGCGCGCCATAGGCCGAAACAAGCGCGCCATAGCCGCGGCGGACGCGCCAGTTCAGGTCCGTGTCCTCATAGGCGTCCCAGTCCAGCGTGGACATGTCCTTGAGCTCGCAGCCGTTGACGTAGGTCGAGACCGCGTCGATCATCGGGTTCCAGCGATTGCCCACTTCAAGGCTCAGGCTCGCGGGCTCGTCCTTGCCCTTCTGCGCGGCCTGCCAGAGGCGCTCGTAGAATGCGTCCATGGCGCGCATGAAATCGTCGCGCTCGCTTGGCGGAAACGCGTTGCCATAGGCGCGCTCGCGCCAGGGCGGCAGGTCCTTGTTGAGCTCGAAGCCAAGCTGCTTTGCGATCGCGACGAAGGAGTTCTTGTCGGCGGAGTGCAGCCAGCCGCAGCCGACGTCGAAGGTGACCTCGGGCGAGGCCTGCACCGTCCAGGCCCGGCCGCCGAGCCTGTCACGCGCCTCCAGCACGATCGCCGAGAGGCCGGAGCCCGCCAGCGCATGCGCCGCGCCGAGGCCGGCGGCACCGGCGCCGATGATCGCGACGTCGACGGAAGAGGGGAGGGAGCTCATGGGCGGGCTCTAGCACGTTCGGGAAGGGTGCTGAAGCCGGCCAAATACGCAGGTCTTGTGTCCCGGACGCGCTGCAGCGCCTTTGCGCGGCTGCCGGGGCACGGGGCAGTTTCGTAGGGTGGGCAAAGGCGCCTTTGCGCCGTGCCCACCATCTCGGCCGTCAGGATAGTGGTGGGCACGCTGTCGCTTTGCCCACCCTACGGCACGGGTTGCGGCAGCCTTACGCCACCGCTTCCTTGGCCTTTTCCGCGCGCTTGCGCTCGTTCGGATCGAGGTGCTTCTTGCGCAGTCGGATCGACTTCGGGGTGACCTCGACGAGCTCGTCGTCCTCGATATAGGCGAGCGCCTTCTCCAGCGTCATGCGGATCGGCGGGGTCAGGCGCACGGCTTCGTCCTTCGAGGTCGTGCGGATGTTGGTGAGCTGCTTGCCCTTGAGCACGTTGATCTCGAGATCGTTGTCGCGGGTGTGCTCGCCGACGATCATGCCTTTGTAGACCTTCCAGCCCGGCTCGATCATCATCGGGCCGCGATCTTCCAGCTTGAACATGGCGTAAGCCACCGCTTCGCCCTGGTCGTTCGAGATCAGCACGCCGTTGCGGCGGCCCTGGATCTCGCCCTTGTACGGCGCGTAGCCGTGGAACAGGCGGTTCATGATCGCGGTGCCGCGGGTATCGGTGAGCAATTCGCCCTGGTAACCGATCAGGCCGCGGGTCGGCGCGTAGAACACCAGGCGCTGGCGGTTGCCGCCCGAGGGCTTCATCTCGATCAGCTCGGACTTGCGCTCGCTCATCTTCTGCACGACGACGCCGGAATGCTCCTCGTCGACGTCGATCACGACCTCCTCGATCGGCTCCAGGGTGGCGCCGGTGGCCTCGTCCTTCTGGAACACGACGCGCGGGCGCGACACCGAGAGCTCGAAGCCCTCGCGGCGCATGGTCTCGATCAGGATCGCGAGCTGCAATTCGCCGCGGCCCGAGACTTCCATCGCGTCCTTGTCCGCGGCCTCGACCACGCGCAGCGCGACATTGCCTTCGGCCTCGCGCAGCAGACGGTCGCGGATCATGCGGCTCGTCACCTTGTCGCCTTCGGTGCCGGCGAGCGGGGAGTTGTTGACGATGAAGGACATCGACACGGTCGGCGGATCGATCGGCTGCGCCGGCAGCGGCACCTCGACGGTCGGATCGCAGAAGGTGTCGGCGACGGTGCCCTTGGTAAGGCCGGCAATGGCGACGATGTCGCCGGCTTCGGCTTCATCGAGCGGCGTGCGCTCGAGGCCGCGGAAGGCCAGGATCTTGGTGATGCGTCCGGACTCGACCAGCTTGCCCTCGGCGTTCAGCACCTTGACCTGCTGGTTCGGCTTGAGCACGCCGGACGAGATGCGGCCGGTGATGATGCGGCCGAGATAGGGATTGGCTTCCAGGATGGTGCCGATCATCCTGAACGGACCTTCCTCGACCGTCGGCGGCGCGACGTGGCGCAAGATCAGGTCGAACAGCGGCTCCATGCCCTTGTCCTTCGGACCTTCCGGGCTGTCGGCCATCCAGCCCTGCTTGGCCGACCCGTAGAGGATCGGGAAGTCGAGCTGCTCCTCGCTGGCATCGAGCGCCGCGAACAGGTCGAACACCTCGTTGATGACCTCGGTCGGGCGCGCGTCGGGGCGGTCGACCTTGTTGATGACGACGATCGGCTTCAGGCCGACCTTGAGCGCCTTGGAGACCACGAACTTGGTCTGCGGCAGCGGGCCCTCGGCGGCGTCGACCAGCACCAGGGCGCCGTCCACCATGTTCAGGATGCGCTCGACCTCGCCGCCGAAATCGGCGTGGCCGGGGGTGTCGACGATGTTGATGCGGGTGTCCTTCCACTGCACCGAGGCCGCCTTGGCCAGGATGGTGATGCCGCGCTCGCGCTCCAGGTCGTTGGAGTCCATGGCGCGATCCGTCACCTTCTGGTTCTCGCGGAACGTGCCGGACTGCTGGAGGAGTTTGTCGACCAGGGTCGTCTTGCCGTGGTCGACGTGGGCGATGATGGCGACGTTACGAAGATTCATGAGTGAGCTTCTTTGCGGTCGAACAATGGGTTAAGCGCGATCTCGCCGGTCAGACCGGGACCTCTTCTCGAAACAACGCTGGAAGACTGGAAACGGGCGCTTTCCGCCCAAAAAGGAAGCCCGGCCATCTGGACCGGGCACCCTACGCGTTGCGGCGCAATATATGCAAAAACCGCCAAAAAACAATGCGTTCTTTGGGCCTTGGTTGACTGAATTTTGCCCGGGAATCTCCGGGGCTTAGCTATCGTTCCGGGCCGGCGGGGCCTTTCGCCCCACGATGGCCGCCCAGATCATGACGACGCCTCCGATGCCGATGACCAGTCCCAAGAAGACCAGCGAGGCGATATCGGAAGGGATCCGGCCACCGTCGACCACCGACATTCCGCCGAACAGGAGCGCGCAGAGCCCCGGCAGCAGCATGAAGATCCCGGCGATCGCCATCAGCGCGGTCGCGCAGCCGCTGCGCTGGTGCTGGTTCTGCGCAGGCACTTCCGGTGGGGTGTGGCTGGAATCGCTCATGATCTCTTTCTCGCGGCTCTGATCAGCATGACCCCGGCGAATGCCGTCAGCAATCCGAGGAGGAGGACCGGCATGAAGCGGCTGTCGAAATGTGAGTCGACGGCGAAAATCAGGGCGCAGAAACCGGGCAGCAGCAGGAGCACCCCGAACATGACCATGAAAGCTGTGGCGCATCCGCTCCGTGGCTGCGGCCCGGGAGAGAGCGTGTCGCTCATCGCGGCACCTCCTCGCGCCGGCTGGCCTCCCGATAGGTTTCGCCGGCCAGCGCCGCGCGGATGCCGTCGATCTTGCCGTTGCGGTAGAACAGATTGTAGGTGTCGAACGGAATGATCGCGCCCTGCTCGGTCACGAAATGGATGCAGCTGCGCTTGACGTTGCCGACGCAGAAATTGAAGCGATCGAGGAACTGCACGATGGTGACGCGGAACACGTTCTCGTAGGACAGCCCTTCCGGCACCTGAAAGCTCGGCAGGCAGCACAGCAGTTCGCAGACCCGTTCCGACGTGTTGAGCGGACCCGATGACAGCGAGAACAGATCGACGAATTTTTCCCGCAGCATCGGATATTTCTCCGGGCTGATCGTGTTGGGCATCACCGCAACCAGCTGCTCCTGCGGGATCAGCGAGGTCAGCGGCAGCACCTTCTCGCCGTTGCGCAGGCCGTAGCCGATCGAGATGCTTTCGGGATTGCAGGGCAGCGGGATCATGTCCTTGTCGCCGAACACGCCGGACTCGATCACGCGCTTGCGGATCTCCGACAGCATGATGCGGTCGGTCTTGCCATCGAAATTCTCGTTGCGGCCGGCGTCCTGCACCGGCTGCAGCGTGACGCCGCGCACGCATTTCCAGGTGAGCGCGTGGCGGACGATGTCGCCGATCTCGGCATCGTTGACGCCGCGCTTGATGGTCGCGACCAGCGTGGTCGACACGCCGAAATGCTCGAGATTTTCCAGCGCCTGCTGACGGATCCTGCGCAAATCCGCGCCGCGCAGATCGATCAGCGCTTCGCGCTGCAGCGAATCGAACTGGAGATAGACCTCCAGCCCGCGCTTGTTCTCGGCGAGCCGCGCCACGAAATCCTTTTCGCGCGCGATGCGCAGGCCGTTGGTGTTGATCATGACGTGGCGGATCGGACGGGCGCGCACCGCGTCCAGGATCTTGAAGAAATCCGGATGCAGCGTCGGCTCGCCGCCGGAGATCTGCACGAGATCGGGCTCGCCCTCGCTTGCGACCAGCGCGTCCAGCATCTTCTCGATGGTTGCGAGCGGGGTGAATTTCGTTCTTGCCGGCGAGGATTCCGCGAAGCAGACCGGGCAGGTCAGGTTGCAGTGCTCGGTGATCTCGATCAGCGCCAGGCAGGAATGCTGCTCATGATCGGAGCAGAGCCCGCAATCATAGGGGCAGCCGAATTCGGTGCGCTGCTGGAATTGCAGCGGCCGGTCGCCGGGCTTGATGAAGTCCTTGCACAAGCGCCAATAGGCGGCATCGGTAGACACCAGCGTGGACTGGACGCCGTGCTCCTTGCAGCGCTTTTCGTACCAGACCTCGTTGTCCAGGATCTGGATCTTGGCCGGCACCAGCTTCAGGCAGGTTTCGCAGAGAGATTGGGTCTGGCCCCAGAAGATATAGGGACGCGACTTACGCAACGGCGCGTTCATGCAGGGGTCTCGCTTTGGGCGCCGTCGCCAGCATGACGCCGGCGTAGAGCAGGATGGACAGCGACAGCAGGTGAAACAGGGTGAAGGGGCCGATCAGCGTGCCGTAGGGCTTGAGGAATTCCCACAGGAAGCGTTGCGCGCCATAATAGGCGAGCGCCAGGTAGAAACCATTGGTGATCACAAACGCGTTCCGGTTCAAGACCGCCAGCACATAGGCGACCGCGAACACGGCCATGGCCGCGCTCTCGTAGAGCTGGACCGGATGGCGCAGAACGCCGTCGCCGAAATCATGGCTGAAAGGCAGCGTGGTCGGCGTGCCATAGGTGAAGTCGTCGAGGCCCGCGAAATAGCAGCCGAGCCGGCCGATCGCGATGCCGACGGCCAGCGGCAGCGCGAACCGCGCGCCGGTGCGGAAGCTGATGCCGGCCGTCCATTTGTAGAGCTCGATCGCCACGATGCCGCCGGCCAGCGCGCCCTCGACCGAGCGCGCGATGCCGCTCTGACCCGACAGCCACAGATTGGCGGAGCCGAACAGATAGGCGCCGAGGCCCGCGCCAAACACCAGCGCGGCGATGTAGGGCAGCGCGAAGGATTGCGCCGGAAACCGCAAACCCTGTCGCGCCAGCCCGTAGGCGGCCGCGGCCGCGCCCAGCCACGCCAAGACGTCGAAGACGGTGTGAAGCAAAGCCCCGCTCATGCCGGGGATACTAGCCAAGTTCCGGCAGCGCGGGATAGTGCACCCGCGCGTCTTGCGCGGGGAAAGCAAGGGCCCGCTACCCCGCCTCCCGCTCCTCGGTCGGATAGACGCCGCGCAGCACCTCTTCGAAGTGCATCTTCACCGCGTCGTTGCACAGGCAGGCGCGAAGCTTCAGGCCGTCGCGGTTGCGGACCAGGATCGAGCCGCGCCGCGTGTCGAGGATCCGTTCTGCCTTGAACGATTGAAGCACGCGGCTGGCATAGGAGCGGCCGACGCCGAGCAGCGTGGCGAGCTGCTCGTGGGTCAGCGGCACGCTGCTCTCGTCACCGGTCCGCTCCATCGCTGCCAGGATCCATTTGGCGGTCCGCTGCTCGATCGAATGGATCGCGTTGCAGGCGGTCGACTGGAAGATCTGCGCCAGCAGGCAATCGGCATAGCGGGCAAAGATGTTGCGCAGCGACGCCGAGCGCAGCTTGGCCGCCTCCAGCTTGGCGACATGAACGCGCGCGATTGGCCCGCCGAATTTCACGCAAATCCGGGTATAGGCCGGCAGGTATCCCTCGCTGACGATACCGCCCACCGCGCCTTCGCGGCCGACCAGGATGGTTTCGACGTCGCGGCCGTCCTCGTTGGGAACGAGAAAGGTCGCGAGCGCCGGTCCGCAGGGGAAGTGGACGACCTGGACGTCGTCGCCGGGATTGTAGAGCAGCTCGCTTGCCGCGCAGTCCTCGACGGAGACGTGAGCTGCGAGCAGTGCGTAGTCGGCTTGGCTCAAACGCCTCAGCAGATTGTTGGCCGGCCGGCTCTCCACCTCGGTGGTCTTGTTGATGCGCGCATCCATCGTGAACTCCCTTCCTCCTCGGACCTTAGCGAGTTCCGTACCGTTCCTGCGTGCACAAGTGGACAGACTGGAGAACGGCGATGTGGTGGGTTTCGTTCCGGGAACCCACCGCGCTGCGCGCAAGGCATCGTGTCGCGGCAGTCCTGAGCCAAAACCCCACGCCCCAGATCTGATCATGATACCCGTAGTTCGCGATGGCACAGGCTGGCCGGCCGACGTCCTGATTGTCGAAGACGACCCCATCATCGCGATCGATTTCGAGGATCGCCTGCTTGGATTCGGCGTGACAAGCGTGCGAACGGTCGGGTCGGTGGCTCAGGCGCTGAGCGCCGTTGCGCAGCGTGCGCCCGACTTCGCGCTGCTCGATGTCGAGCTGATCCGCGAGACGAGCTTTGCGGTCGCCGAACGGCTTCTCGCCCTGAAGATCCCGTTTGTGTTCGTCACCGGCTATGGTGCCGAAGCGCGCATTCCGCCGGAATTCTCCGGCCAGCCACGGTTGCAGAAGCCGTGTTCGAGCGATGCGCTGGAGGCAGCTTTGCGGACGCGCGGTTCATGACGTCTTATTTGCTGGAGCCGATGCAGAGTTCGGCGAGGTCCTTCTCGATGCCTCGGAAATACGTGTGGGGAAGCGGTGGCGGTACTGACGTCTTGCTGATCGCGGCTCGCTGGGCGAGCGCAGCTTGCTCCGACAATCGCAGGAAGCGCTCCAGCGCGGACGATTTAGACTTCGCGACGAATTTCTCCAGCGCGTCTTCGGTCGCTTCCGTCGGATTGCGATCGAGCAATTCCTTGTTGCCGGTCGCGACAGGCGAGACCGTGCCGAGCTTGCTCCGGCTGATCAAGACGTAGCGATCGAAATGCTCGAAGATCAGATCGAGGATCTTAGCCTGCCGCATCGGCTGTTCGATTGCGAGAAATCGTCTGACGTCAGCATTGCGTTCGAGGCGTTCCCGCTCGGCTGCGCCGGGAAACGGATTGGCGGCATTTTGCCGGTCGATGAGAGCGCCCGTGCTCTCGAACATGCGCGTGCCCCATGAAATGATGATGTCGCGGCCGCGCAGCTCGAGCTGATCGGCCGCGAGCCCCTTCTCCGTCAGGCACGCGGGATCGGCGCTCGCCCGCAACGCTTTGCCCAGCTCGGCGGTCAGCGCCTGGCCGTAAGGCGATGCGAAGGCTTCGCGGACCAGCCTGGCCCTGTCCTCAGGCTGCGCCCATGTGGGGGATGCTGCGCTCAGCAGGAGTACGATGACAAGGCTTCGACGGCTGCACAGCACGGGTCAACTCGAAGGGCGGGACGGCCTCGGGCGTGAAAATGCACGGGCCTGCAATAGTCGTCCGGGCCGGCCGGACGGTTCATCGCCATCCGGCTTCTATGACCCCTACGCGAGCTTCGGGTCGAGTGTGGTCGACCACAACGCCACATCGGCGCGGTCGCGCAAGGTCACAATCATCTGGCCGGAGGCGCCGTCGATCTTGACGTGACCGAAGAACTGCATGCCTGCGGAGGGCGGCAGATTCTGGCTGTTCTTGCCCGGCGCCTTGACGAAGCGCACCTCGGGTCCAAAGGTGTTGTCGAGCGCGGCCGGACCGAACGTGCCGGCATGCAGCGGGCCCGAGACGAATTCCCAGAACGGCTCGAACTCCTGGAATTGCGCCTTGTTCGGATCGTAATAATGCGCGGCGGCGTAGTGCACGTCGGCGGTCAGCCACACCGTGTTGCTGATCGGCGCCATCTTGATGAAGCGCAGGATGTCGGCGATCTCGAACTCGCGGCCGCGCACCGGACCGTCGCCTTGCGCGACGGCCTCCGAGCCGCCCTTCGGCCCGTCTGATACGACGAGACTGAGCGGCATGTCGGAGGCGATCACCTTCCAGGTCGCGCGCGAATTGAGCAGACCGCGCTTCAGCCAGGCAATCTGATCCGGGCCGAGGAAATAGCTCGCGGGGCCGTATGCGGTTTCGAGGTTGGGGCCGTTCGCGCCGCGATAGCTGCGCTCGTCGAGCATGAACACGTCGAGATGCGGGCCGTAGGAGATCTGGCGATAAACCCGGCCGGGCTCATTGATGCTTTCGCGCAGCGGATACATCTCGTGGAAGGCGCGCGCGCCGCGCGCGGCGAGCAGCGCGATGTCGCGCTCCTTGTAGGTCCCCGGCAGCTCTTTCGAGGCCGACCAATTGTTGGTCACTTCGTGGTCGTCCCACTGCACGAAGATCGGCACCTCGGCATTGAAGGCGCGCAGATTGTCGTCGGTGAGATTGTATTTGTGCGCGGCGCGGTACTCGTCCAGCGTCTCGGCGACCTTGGCCTTCTCGGGAATGGTGACGTTCTTCCAGATCTTGCCGTCGGCGAGCTTCACCTCGGATGCAATCGGGCCGTCGGCGTAGATGGTGTCGCCGGAATGCAGGAAGAAGTCCGGCCGGTGCTTGCGCATCGCCGAGAAGGTGAACATGCCGCCGTCATCAGGGTTGATGCCCCAGCCCTGGCCGGCGACGTCTCCACCCCAGACGAAGCTGACGTCGCGGCGGTCGGCCGGCGCGGTGCGGAAACGGCCGACGACCGCCTCGCCCTCGACCGCGCTGTGCGAGAGATCGCGGAAGCGGACGCGGTAAAAGATGTCCTGGCCGCCCGGCAGGTTCTCGATCAGCATCTTTGCGGTGAAGTCGCTCTCGGGGAGCGCCGCGATCGGCGGCAGCGCACGGGCATCCCTGAACGTATCGGTCGTCGCCACCTCGACCAGCATCTGCGCGGGCCGGTCGGTGCGCGCCCACACCACGCCGCCATCGACCGTGACGTCGCCCGACTGTACGCCGTGAGTGACCGGCGGCCGATCGGCCGCGCGCGATAGATAAGGCATCGCGATGGTGCCGAGCGCACCCGCGCCGGTGGCGAGGAAGCGGCGGCGGGAGAATTTGATGTTCATGAAGATGGCTCGCTGACTGGCGCAGCTTTCGCTGTCATTCCGGGATGGTGCGCCAGCACCAGACCGCAGGTGCGCAATTGCGCACCGGGGAATCTCGAGATTCCGGATTCGATGCTGGCGCATCGCTCCGGAATGACAGTGGGAGCTATATTGAGACAATGTGACGCAGCCATTACGCCGGCAAGCGTCTACGCGTTGCCGGCGGCCCTGAACTGTGCGCCGGCGCGCTGCAGGTTCTGCGGCAGGCTCATCAGCAACGCCTTGCGGTCGGCGACTGCAGAGTGGAACTGGTCGAGCGCGATGTTGAAGGCGGTGAGTGCGCCTTCCTCGATCGCGCCGTGGTCATAGCAGCGCAGCGTGTCGCGCAGGATCTCGTCAGCCTCGGTCTGCATCTGGTCGAGCTCTTCGGTCGTCTCGCACTTGCGCGCTGCCGCGATCATGTCGAGCAGACGTTCGCGCTGATGATTGTTGCTGTCGCGCTCGTCCTTCTTCAGGTAGCCCGCGAACCAGGCGCCGATCGAGCCCATGGCCGAGAGCGCCATCAGGCTCCACCAGATGTAGTCGCTGTATTTGTCGAGGAAGGTCTTTTCCTCGCCGTCGACAAAGGCGGCGGCGCCGGGATGCACCGGGATCACCGCATCCTTGTCGGTATCGGGCGTTTCGATCTTGGCTGCGAGCGGGAATTCGGTCACCAATTGCTGGCGCACGGCGAACAGCTGGCGCGTGAACGCCGCGATGGTGGTTTCGGACACGCCCTTGCGCGCCACGATATGGTGCGAAAAGCTGATGGTCTTGACCTCGTCCTCCGGGCGAGCAGGCGAGCCGCCATAGGTGCCCGCGGGAATCTCGGACGCTTCGTAGACCGGATGGTTCTGCGCGATCGCATCCGCCGAATCGATCGCAATGAAGCTGGGCGCGCCGAAATCCTTGGTGGAGGCGGCGATCGCATCCGCCGTGATCTTGCTGTTGACGGGGCCTGCCGCCAGATAGACGTCGGCTTTCTGGGCCTTGATCGCCTCGGCCACCTCGTTGGCGGGGAATTGCACGATCTCGACCTTGGCGGCATCGACGCCGTATTGCTGCAGGATCACCTTGAGCAGATTGACGTTGGCCTGGGTGCGGCCGACCACGCCGACGCGATGGCCGGCGAGCTGCGAGATCCTGGTGATCTTCGCGCCCCGCTTCTTGCCTTTGCCCGGGACGGACCACAGCACGACGACGTTCTTGCGCAGGGTCGCGACCGCTTGCGCGTTCTTGGGCACATCGAGGTCGCCGCGCACGATGGCGAGATCGACCTTGCCTTCGGCGAGCGCATTGGCGCTGGCCGTGGCGCCGTCGGTCTGGATCGGCCGCAGCCGCACCTGGCCCTTGCTCTGGCTGAAGGCCTGCGTCAGTGTCTGCACGACCTTGACGTCATCGCTGTTGGCCGGGCCGACCGCGATCTTCAGCGTCACCGGCCGCATCGCGAAGTAATAGCCGCCGGCGAGCGCGCCGACGATCGCAAGCACGAATGCGAGAGACGCCAGGGCCGTCTTCCGCGCCGCAGATCGCGGCGAAGGCGGAGGGGGCGCTTCGGCCAGGTCCAGTCCCCCGGTCATCGATCTCCCAGACAGGCGCTTGAGGCTCAGTTTCATCTCGGCCGGCGATTTACGCCCGCAATTGTAGCAAATTTCTTGTCCGGCGGGGTTACATCTCCGTCATGGTTAGCGGATGTCGCAAATCCCCGTATGAACCCGGGCCGTACGCACGGTGTTAGGGTAAAGTTCCCCTGAAGGATGGAGACGACCATGGCAGAACGGCTCTCGGCGGAGGCGCGCAAGCAGGCGCTCGGCGGACTTCCGGGCTGGAGCGAGGTTCAGGACCGGGATGCCATCGCGAAGACCTTTATCTTCAAGGATTTCAACGAGGCATTCGGTTTCATGACCCGCGCCGCGCTGGTTGCCGAGAAGATGGATCACCACCCCGAATGGCGCAACGTTTACAAGACGGTGGAGGTGGTGCTGTCGACCCACGACGCCGGCGGCGTCACGGCGCTCGACGTCGCGCTGGCCAAGGCGATGAACGCGATCGCGGGCTGAGACCTTGCCGACGTCTTGCAGCGATCGGCTACATCCCCATCTTGTGATCAGCCCGGATGCGGCGGTCCGCCGCCCGGGGGCTGAACGGGGAGTTTATCGAACATGGCTGCCGAACACAGCGTCGGTTTCGAGCCGGCCGATCGGCTCGCGGAGGATCGCGAGAGCGTTCGCCGCCGCTTTTGGCGCAAGCTGAAGCGCGTCGCCGCGCATCTGCCGTTCGCCGAAGACCTGCTGGCCGCTTATTACTGCGCGTTCGACCGGCAGACCCCGCGCCACGTCCAGGCCTCGCTGCTTGGTGCGATCGCCTATTTCATCCTGCCGTTCGACTTCGTCACCGACGTGATGCCGATCCTCGGCTTCGCCGATGACGCCGCCGTGCTCGCCACCGCCATCCGCATGGTCGCCGGCCACATCACGAATGAGCACCGCGAAGCCGCGCGCGCCGCGCTGAAGCGTGGGGTGGATGAGGGGGCGGAAGAAGCGGCGTAGCCAACGCCGATACATCCACACATTCCGCTGTCATGCCCCGGCTTGACCGGGGCATCCAGTACGCCGCGGCCTATCGGCCAATCGCAATTGTCTCGGAATACTGGATCGCCCGCCTTCGCGGGCGATGACAGTTGGGTTTGTGGCGATGGCGTCGCGACACCATTCGCCACGACATCCTCACGGATGCAGGATCACCTTGCCCATGGCCTGGCGTCCCGCCAGCACTTTCAACGCGTCCGCGGTCTGGGCCAGCGGGAAGGTGCGATCGACATGCGATGAAATCTTTCCTTCCGCCGTCCACTTCACGAGCTTCTCGAGGTTGGCGCGGTTCTTGGCCGGGTTGAGCCGGGTCCAGGCGCCCCAGAACACGCCGCGGATGTCGCAGCCCTTCAGCAGCGCGAGATTCAGCGGCATCTTCGGAATGTCGCCGGCGGCAAAGCCGATGACGAGGAAGCGGCCTTCCCACGCGATCGAGCGCAGCGCCTGCTCGGCGTAAGCACCGCCGACCGGATCGAAGATGATGTCGACGCCCTTGCCGCCCGTGAGCTTGCGCAGGCCTTCCTTCAGATCTTCCTTGGCGTAATTCAGCGTCAGCTCGGCGCCATGCGCCTTGGCGAATTCGAGCTTCTCGTCCGACGAGGCGCAGGCGATCACCTTCAATCCCATCAGCTTGCCGAGCTCGCAGGCGGCAAGGCCGGTGCCGCCGGCCGCACCCAGCACCGCGAGCGTCTCGCCCGGCTTCGGGCTGGCGCGATCCTCCAGCGCATGCAGCGCGGTGCCGTAGATGATGATGATGCCGGCCGCGCGGTCGTAATCGAGATTGTCGGGAATCTTCACGATGGATGCCGCCGGTAGCGCGATCTTCTCGCGTGCGCCGTTGTGGCCGCAGGAGGCGACGACGCGATCGCCGACTTTCAGATCGGTGACGCCAGCGCCGACGCTCTCGATCACGCCCGCGACTTCCGCGGCCGGCGAGAACGGGAACGGCGGCTTGATCTGGTACTTGCCCTGAATCATCAGGATGTCGAAGAAGTTCAGCGCCGCGGCCTTGATCGCGATCACCGCTTCGCCGGGGCCCGCCACCGGATCCGGCACCTCAGCGAGCACGAGATCGTCGGGCTGACAATATTGCGAGCAGAGGATGGCTTTCATGGCGGCACCTGAGGGCGTTTCGAGTGGAATTATAGTTGGCACGTTTCTGCCGGATTTAGCGCGGCCGGACAATCCGGATTCTTTGTCTCAGACAGCTCGAAGTCCTATCCTCGCAGGACTGCGTGAAAACAGCGAGGATTCAAACGATGTTTGAAACAGGCCTGCTCAGGGACAAGCGCGTCCTCGTCACCGGCGGCGGCTCGGGCCTTGGCGCCGCGATGGGACGACGTTTCCTCACGCTTGGCGCCGAGCTCGTCATTTGCGGCCGCAAGCTCGACCGGCTGGACGCAACAGCGCACCGGATGCGGGAAGACATTGGCGGCACGGTCACGACGATCGCCTGCGACATCCGCGACGGTGGCGCGGTCGATGACATGATGGATCGGATCTGGCGCGAGGCGCCGCTCGATATCCTCGTCAACAACGCTGCCGCGACGTTCATCGCGCAGAGCGAGCATCTGTCGTTCCGCGCGGCCGATGCGATCCTGGCGCCGACGCTGCATGGCGCGATGTATTGCACGCTCGCGGCCGGCAGGCGCTGGATCGAGGCCAGGCATCGCGGGGTCGTGCTCTCGATCCTCTCGACCT
This sequence comes from Bradyrhizobium sp. CFUWI, assembly GCF_056429085.1. Classification (NCBI taxonomy): domain Bacteria; kingdom Pseudomonadati; phylum Pseudomonadota; class Alphaproteobacteria; order Hyphomicrobiales; family Nitrobacteraceae; genus Bradyrhizobium; species Bradyrhizobium sp. CFUWI. The sequence continues at coordinate 145,685 of NZ_JBWJZE010000016.1, forward strand.
CGACCATCACCGGCCGGGCCTTCACCGTGCCGTCGGCGATGGCGAAGTCGGCGCTGCTGGCGATGACCAAAAGTCTTGCCGTGGAATGGGGGCCCAAAGGCATCCGCACTGTCGCCATCGCGCCGGGTCCGTTCCCGACCGCGGGCGGGTCGGGGCAGCTCCGCCCCGAAGGCCGAGACGAGGGCTGGACTGCACGCAATCCGCTGGGCCGCACCGGAGAGCACGGCGAGCTTACCGATCTCGCCAGCTTCCTGGTCTCGGACCGTGCTGCCTACATCAACGGCGAGATGGTCGTCATCGACGGTGGCGCGCATTTGCGCAGCTCCGGCGCCGAGGATTTGCTCGGCTGGACCGAGGCGCAATGGGCCGCCCGGCGCGCCGCGCGATCCAAAGGCTGATACCGCTAACTGCCTTCCCAAATTGGACTTTCCCGGCTATCCCTGCCCCGGGGACAAAGCGCGGCCGGGCCATCTTCCAGTCACAATATTGAGGGAACCACTCCAGCATGTGGCGGGTGCTGATTTTAGCTTTGATGACTGGCGTGGCGGCCGGGGGAATCGCTGTTTCTGCGCGGGCGCAGACGGCGCAACCGGCGCCCAAGTCTGCGCCAAATCCAAAAGAGGCACCGAAATCGGCGGCGCCAACGGCCCCTACGAATGGGAAGTCGGCTGCAAAGCCTGAGAGCAAACCGGCGGCCCCGACCGCTGCAGTTGCAGGTGGCGCGGAGCCGACCCTGATCGGTCAGTTCGGCACCTGGGGAGCCTATTCGGCGACGCCCAACGGCAAGAAGGTCTGCTTCGCGCTGGCCAAGCCGTCGTCGTCGAAGACCAATCCGCCGAATCGGCCGCGCGATCCCGCCTATGCCTTCGTCTCGACCCGGCCGGCCGAGAAAGTGAACAACGAGGTCTCGGTGATGATAGGCTATGCGCTGAAGCCGGGCTCGGAATCGACGGCGGAGGTTGGCGGCGCTGCTTACGCGATGTACACGCAGGGCGACGGCCTCTGGATCAAGAACGCGGCCGAGGAGGAGCGGATGGTCGAGGCCATGCGCAAATCCGCCGAGCTCGTGGTCAAGGGTGTCTCGGCCAAGGGCACCGAGACGACCGACACGTTCTCGCTGAAGGGCCTCGCCCAGGCACTCGACAAGATCGCGCAGGATTGCAAGCGGTAAGGGCGCAGGCGTTAAGGCTGCCGGCGATGAGGTCGCAATCGGCCGGTCCGGTTGCTATATAGGGACGGTTCCAGATTTTCGGTCGTCATGGCCGGGCTTGACCCGGCCATCCACGCGCAACCGCGATTGACGAAAGACGTGGATGCCCGGGTCAAGCCCGGGCATGACGAACTCAAACAGCAGTAATCCCAGGTCCATCAATGCAACCGACGACCGAGCCGCACAACGCAATCCTGGTGGAGAAGACGCCACTCGAAACCTATGTGCCGCCGGCAAAGCCGTCGCTGATCGGCCTGTCGCGCACCGAGCTTGCCGATCGCCTCGGCGAGATCGGCGTCGCGCCGGCGCAGCGCAAGATGCGGGTGCAGCAGCTGTGGCACTGGCTCTATTTTCGCGGCGCCCAAAGCTTCGATGACATGACCTCGATCTCGAAGGGCATCCGCGCCGAGCTCGCGCAGCATTTCACGGTCGACCGCCCCGAGGTCGTGGCCGAGCAGATCTCCAGCGACGGCACCCGCAAATGGCTGCTCCGTCTGCCGAGCGGCGACAATGTTCAGAAGGCGCATGAAGTCGAGTGCGTCTACATCCCCGAGACCGATCGCGGCACGCTGTGCGTCTCCTCGCAGGTCGGCTGCACCTTGAATTGCTCATTCTGCCACACCGGCACGCAGCGCCTGGTGCGCAATCTCACCGCCGGCGAGATTGTCGGGCAGGTGATGGTCGCGCGCGATCGCCTGAACGACTGGGCCGATCGCGAGGACGGCACGCGCCGCGTCACCAACATCGTGATGATGGGCATGGGCGAGCCGCTCTACAATTTCGACGCGGTGCGCGATGCGCTTCTCATCGTCGGCGACAATGAAGGCATCGGCATATCCCGCCGCCGCATCACGCTGTCGACCTCTGGCGTGGTGCCGAACATCGTGCGCGCCGGCGAGGAGATCGGCGTCATGCTCGCGATCTCGCTGCACGCGGTACGCGACGAGCTGCGCAACGAGCTGGTGCCGCTCAACCGCAAATATCCGATCAAGGAGCTGCTGCAGGCCTGCCGCGACTATCCCGGCGCCTCCAACGCGCGCCGCATCACCTTCGAATATGTGATGCTCAAGGGCGTCAACGATTCGCTGGATGATGCGAAGCTGCTGGTGAAGATGCTCAAGGGCATTCACGCCAAGATCAATCTGATTCCGTTCAATCCCTGGCCCGGCACCGCCTATGAATGTTCGGACTGGGACCAGATCGAGAAATTCTCCGAATACATCTTCAACGCCGGCTATTCCTCGCCGGTGCGCACCCCGCGCGGCCGCGACATCCTTGCCGCCTGCGGCCAGCTCAAGTCGGAGACCGAGAAGCTCAGCGCTCGCGAGCGTCAGGCGCTGCGCGCCATGGCGATGACGGATTAGGTTGTTCATGCCGACGCTCTCGCATCCTCGTCATTGCGAGGAGCGTAGCGACGAAGCAATCCAGACTGTCTCCATGGACGCATCTCTGGATTGCTTCGCTTCGCTCGCAATGACGACAACGATGGCTTTCTCCCCATGTCCCTGATCGGCCGCCTCGTCGTCATCTTCATCGGCTTTCTCGCCGCCTGCTTCGTCGGCGGCATGATCGTCGTCGTCGCGCTGTTGTTTCCGGAATTCGCCGATCTCGGCGCCGGTCCGGTCGATCAGGGCACGATCGACATCCTGCTTGGCTTCGGCTTCATCTTCGTCTCCGGCTTTGCGCTGGTGCCGGCGGCGGTGATCGTCGCGATTACCGAGGCGCTCTACATTCGCAGCGCGCTGGCCTACGCCGTCGGCGGCGGCCTCGTCGGGCTCGCCTGCTATCTTGGCCTCGTCCCGTTCCACTCCGACACATTCCAGTTCGAGGGCATCGTGCGGCGTCACCTGGAGATCATGACCGGGGCGGGCGTCGTCGCCGGAATCGTGTACTGGCTGATCGCCGGTCGCAATGCGGGCGCCTGGCGCATCCCGCCGCCTCCGCGCGAACCGCCGCCGCCGTTGCCGTCCCATTCAAGGCCGGATGCGCGGTAGGTTGCTTCGTCATTCCGGGATGGTCCGAAGGGATCGCGAAGCGACCCTGAGGACCAGACCCGGAATCTCGAGATTCCGGGTTCGGTGCTGCGCACCGCCCCGGAATGACCACGGCAAGGGTTTTCATCCCCATCCCACTCCGCTAAACCGCACGCCATGAACCGGACCGGACTCTTCATCGCCCTGGCGCTGTGGCTCGTGATCGGCGTCGTTTTCGGCCTCTATCCAGAGCTCGATCTCAAGCTTGCGTCGCTGTTCTTCGACCCCCAGACGAAAACCTTTCCGCTCAAGCTGAACGACTGGGCGGGCTTTGCGCGTGATGCTGCGATGTGGGTTGCCTGGGCCTTCGTGCTGCCGTCGCTGGTGGCGCTCGTGGTCAAGATGATCAGGCCGGACCGGCCGTTGATGGTGTCGGGGCGCGCGATCGTGTTCCTGCTCGCCACCATCATCCTGTCGGCCGGCATTCTCACCAACCTCACCTTCAAGACCTATTGGGGCCGGCCGCGCCCGGTGGTGGTGACCGAGTTCGCCGGCGACCAGCAATTCGTGCCGTGGTGGGATCCGCGCGGCGGCTGCGCCCGCAACTGCTCGTTCTTCTCGGGCGAAGGCGCGACCGCGTTCTGGACGCTGGCGCCGGCCGCGCTGGCGCCGCCGCCGTGGCGACCGCTCGCCTATGCCGCCGCCGTGGTGTTCGGCGCCTTGACCAGCGCCCTGCGCATGGCCTTCGGCGGCCACTTCTTCACCGACGTCTCGATTGCCGGCCTCGTGACCTTCGTCGTGATCTGGTTCGCCTACGCGCTGATTTACCGCTGGCCGCGGACGCGGTTTTCCGACGAAGCGGTCGATGCCGCCCTGACCCGGTTGAACATGCCGGCCTACCGGCTCCGCCAGCGCCTGTTCGGCCGCAAGACCGGTCCGGAGCCGTCGGTTTGAGCCATTAAATGCGTGCCGATCCCTGCGAAATTTGTTATTCGCGCGGTCAAGTTCAAACCCTCCATCAGCCCTTGAGACCCGATTGGAAGCCCCATGACCACGATCCTGAAAAGCCTGCCCAAGGGTGAGAAAGTCGGCATCGCTTTTTCGGGCGGCCTCGACACCTCTGCGGCGCTGCTCTGGATGAAGCAGAAGGGCGCGCGCTGCTACGCCTACACCGCCAATCTCGGCCAGCCCGACGAGGCCGATTACAACGAGATCCCGCGCAAGGCGATGGAGTTCGGCGCCGAGAAGGCGCGCCTGGTCGATTGCCGCACGCAGCTCGTCCACGAGGGCATCGCCGCGATCCAGTCCGGCGCCTTCCATATCTCGACCGGCGGCATCACCTATTTCAACACCACGCCTCTGGGGCGCGCCGTCACCGGCACCATGCTGGTCGCGGCGATGAAGGAAGACGGCGTCAACATCTGGGGCGACGGCTCGACCTTCAAGGGCAACGACATCGAGCGCTTCTACCGCTACGGCCTGCTCACCAATCCCGGCCTGAAGATCTACAAGCCCTGGCTCGACCAGCAGTTCATCGACGAGCTCGGCGGCCGCGCCGAGATGTCGGCGTTCATGACTGCGCAGGGCTTTGCCTACAAGATGAGCGCCGAGAAGGCCTATTCGACCGACAGCAACCTGCTCGGCGCCACGCACGAGGCCAAGGATCTCGAGAGCCTCGACAGCGGCATCAAGATCGTCAACCCGATCATGGGCGTGCCGTTCTGGCGCGACGATTGCGTTGTGAAGGCCGAGACGGTCGTGGTGCGTTTCGAGGAAGGCCAGCCCATGGCGCTCAACGGCCAGACCTTCTCCGATCCCGTCGCGCTGTTTCTCGAAGCCAACGCCATCGGCGGCCGGCACGGCCTCGGCATGAGCGACCAGATCGAGAATCGCATCATCGAGGCCAAGAGCCGCGGCATCTACGAGGCGCCGGGCATGGCGCTGCTGCACATCGCCTATGAGCGCCTCGTCACCGGCATCCACAACGAGGACACCATCGAGCAGTACCGCATCAGCGGCATGCGCCTGGGACGCCTGCTCTATCAGGGCCGCTGGTTCGACTCGCAGGCCCTGATGCTGCGCGAGACCGCGCAGCGCTGGGTCGCGCGCGCCGTCACCGGCGAGGTGACGCTTGAGCTGCGCCGCGGCAACGATTATTCGATCCTCAACACCGAGAGCCCGAACCTCACCTATGCGCCCGAAAGGCTCAGCATGGAGAAGGTCGAGGACGCCGCGTTCACCCCGGCCGACCGCATCGGCCAGCTCACCATGCGCAACCTCGACATCGCCGACACCCGCACCAAGCTCGGTCTCTATTCGAAGACCGGCCTGCTCTCGGGCAGCGAAGGCTCGCAGATCTTCCGGCTGGAGAGCGACAAGGGTTGAGGCTCTCACTGTCGTAGGGTAGGCAAAGTCGTAGGGTGGGCAAAGGCGCGCTAGCGCCGTGCCCACCATTCCTCCGTGACGGGTAAAGATCATGGGCACGCTCCGCTTTGCCCACTAGCCCGGATGGAGCCAACGGCGACGAGCTTAATGAGGGTGTCATTCTCGATCGCTACGCTTCCCGTTCCTGTGGGAAACCAGATTACGGAGCATCGAGCATGGTCAGGGGATCGGCACTCGCCTCTCTCATCGTCCTCTGTTGGGCATCGTCATTGTCGGCGCAGACGATCTATCCGATCGATCGTGCCGAGATCCTGGCCGGAGCCAAATTCGACTTCAAGGTCGAGCTCCCCGGGCCGGTCGATCCCGCCAAATTGAAGGTGACGGTGAACGGCGCGGACTACGTGACCGCGTTCGGCCGTGCCGGAACCTTCATCGACCGCGAGGACGGCAAGGATCAGTCGGCCCTGATCCTGCGCGACGTCACGCTGGCCAGGCCGGGCAACGTCGTCGTCGACGTGAGCGACGGCATGGGCCAGCGCAGCGTCACATGGACGGTCTACGACACGGGTCCGCGCAAGGCGAAGAACGTCATCCTGTTCATCGGCGACGGCATGTCGCCGGCGCACCGGGTCGCCGCGCGGATCCTGTCCAAGGGTATTTCGGAAGGCAAGAGCCGCGGCAAGCTCGCCATCGACGACATGCCTCACATGGCGCTGGTGGCAACCGCCGGCTCGGACTCGATCATCACGGATTCCGCGAACTCGGCCAGCGCCTATGCGACCGGGCATAAGAGCGCCGTCAATGCCCTCGGCGTCTATGCCGACCGCAGCGCAAGCCCGCTCGACGATCCCAAGGTCGAAACCATCACCAGCCTCGCCAAAAGGCGGCTCGGCATGGCGATCGGTATCGTCACCAATACCGAGATCGAAGACGCGACGCCGGCGGCGATGGTCGCGCACACCCGCCGGCGCGCCGCCTATGACGACATCGTCGAGCAGTTCTTCGCGGCAAAGCCGGATGTGATGATGGGTGGCGGCAGCGCGAATTTCCTGCCGAAGTCGGCTGCCGGCTCCAAGCGCAAGGACGAAACCGACTATATCGCGAAGTTTCGCGATGCCGGCTATCAGGTGGCGACCACCGCGGGCGAGCTCAGCGCGTCTGCAGCAAGACAGGAGACCAGCAAGCTGCTCGGCCTGTTCGCCACCGGTAACATGGACGGTGTGCTCGACCGCAAATTCCTGAAGGGTGGCGGCGTCAAGAAATTCCCTGAGCAGCCCGACCTGACCGAGCAGGTGCAGGCGGCGCTGCAGCTGCTGTCGCGGAATGAGGCCGGCTTCTTCCTGATGGTCGAATCCGGAATGATCGACAAATATGCACATCTGCTCGACATGGATCGGGCCGTCTACGACACGATCATGCTCGACAATGCGGTGCGCCAGACGCGTGAATGGGCGCGGGCGCGCGGCGACGACACCCTCATCCTGGTGCTGGCGGACCACAATCATCCCAACAGCCTTGTCGGCACGGTGAATGACGACATGGCCACCACGCCCAACGTTCCCTTGCGCGAGCGCGTCGGCGTCTATGAGCAGGCCGGATTTCCCAACTATCCGGCGCCGGATGCGGAAGGTTATCCTGCGCGCATCGACGTGAGCCGGCGGCTTGCCATTTTCTCCGCCAGTCTGCCGGATCACTACGAGACGTTCCGTCCGAAGCTAGACAATCCCAACGAGCCGACCGTCAAGGCCGGCGCCGACGGGACCTTCAAGGCCAACGACAAATACAAGGACGTCCCGGGCGCGGTCCTGCGTCCCGGCAATCTCTCGGCGATGATCGGCGCCAGCGTGCATTCGGGCGAGGACGTCATCCTGACCGCGACCGGACCGGGCAGCGAGCGCGTGCATGGCTCGATGGACAATACCGACGTGTTCCGCGTCATGGCCGATGCGTTGGGATTGGCTGCGGGACAATGATGCTTCGGTTCACGAGGAGGGAGGCGGCGTGAAGACCAGCTTCACGCAGCTGCGGAACAGCAGGATTTGCCGCTCCAGCCGCTTGGGGTCGTTGAGCGTCTTCGACATGATGATCGCACCGTCGACCACGCACGAGATCATCTCGGCGAGATCGTCGAGATCGATCGGCTCGCGGGGCGGATAGACCGCGGCGATGCCGTCGAGAATCTCGCGGAAGTGCGCATTCCAGGCCCGGACCGATTGCGCGGTCAGATCGCGGACCTCGCGGTCGAACAAGCGCTCCTGATAGCAGATGCTGGCGATCAGGCAGCCGGGATGGCCGTTCGGCAGGTCGGCCATGACTTCGGCGAGCAGTTTCAGCGAGATCAGGAACGACTGCAGCGGGTCGTCCGAGAGCTCACGCCCCCGCCTGAAGATCTCGTCGAACAGGCGGTCGTTGGTCTCCACGTAGCGGCGCAGCATCTCCCGTGCGAGGGCGTTCTTGTCCCTGAAGTGATAGAAGAAACCGCTCTTGGTCAGGCCGGCCTCGGCAATGACCTCCTCGATCGAGGTCGCGCCGAAGCCCTTTGCGAGCACCGCCGCTTCCGCGATCTCGAGAATGCGCTCGCGCGTCGCTTCGCCCTTTCCCATCGATCTCTCCAAAACCGTACCGGCAGTGCGGAATTTACCGCCTACGGCCGACGACCACTCCGAATGGATCATGCAAGCCTTTGATTTGTCTCTGCTTGCGGGTGGAAGTTCAGCCGCACCACGGGGCTTCTAGAGCGGCGCGACATTATGCGGCACCAAATGCCCAGACCGAACACGGGCATCGCGCGACCGAATGAGCAGAGCGGGCCCGTCCAAATGATGGAGCGATCAATGGCCAGATACAGACATGATCTGCCGCAGCACCGCGGCGGCATTTTCCTGACCGACGGCGGCATGGAAACCACCCTGATCTTCCATGAGGGGCTGGAGCTGCCCCACTTCGCGGCATTCGTGCTGCTCGACAGCACGGCTGGGCGCGCGCATTTGAAACGCTACTACGAAGCTTATCTCCGCATCGCGCGGCAGCATGGGCTCGGCTTCGTGCTCGACACTCCGACCTGGCGCGCCAACCCGGATTGGGGTGCCAAGCTCGGCTATGATGCGGCCGGTCTCGATGCAATCAACATGCGCGCCGTCCGCTTCCTCGGCGAATTGCGCGACACATGGGAGTCACCGGGCATGCCGTGCGTCATCAATGGCGCGATCGGCCCGCGAGGCGACGGCTACAAGGCCGGCAACATGGACGCGGCGGAGGCGCAAGCCTACCACTCGGGCCAGATCGCGGCCTTCGCCGAGGCAGGCGCCGACATGGTGACTGCCTTCACGCTGAACAGCATCAACGAAGCCATCGGCGTAGTGCGTGCAGCCAAGAGGCAGGACATTCCGGCCGCGATTTCCTTCACGGTCGAGACCGATGGCCGCCTTGTCAGGGGAGAGCCGCTGCGCGAGGCGATCGAAGCAGTCGACGACGCAACCGAATGTGCCTGCGAATACTTCCTGATCAATTGCGCGCACCCGAGCCATTTCGAGACTGCACTCGCGACCGGCGAGGCGTGGGTCCAGCGCATCCACGGCATCAGGGCCAATGCGTCGGCCAAGAGCCATGCCGAGCTTGATGAGTCGGAGGCCCTCGACAGCGGCGATCCCGTCGATCTCGGCCGCCGCTACCTCTCGCTCAGGCGCGCATTCCCCGGCATGCGCATTCTCGGCGGCTGTTGCGGCACTGATCACCGGCACGTTGCCGCGGTCTGCGAGGCCTGCCTGCCCTCAGAAGCGATGACGGCGTGATATGAAAGAAATGGCCGGGATCGCTCCCGGCCATTTTGCATTTGTGGCTGCCGTTACCGCGGCGGCGCGGTGCCGGGCGGGGGCGGCGGCAGCGAGGCCTGGCCGCCGTTGAGCAGCGGCGTGATGTTGCGGATGGTGACGCGACGGTTGATCGCGCTCGGCCCCTGCGTCTGCTCCTTCAGGTACTGCTCGCCGTAACCCTGCGACGTCAGGTTCTCGGCGGGCACACCGAACTGCTGCGTCAGCAGTTCGGCCGCGGACTGCGCACGACGATCCGACAATGACAGATTGTCGACCTCGTTGCCGACCGCGTCGGTGTGGCCCTCGATCAGGAAGACCTCGCGCGGATTGCGCTGGATCGCCTGGTTGAGGCCGTCGGCGATCACCTGCAGCCGGGCCGCCTGGTCCGGCGGGATGGTCCACGATCCCGTCTCGAAGATGATCGTGTTGACGTCGATGCTCGGCATCTGCATGCGAACATTCGGGCTGTAGCGGATCTCGTCGAGCGAATAGCGCCGATCGATCCGCTGCACCGGCGGGGCCACCATGGTCTGGTAGATGACGTCCGGTGACGCTTCCTGGGCGTCGACGATGTAGCGATCGTAGGGGATGTTCACGACAGGGGGCGGCACGTCGACATAGAACCCGCCGACTGCCCGCGGATCGCGGTAGGTGTTGTCGATGATGATGAGCTCGTGCCCGCGGGGATCCCTGCGGATGCGCCGCATCAGCCGACCATCGGCGCCGACGATGGTGATGATCTCGCTGCCGTCAGGACGAACCACGACCGTGCGGGTTTCGCCGCCGACCGTGTCGGTGCGGATGTCGCGGGCGCCGTAGCGGAAGCGATAGAGATCGTTGCCGCGGACATAGGCCTGCCCGCCCGGATCGCGGATGATGATGCGGTCCGGCTCGGTGTAGACGGTGCGGCCGCCTTCGATGGTCTCGCGTCGCTGGTTGTGGAGGTCGGCGATGGTGGCGCCGATCACGGCGCCGGCCACCACGCCTGCACCGATCGCGAGCGGCGTCAGGTCACGCTGCGGCGGACGCGGCGCCGGCGGCAACGGCGCTGAGACCGTTGGCGCGGCTCGGAAGGCCGGTGCAACCGTCGGCGGTCTGTATTGTGCCCTGTCCGGCGGCGGCGCTGCGGCCGCCGAACCGGGGACGACCGATGGCGCTGCGACGCCGGCGGGAGGCGCCGGCGGCCGCGGCGGAGCACCAGCCTGCGGTGCTGCGGGCGGAGTGCCGGCAGCGGGCGCACCAGCAGGAGGTGTTGCGCCTTGTTGGCCGGGGGTCGGTGTCGCAGTCGGGGCCGGGGTCGCGCCGGGCGCAGGTGTTGGTGCTGCACCTGGACGTCCGGGCGGGGGCGTCGGCGTAGCACCAGGAGCCGGGGTCGCTGTCGGACTGGGCGTGGCACCGGGAGCCGGTGATCCTGCCGGAGGAGGCGCGCCGGGACGACCGGGCGGGGTGCCGGGGCGGCCAGCCGGCGGTGCGCCGGGCGTGCTGCCCGGAGCCGGCGTTGCGGTCGGCGCAGGAGGCGTCGTGGGCGCCGGTGTCGCAGTCGGTGCGGGTGTCGTCGTCGGTGCGGGTGTGGTGGTCGGCGCCGGCGCTCCCGGCCGTGCGGGCGGCGCCGCCGGTGCGGGAGAAGGTGTCGCCGTCGGTGCCGGCGCAGGGCGGCCCTGAGGAGCTGCTGCGGGAGGCGGAGCCGGGGGAGTCGGAGCGGGGCGTGCGCCGGACGGTGCCGGAGGCGGCGGCGTGGGCGCATGCTGCTGCGGAGCCGCAGCCGGCGGCGGTGAAGGC
>NZ_JBWJZE010000017.1:0-131610 GCF_056429085.1 Bradyrhizobium sp. CFUWI
GTCTGGGACGGGGAGGGGTGGGGATGTGACCGGGTCGCGTAACCTGTTGTCTCGTTCCTGATCTCTTGCCTAATCTCTGGCGCTGGCGGTGGAGACCGCCGGCTTGGTATCGCCGAGCGAGACCCAGACGTTGGGATCGCTCTGCGACTGGCGCTTGACGAAGCGGTAGCCTGTCTCGGTCCAGGCAACGACGTTCTCGTTCTGATTGTCGAGAACGAACTCGCCCTTGTCGGTCTTCACCGTCAGCACCGCGTGTCCTTCGCCCTTCTTGTCGCGCACGACGGTGATGAGCAGGGCCTGGCGCGGCCATCCGGCATCGATCAGCATCTTGCGCTTCAACAGCACGTAGTCTTCACAGTCGCCGTAACCGTCTGATGGCAGCGACCATTTCTCGATCACGCCCCAGTGCTCCTGGTCGGTCAAAGGCTTGACGGTCTCGTTGACCCAGCGATTGACCTTGACGAGGTCGCGCCATGCGCCCTGCGACATCACGATGTCGCGCGGCTGCGCCGGTGCGCCCTGGCACTGCGCGGCGTTGTCCGCACAGAATTCGACCCAGCCGATCGGTGCACGCGTGGCGTCACCGAGGCTCGCGTAGAGCAGACGGCTTTCGCCGGCCTGCGCTGTCGCGCCGATCCCGAAGAGCATGGCGGCCAGCGCCAGCCCTTTCCCCTGTCCCCTGAAATCAAACATTGCGGCCCCCGTTTCTTGTTGGGACCACAATTCGCACGGAGCTTTTGCGTTGCCGCTAAGTCGACCAAGTCAAGTCGAGACGAATGCAAGTAAAACCTGCGCCGAATTCGATCTATACTTGAATCGAATTCTCGTAAAATTTGAAACAACTGCAATTGATTCAAATTTGATCGATTAACGCGGAAACGCTGACGGAACGGCCATTTCCACGTCAAAACGGGCGCGCGTTAACCCGCCCTGGCACCGTGAGGTCGCATGAAAAAGGCGGCGTCCGCATCGCGGAGGCCGCCTTCAGGGCTGGAAATACAGGGGTTTTGCCGCCCGCGCGCTTTACCGCGCGGTAACGCTCTCTTCGAGTGTCTCGATCGGCTGCTCGTGCAGGAACTCCAGCGCGAAGCCGTCTTCGATGTTTCGGACCACGCGGCCCTGGACCCGGCCGAGCAGGACGGTCGATTTCAGCGGCGGCCGGTTCTCCGCGGCGATGGCAGCGCCTGACAGCGAGAGGTCGATGATGCGGCAGGTCATCTTGGTGCCGTCCTCGAGCGTCAGCACCGCGATCGGGTTGCGCGGCACGATACGGTCGTGACGGCGGTCCTCCGGCAGGTTGAGGATGTCGCGGTTGGCGAGCCAGGTCAGCTGCGCGGCGAGCTTGTCGCGCTTCCGGGGCGTCGCCCCGATCGTCATGGCGAAGCCGTTGTCGATGATGCGGGTGATCTTGCCCTCGACGCGGCCGATATGATCGAGATAGGCGACCACGCGGTCGCCGACATTGCCGATGCCGGGGGCGAGCAACGCGAGGCCGCCCGGCGACATGTTGATCACCTGGCAGGGGAATTCGCGGCGGTCCGGCAGCATGTAGCGGCCGAGCAGGTGCACCTTCACCCGCTGGAAGCGCCGACGCTCCTCGGCGGCCGGAAGAAATTTTTTGTTCGCCAACGCCATTTTCAACACCCGACCCCCCGCCCGGGCGGAGTCCGGGACGACCCTAAGGTGCATAGGGTTAATGTCGCGTTAGGATTGGATGAGGCGGTCACGGACAGACACAATGCGTCCGAAAGACCACACCCAAAGCCGCTCAAGCCGGCTTCGTCGCCCGCCGCTGCAGCACGACCAGCATTGCCAGCAGCAGCGCGGCCGACAGGCCGAGCGACCAGTGAATGCCGATCGCCGCGCCAAACAGCCCGACCGTGATGCCGCTGAAGGCGCGCATGCCGAGGCCGGCCATATTATAAAGACCGACGACGCGGCCGCGAATGTCGTGCGGCGCATTCAGCTGCACCAGCGCCTGCGCCATGGTGTTGAACGACAGCTCGAAGAAGCCGGCGCAGAACAAGAGCGCGATCGCGACGGGATAGACCGGCACCAGTGCGAAGCCGATCAGCGCCAGGCTCCAGAGCATCGCGAGCATGATCGCCGTGCGCGGCGTGCCCTTGAGGCGGCCCCAGGATTCCAGCGCGATAGCGGCGAGCACCGCGCCGGCGGCGTCGGCCGCGAGCAGCACGCTGTAGGAGACGCCGGGATCGCCATGGCCGAGATCGCCGGCAAAGCCCGGCATCTGGGCGTGGTAGGCATTGCCGATCATGAAGGAGGTGAGGCCGGCCAGCCACGTCATCGCCGTCAGCACCGGCTGGGTGCCGATGGCGCGGACGGTCAGCACGATGTCGGCAAGGCCGCGCACGGCGAAGCGCCGCACCGCCACGCTCTTGTCGCGCACCGGTGCCCGGAACAGCCAGAGCAGCATCGGCAGGTAGAACAGCGTGTTGAAGATGATGCCGTGCGAGGTGCCGAGCGTCAGCATGATCACGCCGCCCACCGCAGGCCCGACCAGGATGCCGAGATAGCGCGCCATCGCGTTCAGCCGCACCGCGCTCGGAAGGTCCGCAGGCGCAACGAGGTCGTAGAGCAGCAGCTGGTTCGGCGTCTGCCAGAGCACGCCGGCGCAGCCGTGGATCACCAGCAGCAGCATCGCATGCCACATCTGGATCGTGTCGGTGAGGAAGAAGAAGCCCCATCCGCTCGACGCGACGATGAACAGCAGCATGCCGCACTGAATGATGCGGCGCGGATCGAACCGGTCGGCGAGCCCGCCGACCGCGACCGAGAACAAGAGGAACGGCAGCCAGTGCGACAGCACCGCAAAGCCGGCCAGCGCCGGCGAGTGGAATTTCTGGAACACCACCCAATAGCTGATCACGTGCTCGATATTGTCGGCCATCATCGCCAGCACGTAAGAGCCGAACTGGAGACGGTACGGCACCGATTTCATGGCCGCGAACGAGCCGGACGCGGCCACGGGATTTTGCGGAAGGGGATTCAAGCGAGCACCTGGGCGGGACAAGGGTCGTCCCTACACGCTCGCCTCCGAGCGCTCAAGACACTTGGATGTGCTCGAACACCAGCCATGCCATGACCGCTCTATGGGCCATGCTCTGGGGTCGCCATAGGTCGCGAAGGGCACACCGGCGATGTCCTGAACCTGCGCGCTCTCATTTCTTGCGGCGGGTCCAGCTTTCCTGGGGCTCGTCGGCCCATGAGGTTCCGAGACCAAGCATCGAGATCCAGGTCTCGGCCAGCTTGCCGCCCTCGATACGGTAGCTTTGCATGCCGGCGCGGCTGCGCTTCTCGCCGGTCGTGGGATCGGGCCAAACGAACGCAAATCGGAACCATGCGCGGTCGATCGAGAAAGTATGATCATACACGACGACGCGGATTCCGGGCCGGTCTTGGTGTATCGTCTGCAATTCAGCAGCATATTCGTCCCGCGATGCGATCCGGTCGCCTCTCTCGTCGTGACGGATGTAGTCAGATCCGACGCAGTCGGGGATGAGGTCAAATCGTCCTTCATGCCAAACCCGCTCCCAGCGGTCGAAAAGCGCGCGTATGTTGTCAGTCATGGGCTCCCCGAAATGGTATTGGTGCGGGCACTGCGCTTCTGCAAGATTCTTGCCGGACATGGACTGTGCGCCGTTGAGTGAAAGACACTTGGCACGCAAGTCGCCTCATGCGCCTCACGAGCTCATCGACTACAATCGCACGCATGGAACAGAGCAGCCTCTACGACCGCCCCGATCTGTACGACTTGATGGCGCCGCGCGACCCGATCCTCGAACGTTTCTATGTCGAGACGGCGTGCGAGCGCGGCGGCCGCGTTCTCGACCTTGCATGCGGCAGCGGCCGCCTGACCATTCCGCTGGCGCAAGCCGGGCTTGAGGTCGTCGGCGCCGATCTGTCTTCCGTCATGCTTGAGCGCGCGGGGACTTACGCCCGATCGCACGCGGTTGAACCGCATCCAGTTGGACATGCGCGACTTCGATCTCGACGGGACGACCTTCGACACCATCATCGTCGCGATGAATTCGGTCCTGCACCTGCACAGCCTCGACGACTTCGCAGGCTTCTTCAAATCTGTCGGCAGACACCTATCGCCGAACGGCCGGCTCGTGTTCGATGCGTTCCTGCCCAATATCGCCATGCTCAACTCTGATCACGACAAGCGCGAGTTGGTCGGCAAGGTCATCCACGATGACCTTGGTGCGATTACCGTCGAGGAGACCGCAAGATACGACCCGCTCGCCCAGGTCAGGCATGTGGATTGGTATTGGTCGAACGAGACCGAGAAGGACTTTTGGCGGGTGAAATTGCAGATGCGCAGCATCTTCCCGCAGGAGATGCCATTGCGGATAGCTTCCGGCGGCCTGCGCCTCGTCGAGCGCTTCGGTGATTTCGATCGCAGTCCGTTGGCCGCGGCAAGCATGCGGCAGATATGCGTGTGCGGACTTTAGGCCAGAGCTAGCATTGGCCCCCGGCGGGCTACGAGACTGCGCGCTTGGCACGAGCACGCATCTCAAATACGCTTTCCAACAGCCCGCACCAATCAATCATAACAGACGGGCAGCGAGGACACACCATGGACCAAATCCGCGTCTGCACTCACGCAGGTCCGGGCTCGGAGCCCGTCATCCGCACCGTGCCGTGGCCGAAGGTCGGCAAGAAGGCCGCGCTGATCAAGGTCGGCGCTTGCGGCGTCTGCGGCACCGATTTGCATATTCTGAAGGGACATTGGCCGAAGCCGCTGCCCTGGCCGTTCACGCTCGGCCACGAGCTCGGCGGCGTCATCGTCGAATGCGGGGAGGAGTTCACCGAGGACTTCATGAGCAAGCCGCTGACCGTCGGCTCGAAAGTGATGATCCCGCCGCTGATGCCCTGCGGCCATTGCTATTACTGCATCCACTATCCGCAAACCGCCAACAAGTGCCTGACGCCGGTCTATTACGGCCGCTATCTCGGCTTCGACAAGGCGCCGCACATGTGGGGCGGCTGGGCCGAATATGTCTATGTCGATCTCGACATGCTGCCGGGCACCAAGATCTACAAGCTGCCCGACGACATGTCGCTGCGGCTCGGGGCGCTGTCCGAGCCGCTGACCTCCTGCATCCGTGCCTTCAACCGCGCCAGCCGGGCCGGCGGTTTTTCCTGGGGCGATACGGTGGTGATCCAGGGCTCCGGCCCGATCGGTATCTTGGCGGTCGCGGCCGCCAAGGAGATGGGGGCAGGGCGCGTGATCTGCGTCGGCGCGCCGGAGGAGCCGCGGCTCAAGCTCGCGCGCGAGTTCGGTGCGGAGGCGACCGTCAACATCGAGGAGCTGAAGTCGCCGCAGCAGCGCATCGCGCGCGTCCGCGAGATCGTCGGCGGCTTTGGGGCCGATCTCGTGATGGACTGCTCGGGCCATCCGACCGCAGGCCCCGAGGGCATCGAGATGCTGCGCGACGGCGGCACCTATGTCGAGATGGGCCAGTTCACCGACGCCGGCTCGATCGACACCTCCTGGCACCGCATCTGCACCAAGGACCTGAACGTGCTGGGCTCCTGGGGCTTTACCGGCAACGACCTGCCACTCGGCGTGGACATGCTCTACCGGACGCGCGACAAATACCCGTGGCTGAAGATGCAGACGATCTATCCGTTCACGGAAGAGGGCGTCGCGCAGGCGGTGAGGGACGCGATGGCGATGAAGACGGTGAAGTCGACCATCGTACCGTGGCCGGAGCTGGTGGAATGAGGACGTGTAGCCCGGATGAGCGAAGCGCTATCCAGGGCCTTGCTGATGACTCCCCGCATCTCGCTTCGCTCATGCGGGCTACGCGTCAGAGTTTGGATTGCACGATGAAATGACAAACGAAGAGACTGACGACCCAAACCGACAATCCCCTTTCCATGCCATCCGCGCGATCGATTACACCGTCATCTTCGTGCGCGACATGGCGGCGATGCGGCGCTTCTATGAGGACGTTCTTGCCTTCCCGCTGCTGCGCGAGCTGTCGCCGAACTGGATCGAGTACGGCATCGGCAGCAACACGCTGGCGCTGGCACGGCCGGGCCGCACTTCTGCCGATGCGCCGATCCCGGCGGGCAGCGCCTCGCTGCAACTGGCGTTCAGGGTGTCCGCAGCCGAGGTCGATGCATGCGCCGACGAGCTGGTGCGGCAGGGCGTTGCGCTGCTATCGCCGCCGACGAACCAGTCCTTCGGCCACCGCACGCTGTTCTTCCGCGATCCCGATGGCAATCTGCTGGAGGTCTATGCGGAGATCTGAGCGGGACCGATGCCCAACAAGTTCCATCTGAGGTGCCCCGACTAGTCACGCCAAGGCAACCGGCTATTTGACGCTCCCGGTTAGCATGGCCTGCGCCCAATCGGGGCGGTTGTTGGCGAGCGCACGCGCCGATGCGGCGTCCCAATCATATTCGAGGGCCAGGAGCTCGACCTGCCAGCGTTTGTCTCTCTTCGTGAGTATCGCGTAGCGGGCGTGAGGCGAGCGGTGTTCGAGCTTTGCGGCGATGGGAAGGTCCGCGAAGACCGGGCAGCCAACGCTTCCCGGATTGAGGACCAGACGCTCCCCGGGACCCTGAACGACCGCCTGGCGGTGGCTATGACCGCACAGCACCACGCGTGCCGCCGGTTCGCTCGCGAGGCGTGCCTCCAGGACGTCCCGGCGCGCCGGCACAAAGCGGCCGTCGTCGAGCGATTCCTCCAGCAGGCACGTCGTGTCGTTCTCGGGCGTGCCATGGCAGGCCAGGATTCCGTCGTCCAGCCGCAGCTGGGAGGGCAGGCTGTGCAGCGCCTGGCGCTGCTCCGCGGTCAATGCGTTGCGGGCAAACAGGCCTGCCGGCGAGAGCTTGTCGTCCGGAAACTCCTCGATCCAGCGGTCATGGTTTCCGCGCACGGTCGGCAATGACAGCGATTGCAGGGCTTCGAACGTCTCTTTCGGCCACAACGGGCTGGTGACGCAATCGCCGAGGTTCACGATACGATCGGCGCCACGCGCCTTGATGTCGGCCAGCACCGCCTCCAGCGCCGCAAGGTTGCCGTGGATATCGGAAATGACCGCCAATCGCATCGTTGTGCTCTCCACCGCTTTGGGTCCGATCTCGGCCCAGTCGCCGCCAGATCCGGTTGCGCCGATGTTAATCAAGGTCGCCGCAAAAATCCGCTGCAACCTTCAGGCGCGGCTCTCTCCGCCAAGCCATGCATGATAGGCATGGTGATTCCCGCGCGCTTGGCGTAAAGAGCGCCCAGATCAAATCCAGCGTGCGGCCGGGCCGTTTGCCGCGCACGCGAGCTCAGGCCCGCCGGTTCACCGTTTGCGCGCCTGAATTAACCAAGGTTCTCCATCCCGTGTCTTTTCCGGCCCTGACCCCGCCGCTCGCCCGCGCTTTGGCCGAGCGGAACTATGATTCTCCGACCCCCGTCCAGCTCGCCGTGCTAGCGGACGAAGCCGCCGATCGCGACCTCCTGGTTTCGGCCCAGACCGGCTCCGGCAAGACCCTCGCTTATGGCCTCGCCATGGCCAGGGACCTGCTCGGCGATGCCGAGCAGTTCGGATCCGCGGCCGCACCGCTCGCCCTGATCGTGGCGCCGACCCGCGAGCTCGCGATGCAGGTTCAGCGCGAGCTCGCCTGGCTCTATGGGCATACGGGCGGGCGCGTGGTCTCCTGCGTCGGCGGCATGGATCCGCGCCGCGAGCAGCGCGAGCTTGCGGCCGGCGCCCATATCGTCGTCGGCACGCCGGGCCGGCTCTGCGACCATTTGCGCCGCGGGCGTCTCGATATCTCCGAATTGAAGGCGGTCGTCCTCGACGAGGCCGATGAGATGCTCAATCTCGGCTTTCGCGAGGACATGGAATTCATCCTCGAGACCACGCCGGATACGCGCCGCACCCTGATGTTCTCGGCGACGTTCCCGCGTGGCATCGTCGCGCTGGCCAAGCAATACCAGCACCAGGCGTTCCGGATCGAGGTCGCCGGCGACGAAGGCGGCCATGCCGATATCGAGTACCGCGCGATCCGGATCGCGCCCGCCGACGTCGAGCATGCCGTCGTCAACGTGCTGCGTTTCTTTGAGGCGCCGAGCGCGCTGGTGTTTTGCAGCACGCGCGATGCGGTCAGGCATTTGCAGGCGGCGCTGCTGGAGCGCGGCTTTTCCGTCGTCGCCCTCTCGGGCGAATTGACCCAGAACGAGCGAACCCTGGCGCTGCAGTCGCTGCGCGACGGACGCGCCCGCGTTTGCGTTGCGACCGACGTCGCCGCCCGCGGCATCGATCTGCCGAGCCTCGACCTCGTCATTCACGCCGACCTGCCCAACGATGCCGAGGTGATGCAGCATCGCTCGGGCCGCACCGGGCGCGCCGGACGAAAGGGGACGAGCGTCCTGCTGGTGCCGCCCGCCCGTCGGCGGCGCGCGGAGCTGCTGCTCAATCTGGCAGGGGTGGACGCGGTCTGGGGCACGGCGCCGCAGGCGGACGAAATCCGCAAGCTCGATCACGAGCGCATGAAGGACGTGTTGTTCACCGAGGAGACGACGGTTGACGATCTGGCGCTGGCGCAGGCGCTGTTGGCCGAGCGGTCGGCCGAGGATATCGCTGCCGCACTGGCGCGGCTCTATCGCGCGCGGCTGCCGTCGCCCGAGGACATCATCGACCCCGGCGAGCGGAGCGGCCGGCCGCGCGAGGAGCGCGTGCGCGACAGATTTCAAGGCGAAGGCGGGGACGATCGTGCCGCCAGGCCGCGAGCGAAGTCCGGAAAAGCGTCGTCGAAGCACGGCATGGCCGACGGCAGCGTCTGGTTCCGCGCCGCGATCGGGCGGCGCAAGAATGCGGAAGCGCGCTGGCTGCTGCCGATGATCTGCCGCCGCGGCGGCATCGACAAGCACGACATCGGCGCCATCAAGATCATGGACACCACGACCGAGTTCGAGATCTCGGCGCGGGCCGCGGAGTCCTTCGCCGCCAAGATCAAGCGTCCGGACAAGGAAGACAGCATCCGTATCGAGCCGATGGCGGACGCGCCTCAACGACAGGCACCGTCGGAGGAACGGTCACACGCGCCGGGTCGCGAGAGAGCCGATGGCGATCATCGCGAACGCCGCGACGAGCGACCGCGTGAGGCACGTGAATTCAAGCCGCGCGGCAAACCGTCCGGCGAGCGCGGACCGCGATTCGGCGATGCGCCGTCTTTTGGGAAGAAGCATCGCGACAAGCAGGCCCGGGCAGAGCCGTCGGTCACGCCGTGGCCCGCGAAGGGCGCGTCGGGAAAGAAGGCCAAGAAGAAACGGCGAGGTTGATCGGTCACCGATCAACCCAGACTGCAATGATGCCGCCGGATTGCACCGGCGACATCATCTGAAAAGGCAGGCGCGGGCTCAGCGGCCTCCGCCGCCACCACCACCACCTCCTCCGCCACCACCGCCGGCGTCGCGCATCGACGAGCTGTAGCGGGGATCGATCTGCTTCATGTAGATGGGTGAGGTGTCGCGATGGATGACGGTGGTGGGTTTTCTGCCCACGTTCGGCGTCTCGATCAGGAAGCCGCAGCCTTCAAAGAAGGCGGTGTCGCAGCCATAGGTCCGGTACTGCTTCGCGGTGGCGCTGGTCGCGGTGAGCGCGGCAATCCCAACGCATGCAAGCAAAGCGACTTTCGTCAATGTGAGCTTCATGGATATTCTCCAGCCTCGGTTCGGCGAGACCGAAGGGCTCGCACACACACCTTCGACGGCGGCTGACCTGACTCGGTTCGAGCAGGCAGTTTCACGCCCGCGTGAGCCCGGGACGGTCGGGGAGGGATGTTACGTCGCAGCGAGGTCGCGCAACATATAGGTCGCGCCTTCTCCGTAGGAGGCCAGCTTCGCGTGCAGCGCCGCATCCGCCGCCACGGCACGGAAGCCGAGACGTTCCCACAACGGCCGCGTGGCGTAGACCGAGACCAGTGCGAGCGTCGCGATGCCTGCTGCGTGCGCGAGCTCCGCGATCCCGGTCACATAGGCGCGCGTAACGCCGCCGCGCTGATCCGGCAGCACGGCAATATCGTGCACGTAGAGACAGTCTGCATCTTCGGGGAGTCGTTCCAGGAAACGATCGAGCGGCGGGATCTGATGCTGCTTCCAGGGATGCGCGAGCCCGTAGCCGGCGATCTCATCGCCGGCGACAAGCACGCGGCATCCGTCGGGTGAGAGCCGCATCTTCTCCGCGAACACCTCGGGGCGTTCCGGAAGATCAGGATGGATGCGCGCGGCGATCGCGACGATCGCGCGGAAATCTGATACGCGCGCTGGGCGCCAATGCGGCTTGTTCATCTCATCCGTCGTTCCGTCTCACGTCATCCAGTTTATTCCACCGCGCTGTCGGTCGCAGCGAAAAATTTCTTTGCGGCCGCCCGAGGAATACGAGGCCGCGTCCGGCGTCCTACCCCATGCAAGCCAATTGCATGACAGGAGACATCATGACGTCCTCGATCCGCCTCGCGCTCGCGCTCGCACTATCGCTCGCGATCGTTCCCGCCGCCTTCGCCGCACCGCCGACCAAGACCGGAAAGACCGACAAGGGCAACGTGCTGACCGATGCCAAGGGCATGACGCTCTACACCTTCGACAAGGATGCGGACGGCAAGTCGGCCTGCAACGGTCCGTGCGCGACCAACTGGCCGGTGTTGAAGGCCGAGGCCAGCGATGCCGCCGGCGACGGCTACACCATCATCACCCGCGACGACGGCTCGAAGCAGTGGGCCTACAAGGGCAAGCCGCTCTACACTTTCGCCAAGGACCAGAAGCCCGGCGACATCACCGGCGACGGCTTCCTGAACGGCGCCTGGCACCTGGCGATGCCGTAACGGCGCTCTGTGCATCGGCTGTCGCAGGCGACGGTCGATGCGTGCCGTGCGGCTATCTCGGATATTCCAGCTGCATCGCGACGAAGTCGGCGGTGCGTGACCCGTAGCGAGCGTCGATGGCGCGCAAGGTCTGGTCCAGCGCTCGCGCCGTCGGCAGCTCGACGGCGGCCGGCGCCGTCTGCCGTGCCGGCCAGTCGGCCACAACGGCGTCGGGCAGGATGCGGACACCGCCGCGACTCGTCCGCGCCTCTGCCGTCGCCGCGAATGTGAGGGCACGCGAGCGATAGGTGCGCGACCACGCATCGGCGACAAGCGCGAGCGACACCTCGTCGATATCAGGCGTCAGGGCGATGCCGAGTTGCTCGCGGTTCCAGAATGCGAGCGTGTTGGCGATCGCCGTCAGCGCGAACGGGCGGGTGAACCGGAACGCCTCGCTACGGTGGCGCGCATCCCACCCCGCAAGACCGACCTCGCGGGCGACCGCCTCCGCCTTGGCGCGGCCGGCGATGGCCTCGACCAGGGTCAGGGCCATCGGCATCGATGCGGTGATGCCGGTCGTCGTCGCAACGCCGCGGTCCACCACCAGCCTGCGATCCGCGACGTAGCGGATCGCGGCATGCTTTTGCAGATCGCGCACGGAATACCAGTGCGTGGTGGCCTTCCGGCCGTCGAGCAGCCCGGTGTTGGCGACGACCTTGGCGCCGACGCAGACGCCGATGATGGTCGCGCCTTTGCCGGCCTGGCTTCTGATCCACTGCAAGGCCAGCGCATCGTCTTCGCGGCTCATCGCGGGCACGATGACGTAATCGGCGCCGTCGGGATGCGCGGCATCGAACTCGGCGATGGTCGCATGCGGCTGCACTTTCAGCGCGGGATAGAGCGCGACGGGTCCGGGCTGCGTCGCCAATGTGAGCACGTCGGCGACGTCGGCGCGCGCGAGAATGCCGTATGGCATCAGATAGTCGGTCGTCTCGGTCATGTCGTTGATGCCGACGATGGCGATCAGCGGGCGTTTGCGCTTCGGCGGTTTCAACGCCGCAAGCGTGGCCTCGGTCTCGTCCCTGGATATCGCGGGCGCGGTTCCCGGAGCCGGCGAGCCGGGCAGCAGGACCAGCCAGGTCACGCCGATCGCCGCCAGCAGCGCCACGAAGCCGAGCGCGCTCCATGCCAGAATTCGCCAGCTCATGCGATGTCACCCGACGATCGTTACCTCACGCGAGGCGGAAATTATCCGTTCGCAGCACGATCAGGAATGACGCAGATCCCGCAAAAACGGTCGCGGTGTACCAGCGCAATCAATTGTCACCGAGTGGGGCTATCTCAGCCCCTCATACACCATCAGCCCGCGTGCGATCTGCAGCTTCCGGATCGCGCGCGGCAACAGTTTCTCCGGCTGGTGCAGATAGCGCCAGGAGGTGAGGGTGAAGGCTGAAAGCGCGCCGCATTCGTCGTCGAACGGCGCGAGCACGCCGGTTACGCTCACTGGCGTATGCGGGCGGGCGTTGAAGGGCAGCAGCAACAGCTCGAGATGGGCCTTGCTGCCGTCCGCGCGCACGGCCGTGACGCCGGCGATCGCACCCAACGCCTCGTCGGCGACGATGGTCGTGATCTCCTCGATCTCGCCGCGGCTCGCATCGTCGAACAGCGCCGCAAAGCTCGCGTCCTTGAGGTCACGCCCCGCCAGCGCGCAGACGCGCGTGCCGGCGACGCGGAACGGGAAGCCGAGGTTCGGCTCGCACGAGAGCACGAAGATGTCGCCGAGCAGGCCGCGGACCGCGGCCGGATCGATGTCGGCCCGGTCAGGGGCCCGTGCGGCGCCGCGCTTGTCGTCCCAATACGCGAAGAACGCGCGGCTCGACGGATGTTTCATGTCTGAACGCTTACCCCGGGGTGCAACCTCGAAGGGACAGACCTGTCCCGCTTCAGTGCACCCGCGATCCCTTGTGTTGTTGTGCAGGAGGGGATTTGCAGCGTCCATGCCGCAGGCGCGTTTTCGCCTGCCTTACGCCCGCCTTTGCGTCGTTAACGTTAAGTTAACTATGCGCTTTGCGTCGGCAGCGGCCCTGTTATGGTGATCCCAGTCGCAAGCCCCGCCGCTTTTCTCCAGGTTCTCGGCGAGGTCTGTACACAGGGCGTCAAACAGTTTGGCCACGGGCCGGGGAGGGGTGGGGATACACCTTCATTCCGGGCATCGGAAGGCCGACACGGACAGGCAGGGCTTTCCCAGGGCCCTGCCTTTTCCGTTTGTGCACTTGCGCAGGGACGGTAAAGGCGACTATCTCCAAGCCTACCGCTCCGATCGCGCCTGAAAGCGAAGCTGCCTTGGATTCCCCGCAAGAT
Source organism: Bradyrhizobium sp. CFUWI (assembly GCF_056429085.1). Lineage (NCBI taxonomy): Bacteria > Pseudomonadati > Pseudomonadota > Alphaproteobacteria > Hyphomicrobiales > Nitrobacteraceae > Bradyrhizobium > Bradyrhizobium sp. CFUWI. The sequence goes on from NZ_JBWJZE010000017.1 coordinate 13,192, forward strand.
TCGTCACCGGACGTGCCTGCCGTCGTCGAGGAGGCTCCGCGGGAGCCGATCCTGACGCTGCCCGCGGCGCTGACCGCCTATATCCTGCTTTTGGCGGTGATCCATCTGCGGGTGCTGCTGCCGCCGGAGCTCGAGAACTGGACCATCGACGTCTTCGGCTTCATCCCGAAACGCTACGATTCATCCCTGCTCAATCTGCAGATCCCCGGCGGCACCGGGGCCAAGGTCTGGACCTTCGTCACCTATTCGCTGCTGCACGCCAATCTGACCCATCTCGGCTTCAACGTGCTGTGGCTGCTGCCGTTCGGCAGCGCGCTGGCGCGGCGCTTTGGCGCCGTCAGGTTCTTCCTGTTTCTGGCGGTGACGGCGGCGGCCGGCGCGCTCGCCCATCTCCTCACCCATGAGCACGCGGTGGCGCCGATGATCGGCGCCTCGGCCTCGGTGTCGGGCGCGATGGCAGCCGCGATCCGCTTCGCGTTCGTCCGTGGCAGCTTCCTGTCGTTCAACCGTTCGGACGCCGATACCGCAGCAAGGGTCCCGGCGCTGCCGCTGTCGCGCGCGTTGCGCGACGGGCGCGTGATCGGCTTCCTCGCGGTGTGGTTCGGCGTCAACATCATCTTCGGCGTCGGCGCGATCGGCATCGATGCCGAAACCACGAGCGTCGCCTGGCAGGCGCATATCGGCGGTTTTTTCGCCGGCCTGCTGCTGTTCACCCTGTTCGATCCCGTGCCGCGCGTGCGAAACGATGCTGCGGATGCGTCATCACAGGACGTTTCAGACCGTATTTGAAGCGGCGCTTGCGGCGCGGCCCGAATTCATCCATCATTCCCGCGAAGAATGCTTCGAAGCGACAGGCCCCTCGAGCATGATCCGGAAAAGATCATGCTCAAAATAGAACCTGGTCGCGACTCGCAAAGCGCGCGAGCGTGAAACCCGCGCCAAGCAAAACTGTTAGTTGAAGACTCGAAGAACAGGTCCGGACCGCCGAGAGGCGGGCGGCTCGGATTCAGGAGGCGACAATGACGGTACGTTCCATTCTCAACACCAAGGGGCACCAGATCGTAAGCGTCGAGCCTGACGCCAAGCTGGCTGCCGCGGTCAGGCTGCTCGGTGAGAAGAAGATCGGTGCGGTGCTGGTGATGGACCAGAGCCGGCTCGAAGGCATCCTGTCGGAGCGCGACATCGTCCGCGTGCTCGGCGAGCGTGGCGCCGGCGTATTGGAAGAGCCGGTGGCTCAGGTCATGACCCGCAAGGTCGTCACCTGCAAGGAGACCGACACGGTCTCCGAGCTCATGGAGATTATGACATCGGGCAAGTTCCGCCATCTGCCGGTCATCGACAACGGGAAGGTGGTCGGTCTGATCTCGATCGGCGACATCGTCAAGCGCCGGGTCCAGGAATACGAGTCCGAGCAGGAAGCCCTGCGCGACTACATCAAGACCGCCTGATCAGGCCTGATCGACCGCTTTCGGCGCGGTGCCTGCGGGCGCCGGCGCGAGCACATGGATCGCCTCCTGGATCGACTCCAGCGCGCGCTCGGCGGCGCGCGTGCCATGTGCGATCAGGTCTTCGGAGCGGTGGAAGTCGAACCAGCCGAACTGGCCGACCCGCGGCGTGATCAGAAGGTCCGGCGGATCGCCGGCGAGGCGGGCGCGGGTGATGCGATCCTGCATGATGTTGAAGGCATCGACCATCACCGAGGAGATGCCGGGCCGGCCGTTGCCGCCGAAAAACTCGCGCTTCACCGTCTTCTCCGGCGAGAACAGCCGCGGGAAGCGCCGCTTGGCCGTCCGTTCCTCCGGCTCCGGCGAGACCGGGGTGGGCTGTGCGCCGTGCGAATAGATCGTCGTGGAATGGGTGAAGATGTCGCTGGAAAGGTTTGCCGCGATGACGATTTCGGCGCCGAGCGCGCGGGCCGCCGAGACCGGCACCGGGTTGACCAGCGCGCCGTCGACCAGCCAGCGGTCGCCGATCAGGACGGGCGCGAAGATGCCGGGCAGGGCGTAGGAGGCGCGCATCGCATCGACCACGCGGCCGCGCGTCAGCCAGATCTCGTGGCCGGTGCGGACTTCGGTCGCGACGCTCGCGAACTTGATCGGGAGGTCCTCGATCAGGACCTGTCCGATCGCCTCCTCGAGCCGGGTCGCCAGCTTCTCGCCGCCGAGCAGGCCGGAGCCGTTGAGGCGGATGTCGAGATAGCCGAGGATGTTGCGCATCCCTTGCAGGCTGCGCCCCCATTCCTCGAATGTATCGAGCCGGCCGGCCGCGTGGAGGCCGCCGACCACGGCGCCGATGGAGGTGCCGACCACGACATCGGGCACAATCCCGTTGGCAAGCAGGGTCCTCAGGATTCCGAGATGGGCAAAGCCGCGCGCCGCGCCGCCGCCCAGGGCAAGGCCAATGACCGGCTTGCGGATACTGCCGAGACCGACCTTCTCGCCATTCGAGCCGTTCGCGCCCCGACCTTTCAATCTGTCCAGCACCGAAACTCTCCTACGCCGGGGCCAGCCCCTAGCTCAGACTAGGCACTGCACTCGCGCTCCGCCAGAACCAGGGCGAAGCATGGTTTATGCCGCTTTGGAGAGGGCACGGGGCAGGAGTATGGCGAGGAGCGTTGCTCCGGGATAATCACGCAGGCGTCAACCGGGTTCCACTGAACCGTCCGGACCGTATTTCCTGGGGTTTCAGAGGCTTGAATTTGCCGCGTTTTCGGTGAAAAGCAGGAGGCATGACACGCGGGGGTGACGGCATCATCGGATGGCGGCGCAGCTTTGGGCTGCTGCCGGCGCTGATGCTCGTCGCGGCCCTCGTTACCTCAGGCCAAAACACTGCGCAGGCGCAGCTTTTCTCTGATCGTCCGCCGCCGGTCCCGCCGGCTTCGGTGCCCGACCCCGGCGGCGCCGTCAGTCTTGCGCCACCCTCCGGGCCAGGCGCCGGGCCCCTGAGCCTGCCGCCGACCCTGATGCAGCCGGTCACGCCGAGCATGCCGCCGCCCGCGGTCACCACCGTGCCGCCGGCCGCGCCGCTCAATGCGGCCGCGCCCGGACAAGGCGTGCTGTCGCTGAGCGCGAAATACGGCAAGGACACGCCGGCGATCACCAGCGGGCTGGTCTGGCGTGTGTTTGCCGACCGTCCCGACGAGAACGGCACCTTCAAGCTGATCCGCGAGGACCGCAACGCCTCGCCCAACATCGTGCTGCCGCCGGGCAATTACGTCGTGCACGTCGCCTTCGGCCTGGTCAGCGCGGTGCGGACCGTCAGCCTGAAGGCCGAGACCGACCGCGAATCCTTCGTGCTGCCGGCCGGCGGCCTGCGCATCGAGGGCCGGGTCGGCACCAGCCGCATTCCGCAGAATCAGATCTCGTTCGCGATCTACAAGGGCAGCCAGTTCGAATCCGGCGAGCGCGCCTCGCTGGTGCCGAACGTCGCCGCCGGCGACGTCGTGCTGATCCCGGAAGGCACCTATTACATCATCTCCAATTACGGCGACGCCAACTCGGTGGTGCGCTCGGACATTCGCGTCCAGGCCGGCAAGCTCACCGACGTCACCATCACCCACCGCGCCGCCGTGATCACGCTCAAGCTGGTCAGCGACAGGGGCGGCGAGGCGCTCGCCAACACCGCCTGGTCGGTGCTGACCCCGGGCGGCGACGTCATCAAGGAATCGATCGGCGCCTTTCCGCGCGTGGTGCTCTCCGAGGGCGAATACCGCGCCATCGCCAAGAACGAAGGCAAGGTCTACGAGCGCGGCTTCAACGTCGTGAACGGCGTCGACGGCGAGGTCGAGGTCGTCGCGCGGTAGGGCTTGGGCGGTGATGCCGCCCGGCGGGACACCGGACCAATGCCCCTCGCACAGCGCTTCTCATGCCGTGCACAATCGATCCATCTCCTATTACCACTCGCCCGGCGCGCGGATGCACGGAGGCTCGTCGGCAGCAAGTCCAGTAGTGGGCTTTGAATACCCGTCAGCGCCCCGGGCTGCGTCGGGAGTTATTAACACCGGCACCATTGGCTTATTCCTGACGCCTCGCGCGTTCACCACGGCCGGTGGAAGATACCGATTTCCGATCATCAATCTTGTTCTCTTTCCATCCCGCTGCGTTATATGTCGGGCCTCCGTCGAACGGAGAAGGCCGGAGCAGGTTAGTGCGCCTGCGAGACCGGCAGGGGAGCAGGGGACCAAGCTCGTCGGCATGTTCGAAGTGATCCTCACCAGGCGCAAGCGGTTCGGCTGGCGATGGCGCGTGTGCGACCAGTCCGGCAAGATCTTTGCCGACGGTTTCGAGCGCACCCGGCCGTCGGCGAAATATCATGGCGAGCGCGCGTTGTTCTTCCTGCTGTCGCAGGCCTATTTGCGCAACCGCTCGGCGGCGTCCAGCGAGGACTAGCGGGGTCGTAGTCGTAGCCCGGGTGAGCGAAGCGATACCCGGGACAGCTCGCGCCGAGAATCCCGGATGCCGCTGCGCTCATCCGCGCTACAACCCTACAAGGCCTTGCGGTGCCCGACGGGCAAAACACCCGAGGCCTAGGTCAACGCCCATCGCCGAAAATATTCCGCTTTACCGAAATTCGGAAATGGCGTATGTGCCGCCGCAACCCGGCCCAGGAAAGAGGGGCGTATCGCGATCGTCACGAACGCGGGCCGGGCGGCGGTGGACGCCGATGGCATCGGCGCGAAGGGTTTTGCAGGGCGGAGAGCCGTGAGCGAAACGTCTCGCGCACACGACCGGTGCAATCGGCGTACGGCAAAATCGTGTGGTCCTGACGCCCGGGGTCTGGCGTCAAGTCTTGCGGTGATGCAGCGGCCCGACCGGGCACGCGCATCGATCAGCCGCAAGGCGACGGGGGCAATAGTGCAACGCTCCCCGGGGAGAGCACGACATAAGCCGTCAAACCACTGCGCAGGGAAGGCCGGATGTTTGGCTCCACCTGTATGCCGCTGTGCAGTTTTTCTTAAGCACACGCTTTCGCACAGTGGACCGTGGGTGCCCGGCCGGCACCCGGTCTTCCCTGCGCCCTCTTTCAATTGATGAGGGTGAGGCGACAAGCAAAGCTCGGGCGAAGTGCGCCGCGAGGATGCGATGCTGTGTCAGCATGAAGGCGAGTACGTTGCAAACCCTGTGCATCACCGTCACCCTGAGGTGCGCGCGCTGCGGCGCGATAGCGTCGCAGAGCAAGCCTCGAAGGGCGACGGCCCCGCTGCACCAGCTCGGCCGCAGCATCCTTCGAGGCTCCGCAAGCGATGCGTTCGCATCGCACGCCTCGCACCTCAGGATGACGGATCGATTATTGTCGCGGTGGAGAGATTTTGGCGACGTTGGCGCACGCTCTCGTGCCCCGGACGCAGCGCGAGCTGCAGAGCCGGGGCCCACCTCGCAGCGAGCGCCGCGGCCTGCTGGATCCCGGCTCTGCGCAGCAACGCCAAGGGCGTTGCAGCGCGTCCGGGACACGCGAGCATCGCCTTCGTGCCATCGTCATAGTCGCTAACACGCACTAACCAACACCTGACTTAAAACTGTCATAATCGCCGAACGGAACCCCTGCCTGCGCACTTTTTACAGGTCGTTAAGTGCGCCTGCATTGGATGCGCCGGGAAAGTGCGTTGGGGACTGCCATGAATGCTGCGAAGAAAGTGTCGGGAAAACCGGCCGCCGAAATGTTCGACGACATCCCGGTGCTTCAGCGCAAATGGCGTGCGGCGTTGAAGCCGGGCGACCGGCTGCCGCGCTACGAGGACGTCATGCTCGGCAGCCTTGGGCGGCTCGCCGATCACATCGCGCTCTTGAAGAACGACGGTGTGCTCGAACTGTCGCGCAGCGGACGTTACGTGCAGAAATGGCTCGGCGAGGAGCGCTGGGACATTCCCGTCGCCGAATTGTCGCCGGATTGCGCCACTGCGCTGTCGGAAGCAGCGACGAGCGCGCTTGCCAACGGACGGCCGCACCATGCCAGCGCGCATTGCGTGCGCGACGGTATGGTGCGGACCTACGACGTGCTGGCGCTGCCGACGGCCTCGCGTTGGGGCGCCACGCTGGTCGGTGCCTATGTCAACGAGCGCGGCGCGCAGTACAATCTGCTGGACGCGATCTTCGCCTCTACCGACGACGCAGTGATCTCGCTGGTCACCTTGCGCGATGCCGGCGGCAAGCCGTTCGATCTCCAGATCGTGCATCACAACAACAGCGCGAGCGCGCTGCTGAAAGTCGCGACCGGCAGCCTGTTGTGGCGGCGGATCGGCGAGGGGGCAACGCTGCTGGCCCTGCCCGAGATCATGGACTTTCTGCTCAAGGCTGTCGCGGGCGGCCGCGGCGAGCAGCTCGAGATCGAGAGCGAGGGCCGGCACCTCCGTCTCAGCGCCACGGCCTTCGCCGACGTGGTCTCGCTGACGATCTCCGATGTCACGGCGCTGAAGCGGCGCGACGCCTCCTTCCGCCTGCTGTTCGACAACAACCCGATGCCGATGTGGGTGTTCGATGCGCAGACCAGGCAATTTCTGGGCGTCAACGACGCCGCGGTCCAGCATTACGGCTACAGCCGCGCCACCTTCCTGCGCATGAAGCTGCACGAGATCTGGCCGGAGGACGAGTGGGACAGCCACGCCGAGGCGCTCGAACGCCTCGGTGAAGCCTACCATTCCTCGCGCAACTGGCGGCACCTGCGCGCCGACGGCAGCGAGATCGAGGTGCTCACCTTCGGCCGCCGCGTCGCCTTCGACGACCGCGACGGTTATCTGGTCGCGGTGGTCGACATCACCGAACGGCGCAAGGCCGAGGCGCGCATCGCGCACATGGCCCACCATGATGGGCTCACCGACCTGCCGAACCGCGAATATTTCCGGGAACGCCTGAAGCAGGCCCTGGATCAGGCCGGCGACAAGCGCGTCGGCGTGCTCTACATCGATCTCGACCTGTTCAAGAACATCAACGATTCCTTCGGCCATCCCGTGGGCGATCGCCTGCTCAAGGACGTCGCCGGACGCCTGACCAAGGCGGTCCGCGGCGCCAATCTGGCGGCCCGGCTCGGCGGTGACGAATTCGCGGTGATCCTCGGCGCCGATGTCTCGCCGAACGAGGCCAGCGCCTGCGCGACCTTGCTGATCGAGATGCTGAGGGCGCCTTATGATCTCGACGGTCAGGAGATGGTGATCGGCGCCAGCATCGGCATCGCGATGTCGCCCGGCGACGGCACCACGCCGGAGGAGCTGATGCGAAATGCCGACATGGCGCTGTACCGGGCGAAGTCCGACGGCGGCGGCGTGCACCATTTCTTCGAGCGTGAGATGGACCTGCAGGCGCAGAAGCGCCGCGACATGGAGCTCGATCTGCGTCGTGCGTTCGCCAATGGCGAGTTCGAGCTGCACTACCAGCCGCTGGTGACGATCGCATCCGACCGCATCTCCGGCTTCGAGTCGCTCTTGCGCTGGCGTCATCCGGACAAGGGCATGATCTCTCCGGCGGAGTTCATTCCTGTCGCCGAGGACATCGGCCTCATCACCCAGTTGGGGGAGTGGGTGCTGCGCGAAGCCTGCGCCGAGGCTGTCAAATGGCCTGGCGATATCAAGGTCGCGGTCAATCTGTCGCCGGCGCAATTCCGCAGCCGCAACCTGGTGCAGGTCGTGATCTCGGCGCTGGCGCAGTCCGGCCTGTCGCCGCGACGGCTGGAGCTTGAAATCACCGAGTCGATCTTCCTGGCCGAGACCGATGCCAATCTCGCCATCCTGCATCAGTTGCGCGAGCTCGGCGTCGGCATCTCCATGGACGATTTCGGCACCGGCTATTCCAGCCTGAGCTATTTGCGCAGCTTCCCGTTCGACAAGATCAAGATCGACCGTTCGTTCGTGAAGGATTTGGCGCAGCGACCCGATTGTGGCGCAATTGTGCGCGCGATCTCGGGCCTTGGCCGCAGCCTCAACATCACCACGACTGCGGAGGGCGTCGAGACCGAGGACCAGCTTGACTGGCTGCGCGCGGAAGGCTGCAACGAGGTGCAGGGCTTTCTGTTCAGCGCGGCGCGGCCTGCGGCCGAGATCGCAAAGCTGCTTGCCGATTTCGGTCAGCGCGCCTCACGGGCGGCGTAGCCGCTCGGGATAGCAGTCGTAGACCAGCGCCTTGAACGCGGGCGTGATGCGGCCGCGCTCGGTCTGAGTCTGCTGCATCATGAGGTAGACCATGTCGAGCTTGGGATCGACACCGAAATAGGTGCCGCTTCCCGAGTCCCATTTCAGCTCGCCGAGCGAGCCCGGCGGCGGCGGTTTTGCGTTGCCGGGATCGGTCCGTACCGCAAGGCCATAGCCATAGCCGAAGCCGTCGCCCGGAAAATAGAAGTAATCGCGTCCGACGCCGGAGCCGGGTCCGATGTGATCCGTCGTCATCGCCTCGAAGGCGGCAGGGCTCAGGTAGCGCTTGCCATCGAACTCGCCGCCGTTGAGCAGCATCTGCGCGAAGCGCTGATAGTCGGTGATGGTCGAGAGCAGGCCGCCGCCGCCGGACTGCCATTCGGGATGGTCGAGACGCTCGCGCTCGCCGGCGAGCAGGATGAAGTCGTTCGGCAGCGGCCGGGCCATCCGCCTCAGCTCGTCCTCCGTCGCGAGCACGAATTTGGTGCTGTTCATGCCAAGCGGATCGAAGAGGCGTGCTTTCAGGAACTCGTACAGCGTCTGGCCCGAGACGATCTCGATGACGCTGCCGAGCACGTCGGTGGAATGGCCGTAGCGCCACAGCGTTCCAGGCTGACGCGCCAGCGGCAGTTCGGCGATGCGATCGGCGAACTGCCTGTTGTTGAAGTGACCCTTGAAAATGTTGGCCATCTTGTAGGCGTGCTCGACCCACTGGCTGCCGATGTAATCGTAACTGATGCCCGAAGTATGCCGCAGCAGATCCTCGATGTTGACGGGGCGGTCCGGTGGGTCGAGGTCCAGCTCGACCATGCCGCCGGGCAGGGTCACCTCGCGGCCCACCTTGGTCCCGGCGAACAGCGGGACGTATTTCGACACGGGGTCGGTCAGCGCAAGCTTGCCCTCGTCGATCAGCATCATCGCACCGAGGCATGTGATCGGCTTGGTCATGGAGTGGATGGCGAAGATCGTGTCCGGCGTCATGGCAAGGCCGGTCCTGGTGTCGCGCACGCCGAAGGTCTTGAGATAGACCGGCTTGCCGTGCTGCTGCACCAGGATCACGGCGCCCGGCAGCCGGCCGCTCGTCACCTCGTCGTCGAAGAATGCCGTGATGCGGTCGAGCCCGTCCGGCGACGGGGCGGGGATGTCGGCGGCGCGGCCCTGCGCCACCGTGCCGGCGAGCATCGCGGCCCCGACCAGAAATTCACGGCGTCTCATCCGACCTTCCTCCCTCGGCGGGATCAAAGCCGCAAGACGCCGGAGGGGTCAACACGCCATCGATTAAAAACGTGTCACGATTTCCGAAAGGAACGGTCGCGGGCGGTCTTCGCTCGGCTTGGTCGGCGTGCCGATATGGATGAAGCCGGCGAGCTTCTCATCCGGCTTGAGGCCGAGGCCATCGAGCACGTCGCGATCGAACGAGAACCAGCTGGTCAGCCAGCAGGCGCCGTAGCCGAGCGCGGTCGCGGCCGTGACGATGTTCATGGCGCTGGCGCCCGCCGACAATTCCTGCTCGAACGCCGGCACCTTCGGATGCGGCCTCGTGAAGCTGACGATGCCGATCACCAGCGGCGCATCCATCAGGCGCTTGCGCTCGGTCTCGACGTCGGCCGCCGATGCGCCGGGATTCTTCCGCGCAAAGACCTTTGCGATCACCTCGCCGGCGCGCTGGCGGGCCTCGCCCTCGAAGACGATGAAGCGCCAGGGGACCAGCTTGCCGTGGTCGGGCACGCGCGCTCCGATGGTGAGGATCGTCTCGAGCTCGGCCGGAGAGGGGCCGGGCCCGGTCATCTCGCGCGGCTTGACCGAGCGGCGGGTCTTCAGGAGTTCGATGGCGTCGGGCACTGCGATATCCTCTTCAACGGGTCTGCGGGCGTGCCATGCCGAGATAAGCATGCACGCCCGCAACCGGAAGCGAGTTTAGATCGATTTCAGGGATCAGAAGGCGCCACGCGCCCGCCGGACATCCGGCGGGGTTGCCTCGTCGACCAGCGCGGCGATCGCCTCGGCGGTCGTCATCACCTTCTGGCCGTCGCTGCCGAGCCGGCGGACCGAGACCGAATGCGTCTCGGCCTCTTTCTTGCCGACCACGAGCAGCGCCGGGATCTTGGCCAGCGAGTGCTCGCGGACCTTGTAGTTGATCTTTTCGTTGCGCAGGTCGATCTCGACCCGCAGCCCGGCACGCCGTGCCTGCTCCAGCACCTGCTTGGCGTACTCGTCGCCTTCCGAGGTGATGGTGGTGACCACCGCCTGCACCGGAGCCAGCCAGAGCGGGAAATTGCCGGCATAGTGCTCGATCAGGATGCCGATATAGCGCTCCATCGAGCCGCAGATCGCGCGGTGCACCATCACCGGCGGCTTCTTGCCGCCGTCATGGTCGATGTAGAACGCGCCGAACCGCTCCGGCAGGTTGAAGTCGACCTGCGTGGTGCCGCACTGCCAATCGCGGCCGATGGCGTCGCGCAGCACATATTCGAACTTCGGTCCGTAGAAGGCGCCTTCGCCCGGGTTGATCTCGGTCTTGATGTGGTTGCTCTGCGACTGGATCTCGCGCAGCACCGTCGCCATCACGCGTTCGGCGTGATCCCACATCTCGTCCGTGCCGACGCGTTTCTCCGGCCGGGTCGACAGCTTCACGGTGAGATCGCCGGTGAAGCCGAAATCGGCATAGGTCGACAGGATCAGATCGTTAATCTTCAGGCACTCCTCGGCGAGCTGGTCCTCGGTGCAGAAGATGTGCGCATCGTCCTGGGTGAAGCCGCGCACGCGCATCAACCCGTGCATGGCGCCCGACGGCTCATAGCGATGCACCACGCCGAACTCGGCGAGGCGCAAGGGCAGGTCGCGGTAGCTCTTCAGGCCGTGCTTGAAGATCTGCACGTGACCGGGGCAGTTCATCGGCTTCAGCGCAAACCAGCGCTTGTCCTCGGCCTCGTCGCCGGCCGATTGCGCCGCGAACATGTTCTCGCGATACCAGCCCCAATGGCCCGAGGTCTCCCACAAGACCTTGTCGAGGATCTGCGGCGCGTTGACCTCGCTGTAATCGCCGGTCAGGCGGCGGCGCATATAGGCGATCAGCTGTTGGAAGATGGTCCAGCCCTTGGGGTGCCAGAACACGACGCCCGGACCTTCCTCCTGGAAATGGAAGAGGTCGAGCTCGCGCCCGAGCTTGCGATGGTCGCGCTTTTCGGCCTCCTCGATCTGCTTGAGGTAAGCGTCGAGGTCCTCCTGCTTGGCGAAGGCGGTGCCGTAGATGCGGGTCAGCATCGGGTTGTTGCTGTCGCCGCGCCAATAGGCGCCGGCCACCTTCATCAATTTGAAGGCGTTGCCGACCTTGCCGGTCGAGGTCATGTGCGGGCCGCGGCACAGGTCGAACCAGTCGCCCTGATAGTAGATCTTGATCGGCTCGGTGCCGGGAATGGCGTCGACCAGCTCGACCTTGAACGCCTCGCCCTTGTCGCGAAACACCTGCTTGGTCTTTTCGCGGTCCCAAACCTCTTTCGTGAAGGGTTTGTCGCGCGCGATGATCTCGCGCATCTTCTTCTCGATCGCGGCAAAGTCTTCCGGCGTGAACGGCTCGTTGCGGAAGAAGTCGTAGTAGAAGCCGTTCTCGATCACGGGACCGATGGTGACCTGCGTGCCCGGCCACAGCGTCTGCACGGCTTCGGCCAGCACGTGGGCGCAATCGTGGCGGATCAACTCGAGCGCGCGCGGATCGTCACGATTGACGAGCTCGATCTTGGCGTCGTCCTCGATGGGATCGTTGAGGTCGGTGAGCACGCCGTCGAGCGCCATCGCAACCGTGCGCTTGGCCAGCGACGGCGAGATGCCCTTGGCGATGTCGAGGCCGGTGATGCTCTTGTCGTATTCGCGCCGGGCGCCGTCGGGGAAGGTGAGGGTGACTTTGGCGGCGGGGGTCACGGGCTTGAGATTGGACAGGCTGTACTGGAAGCCGGACTCGGATTTGGGCTGATCGGTCATTGCTTTTCTCCTGAGGCTCACTCCTGCGAACGAGCGCAGGTAAGCGGGAACGAGCGATATAACAGGCGATTCGGCCTGCGCAATCCGGCAATTCCAAGAAAGTGGCGCGCAAAAGCCGGGACCTTGCACCAACTATTTCGAGCTGCGGCCTTTAACGGTTGGCGGGCGCGCTCTACATGCATTTGCATGGAAAAATCCCCTGCCTCCGGCCGTTTCGCGCCAACCGCCCTGATGCTTGGCAACCTCGTCACCGGCTGCTCGGTGCTGGCCCCGGCGGGCATGCTGCCGGAGTTGGCGAGGGGCCTCGACGTCAGCATTCATGCCGCCGGGCTGCTGATCACCTTCGGCGCGGTGACGCTGTGCATCGGCTCGCCGCTGACGGCCTGGCTCACCAGTCGCATCGAACGGCGGACGCTCCTCACCGCCACGCTCGCCGTGCTCGCCTTGGGCAATATCGCCTCGGCCTTTGCGCCTGACTACACCAGCCTCCTCGTCATCCGCCTCGTCATGCTCGCGGTCGGTGCGCTCTACACGCCGCAGGCCGCCGGCACGGCGGCGCTGATCGTGCCGGCCGAGCGGCGGGGCAGCACCATCGCGTATATCTTTCTCGGCTGGTCGCTGGCCGCCGCCGTCGGTCTTCCGCTGATCACCTTCATCGCCAGCCGCTATGGCTGGCGGGCAGCCTATGGCGAGATCGGCGTGCTCGGTTGTCTCAGCTTCGTGCTGTTGCTGCTGCGATTGCCGGCGGGCTTGCAGGGGGTGCCGGTGGATTTGAAGACATGGGCCGCCGTCGGCCGGAGCAGGACGATCCTGCTGCTGCTTGCGATCACCATGTTGCAAATGTCGGGACAGTTCGTCGTGTTCACCTACATGGGGCCGCTGCTCAACAGGCTCACGGGCGCCGGCCCCGATGCGATCGGCATGGTGTTCGCGCTTTACGGCGTTTGCGGCTTCCTCGGCGTCGTCATCGCCACCCGCATCGTCGACACCTCGGGGCCCTATCGGACCTCGCTGCTGTTCACCTGCCTGCTGCTGGCGGGGATCACGGGCTGGGCGCTCGGCGCCGGTACGCTTGCTTTCATGACATGCGGGGTCGCGATCTGGGGCCTCGGCTTTGCCTCGACCAATTCGATGCAGCAGGTCCGGCTGGTCGCCGCCGCGCCGTCGTTGGCATCGGCGACCGTCGCGCTCAACACCTCGGTCCTCTATATCGGCCAGGCGGTCGGCTCCGCCATCGGCGGATTGTTGTTCGCCCGCGAGCTCCTGCACACGCTCGGCTTCGTCGCGGTCGGTTTCGTCGTGCTGGCGCTGATCCTGGTGGTCCTGACCCGGCCCCGTCAGGCCGCTGCCCTGGCCTGACTCCCGCGTCTGGCGTGCGCAAGGTGCTTGGCAAACAGCGCGCCGGAGCGCTAGAAGGCCGGTCATGGGGACCAAAGAGAGTTGACTGAAATGAGGATGATTCTGGCGGTTGCCGCGGTGCTCTATTCAGCCTCCGCGTTCGCGCAAGCCGACAAGCCACCGATGGTCGGGGACAAGCCCTTGGTGCAGGTCAAGCCCAAAGGAACCAAGGAGGCGGCCGCGGCGCCGAAGGGCAAGCCGCAATCGATCGCCGTGCGGCTCCAGGCCTGTCTCGAGATCGACGACGGCACCAAGGACCGCCTCAACTGCTACGACGCCGTGATCCCGCCGGCCCCGAAGCCGAAGCCTGCGAAGGCGAAGGGCTACGCCGATTGCCGGTTCTTCAAGGAAGAGGACGAGCGCCTGACCTGCTTCAACGGCTTTGCCGAGAGCATTCCGAAGCTGCCCAAGAACTGATGCTGTGCGGGACATGCTCAGCTGCTGATCCGGCTGAGCGCCGCACGGCTAAAGCATGATCCGGAACAGTGCGCAGCGGTTTTCCGAAAAGATCATGCTTAAACAGCAACCTAACGCGCGATGACGATTCATCCCAATCGCATCGCGCTTTAGCGGCTCGAGGCCACGCGCGTCAGCGCCAGCGACGGCGTCGCCGCCATCTTCACCAGTACGTCCTTGAGCGGATCCTGCGTCCAGGCGCGGGTGACATAGTCGCGATGGGTGATGCCGTCGGCGGTCTCGACGAACACCACGCTGCCTGGACGGAGCGGCTGATCCATGTCCTCGGCGACGCTGATGCCCTTCTGGCGGAGCATGCTCATCAGCTCGCGGTCGCGCCGCGCGGTGTGGCGGGTGTAGGCGCTGACGAAGAAGCCGGAGCGGTGGCTTTCGATCCAGGACGCGAACTTGTCCAGTTCGCCATAGACGGCATCGAGCAGCACGACGCCGCGGACGCGGTCGCTGATGCCGCCGACCTCCAGGCTCCAGGCCGTCGGCAGGAAGCCGCCGCTATAGCCGACGATCACGATCGGCATCGAGGCGAAGGCGCGCGCGCTGTTGGGATCGCCGGTGACGCGGGCGAGGTGCTCGGCCGATTCCGCCATGAAGCGCTTGAAGCCGCCCGGTTGCCAGAACTTGCCGGCGCTGGAATCGGCGGCATTGACCGCCATCTGCGGGGCGAGCAGCACGGCGTTGACGCCGGAATCGGTGATCTGCTTGGGCACCAGCTGGCGATCGCGCACGTCGCGTTCGAGCGTTGCGCCGTTGCCGTGGAAGAACACCACGATCACGCCCGGCTTGCGCACGTCGAAATGCTCGGGCACGTGCACCAATACGCGGCTGTCATTATAGGTCTCGTCCTGCCAGAACACGCGACCGGAATAGCTGCGGTGGCCGCGACGGTCGCCCTTGGCAATGTTGAGGAACGGTGCGTCGGAGGCGGGGTTGTTGCCGAAATAGGGAAAGGCCGACGACTTCATGCTGACGAGGGTCGTCAGGTCCTCGCGGGCGGGGCGCTTGTAGGGGACCTGCGGCTCGAGCGAGGCGACCTTGTAAGGTGCCTGCTCCGGCTGCTGCTGCACAGCGCGCTTGGGCGAGAAGTCCGACATCTGCCGCTGCAGAAGGCTCTCGCTCGCCGACGGGAAGCGCTCCCTGAACTGCGGGGCCGGAAAGCGATCCTCGAACGTGTCGCCGCTCGCCACTTTCTGGTTTGTCTTCGCAACGACCTGGACGTTCGCCTGCGAGTTCGCCGCGAGCGCCGCCGGGCTTGGCGCCTTGCCGCATTGAACCAGCGTCAGCGACAGCGGCACCAAGGCTGAGATCAGGCCGCGCCGGAGCACACGGCCGCGCGCATCGGAAGGTGTCCGATCGGCACGCATGTCAGCTCTCGGTTTCGGAACGGCCCCGACCATCCACCCATGACCCCAAAGTCACGTCCAATCGGCAATCTCTAGGCAATTGAGCCGACCGACGTTTAGGCGACGTTAAGCGTCCGGAGAAACTTCCCCACATCCGGAACGCTCAAAAGGACCATGCAATCGTGTCCTGATTGTGGGGACGGGGGACGGGACTTCCCGGGGCTTATGCCGCTTTTTCTCTCGGCAACGGGAATAGTGGTGCCCAAGTACCCCGTTTCCGTTGCCTCATTTAACCCTTGTTAACCCTGCTTGAATTCACTGGGGCAAACTGCACGATGCGCCCCGCGAGGCACCACGCCTCAGGTTAAGGACCCCGATGACGGCATCAGATGCGGGAACCGAACCCTGGACTGGCCGACTGACCGGAAGCGGGACAGGGGTCTCGGTTCTGGTCGCGACCGCCATCGTCGTGGCCGACATGATCGGGGTCGGCGTCTTCACCAGCCTCGGCTTCCAGGTCAAGGATATCCCGTCCGGCTTCTCGATCCTGCTGCTGTGGACCGTCGGCGGCATCGTCGCGCTCTGCGGGGTGTTCGCCTACAGCGAGCTCGGGGCGATGTTTCCGCGTTCGAGCGGCGAGTACAATTTCCTCGGCCGTGCCTATCATCCGGCTTTCGGTTTTCTCGCCGGCTGGGTGTCGGCGACGGTGGGCTTCGCAGCGCCGGTCGCGCTTGCCGCGATGGCGTTCGGCGAATACGCCAAATCGGTCGTGCCCGGTCTGCCGCCGATTCCGCTCGCCATCGCCGTGGTGTGGCTGGTCTCGCTCGTGCAGCTGACCGGCGTCAGGCACTCGTCGACCTTCCAGCTGATCTCGACCATCATCAAGGTCGCGCTGATCATCGCCTTCCTGGTCGCCGGCTTCGTCATCGGCGTGCCGCAGCCGATCGCCTTCACGCCGCAGCCGGGCGATCTCGCCCACATCGTCAGCGCGCCGTTCGCGATCGGACTCGTCTTCGTGATGTATTCGTTCTCGGGCTGGAATGCCGCGACCTACATCATCGGCGAGATGAACACGCCGCAGCGGAACCTGCCGCGCGCGCTGCTGACGGGCACGCTGATCGTGCTCGTGCTGTATGTCGCGCTGAACGCGGTGTTTCTCTACACCACGCCGGTGAGTGCGCTTGCCGGCCAGCTCGACGTCGCCAGCGTTGCCGGCACCGCGATCTTCGGCAGTCTCGGCGGCCGGATCGTCGGCGCGATGATCTGCGTCGGCCTGGTCTCCTCGATCTCTGCGATGATGTGGATCGGCCCGCGTGTGATGATGACGATGGGGGAGGACATTCCGGCGCTGCGCGTGTTCTCGAAGCGATCGGGGCGCGGCGCACCGGCCTATGCCATCCTGTTCCAGCTCGCGGTCGCGACGCTGCTGCTGTTCACGCGCAGCTTCGAGGCGGTGCTCGACTTCATCCAGTTCGCGCTGCTGTTCTGCTCGTTTTTCACGGTCGCCGGCGTCATCAAGCTGCGCATCACCGACCCCGATTTGCCCCGGCCCTATCGCGCCTGGGGATACCCGTTCACGCCCCTGGTTTTCCTGCTCGTGACTGCGTTCATGATGTACTACCTCTTGACCGAGCGGCCGGTGCAGTCGCTCTCGGGGATGCTCGTCATGCTGTCGGGCCTGTTGATTTATGCCGTTTTCCGCAGGCGGCCGGTCGCCGCCGGCAATTCACACAATCGCGAATAGATATGTTTCGATCCCTCAGAATCGCGGCCGCCGCTCTTGCCCTGCTGGCTGCGGCCGTCTCGTCCGCCCGCGCCGCCGAGGTCACCTTCGATGACACCGCGCGCTTCCTTGCGGGCATGCAGCCCTCGGCGGACTCGCCGCTGCTGCCGCTCACAAGAGAGCCGGGCTGGCAGCGCCATGCCAAGTTCTTCGACGGCGCCTTCGCCCAGCTCGAGCAGCGCCAGCTTTCGAAGATCCGCGATTGGGCCGACGTCAATCTCGCCGCGCCCCGGCCGACCATGTTCTACATGTTCAGCGGCCCGGATTTCCTCTACGCCAACGCCTTCTATTCCAAGGCCAGCACCTACGTGCTCGGTGCGCTGGAGCCGGTCGGTGCCGTGCCCGATTTGACGCGGCTGCCGCGCGGCTCGATCAGTGCCGCGCTCTACAATATCGAACGTTCGCTCGGCTCGATCCTGAGCTTTTCGTTCTTCATCACCAAGCAGATGAAGGTCGACCTGCACGCCGATCAGGTCAACGGCACCTTGCCGATCCTCTACGTCTTCCTCGCCCGCTCCGGCAAGACCATCCGCAACGTCGAGATGGTCGCGCTCGATGCCAAGGGGGGGATGCATGCCGCAGGCGACAATCCGGGACCGAACGCCACTCAGGGAGTCCGCATCACTTTCGCCGGCAGCGACGGCGAGGCGCGCACGCTGTATTATTTCTCCACCGACCTTTCCAATGCCGGTGCGCGCAACACCGGATTCCTGAAATTCTGCGAGACGCTGGCGCCCGGCAACAGCCTGCTCAAGAGCGCGTCCTATCTCATGCACTCCGGAAATTTCACCGTCGTCCGCGATTGGCTGCTCGCCAACAGCGCCACCATCATCCAGGACGATTCCGGCATTCCGCTTGCGAATTACGGCGCACGGCAGTGGCGGTTCTTCCCGTTCGGCCGCTATCTCGGGCCGATCGACGAATTCCCCGGCCGCTACCAGCAGCGCTACGCCGAGTTGTTCACACGCGCCCAGCCGATTGATTTTGGCGTCGGCTACCGCTGGCGCATGCACGAGTCGAATTTGCTGCTGGCGGTGAAAGTGCCGGGCAGCGAAACGCCGCCAAGCGGGGAGGCGACCTCGTCGACCGATCCGACGCCAAAGCCGCCGCGTCCCAAACGGCTGCGACCGCCCGAGTCGATCCCGCCGTCGCACGGGCGCTTCTACTGGTTCCGCTGATTACCAGTGCACGCTCTGGCTCGGTACGATGAACGCCGTCGTGCCTGGTGGGGTGGCAAGGCTCGATGCCAGGTACCAGCCCGAGCCGAGCACGAGCGCCAGCAAGGCGACGATCGCGAGCAGGTCCATGGTGCGGGGGTCGTGGTGCCGCCTGGAGCCGGGGGCAGGGCCAAGCCTGTGAACAAGTCTGGTGTGCAGGTGAGGGCTGATTTTCCAGCGCATTGTTGTTTCCTCCCGAAGGGAGCATCAAAACAACGCGGGAGCAAAGTCCGAGGTTCCACTCAGGCTCAGGAGCATCGCACGGCTCAGGATGCGTTGACACCACGCCATCGGCCATAGCGCCACGGCAGATACCAGCGCGCGCCTTTCGGTGCGGCAAGCGGCACGTTGTCGATGCCTGACGTGCCGAAGGGATTGCAGCGCAGCAGTCGTGCGAGCGTCATCCAGCCGCCGGCCCACAGCCCGAACCGTTCGATCGCCTCGTCGCCATAGACGGAGCAAGTCGGCAGATGCCGACAATTGTAACCGACCAGGGGCGACAGCGTGTGCCGGTACAGCCAGATCAGCGCGCGGCCGAATCTGCGCGGGAGCCGAAGCGCCCCATCGAGCGAACTATAACAATGCCCGCAGGCTGAATGCTTCATGTGCGCTGTGCTGCGATGTTAAGCGAGGTATTGCACGGTTCCCGCGCAGGGAACTGTAAGCTGTTGTTTATGCGCCATATTTTGCATGCTTTTTGGGAGCAGTGCAGCAAGTACCTGTGGACGATCTGTATTCCCACGGATACCATTTTTGTGACGTCCATGTGAGAAACATACGCCTGTATGATGGACTCAGCGGGCGCTACCGAGGATTGTTGGGGACCTTAGGGGCTTGGGGAAGGAACCAGATTGAGACTTCTGAACTCCCTTAATCTTCGCGGTTGGTTGCTGGTGGGAACCGCCGCGTGCGGAATCGTGCTGGCTGGCGCCGTCGCGACACTCGGGTCGTCGGCCCGAGCGGGGAGCGCGCTCGAAGAGCGCAAGCTGCCGATGAAGTTCAGCTGGGTCGCCTGCGAGCCGAATTGCCGCGGCTGGGTCAGCGCGGTCGGCGTCATCACCGCCGACACACCGAAGGATTTCGAAGAATTTTCTCGCGGACGCCAGCTTGGTGGCGCCACCGTGGTGCTCGATTCCAGCGGCGGTTCCGTCAATGACGCAATCACGCTTGGCCGACGTTTCCGCAATCTCGGCCTGCTGACCACGGTCGGCATGAGCCTGCGCGGCGGGCAGTCGGCCCGCCCGACGGTCGCGCCTGAGGCCTATTGCGAATCCATGTGCGTGTTCCTGCTGCTGGCCGGCAAGAAGCGCTATGTGCCGGAAGCCGCCCATGTCCGCGTCCACCAGATCTGGATGGGCGACCGTGCCGATAATGCCAAGGCGGCGAGCTACAGCGCGCAGGATCTGATGATCGTGGAGCGGGACATCGGCCGGCTTGCCAAATACACCTTCGACATGGGCGGCGCCGGCGATCTGCTGTCGCTCGCGCTCAGCGTTCCGCCCTGGGAAGATCTGCACGAGCTGGACGCCGGCGAGCTCAAGCTCACCAATCTCGTGACGACCGATCTCGTTACCGACGTGCTGCCGCATGTGGACATATCCGCACCGGCGATGGCTGAGCTTGCCCCGAAGACGCAGGCAAAGTTCGGCGTGGAACCGGAGCACCCTGCGAAGTCGACCAAGACGGCGGAAGCCGTGGCGACGGGCGGTGTGGCCGCGCCGGCTGCACCGACGCCGAAGTAAAGCTCCACCCGTTGTCATTCCGGGGTGTCGCAAAGCGACGAACCCGGAATCCAGATATTGAAGCGTGAGATTCTCAGGTGCGCAATTACGCACCGGCATTCGCGCTGGCGCGCGCCCGGAATGACAATATTGGGCTCAGCCCTGTGCCGCAGCCGGCTGCTTGGCTTTGGCCTCGATCTGGCCGATCGCGTCAACCACGGCATCGAAGGTCAGCAGCGTCGAGGCATGGCGCGCCTTGTAGTCGCGGACTGGCTCGAGGAACTTGATCTCCTCCCATTTGCCTTCCGGAGGCGCACCGTTCTCCTTCAGCATCTTGCGAACAGTCTCGCGTAACTCACGGAGTTCGCTCGCAGTCGAGCCGACAACCCGACTTGCCATGATGGATGAAGAAGCTTGTCCGAGCGCGCACGCCTTCACGTCATGGGCGAAGTCGGTGACGGTGTCCCCGGTCATCTTGAGATCGACCTTGACGGTCGAGCCGCACAGCTTGGAGTGGGCGGTGGCGGAGGCATCGGGGTCCGGCAGCCGTCCAAGGCGCGGAATATTCCCGGCCAACTCGATGATCCGCTTGTTATAAATGTCGTTCAGCATGTGATGGAGTCCAGCGCGTCCATGCCCACTTCGGCACCCGATCGGCCTTGGCGGGCGTCGTCCAGGGTCCTATATAGGGTCGGAACTGGTGGAAATACAGTCCAGCGGTACGGGGCGGCGATCCGGATCTATACCGTCAGCGTTTTGAGCTCAGGACCCTTTCCGCCGAAACTGTTCTGTTCAGGCGTCCGGCGGCTTGGCCGCCCCGTCTGCCGGTGACACTCCGGCCGCGAGGCCGTCGAACGGAGTCGATATGGACGCTGCAATCAAATCCATCCGCCCGGGCAAGCCCTCTGACCGGCAGCCCGAGAGCCGGCCGGCCGAGCTTGATCCCGCTGAATTCCTCGCGGCCGCCGTCCGCGCCGACCAGCCGCGCCCGGCGCGCGCCGAGGCGGAAGCGGCGGTGAAGACACTGCTCGCCTATATCGGCGAAAACACCGAGCGCGAGGGCCTGCTCGACACGCCGCGCCGCGTCGTCGAGGCCTTCGACGAGCTGTATCAGGGCTATCACCAATGTCCGGCCGAGGTGCTCGACCGCACCTTCGGCGAGACCGCCGGCTATGACGATTTCGTGCTGGTGCGCGACATCGAGTTCACCTCGCAGTGCGAGCATCACATGATGCCGTTCTACGGCAAGGCGCATATCGCCTATACGCCGGTGGAGCGCGTCGTCGGCCTGTCCAAGCTCGCTCGCCTCACCGACATCTTCGCCCGCCGGCTCCAGACCCAGGAGCACCTGACGGCGCAGATCGCGGCAGCGATCGACGAGGTCCTGAAGCCCCGCGGCGTTGCCGTGCTGATCGAGGCCGAGCATACCTGCATGTCGGTGCGGGGTGTCGCCAAGCATGGCGCCTCCACCTTCACCAGCCGCTTCACCGGCATGTTCCGCGACAATCCTGCGGAGCAGGCCCGCTTCCTGTCCCTGGTGCGAGGCACGCGCTGACCTCGCGATGGTCATGTTGGGCATGACCTTGTCGGAAAACCGCTGCGCACTTTTCCGGGTCATGCTCTTGCGAGGTCGTCGTGTCCGCTCACTCTCATGAGATCGAGGAAGGCCTGTCCTTCCAGCCGCGGTTCGACGCGACCGGGCTCGTGACGTGCGTCGCGACCGACGCCGCCACCGGCGACGTGCTCATGGTCGCGCACATGAACGAGGAGGCGCTGCGCAAGACGATCGCGACCGGCGAAGCCTGGTACTTCAGCCGCTCGCGCAATGCCTTGTGGCGAAAAGGTGAGACTTCAGGTCAGACCCAGCGCGTGGTCGAGATGCGCACCGATTGCGACCAGGACGCAGTCTGGATCCGGGTCGAGCAGATCGGGGCTGCCTGCCACACCGGGCGGCGGTCGTGCTTCTATCGCAAGGTCGAGGGTGAGGGCGGAGGAGCCAAGCTGGTCTTCGCCGATGCGGCGCGGCTGTTTGATCCGGACGCGGTCTACAAGAAGTAACTGTCATTCCGGGGCGCGCGAAGCGCGAACCCGGAATCCATCGCACGGCATCACGCGCGGCAAAATGGATTCCGGGCTCGCACCTGCGGTGCGCCCCGGAATGACTTGAAGTGGGGCGGCGACACCAGGATTAACCCCGCATTAACCATACCTGTCCCACGGTGAGACGACAGGCGTCCGAATTGCCGGCGCCGCTCAACGCCGCGCGGGGCGGGCACTTCATCATGTCGGTCGACAATTCCAGCGCCACGCAGACGGCCGGTCTCGATCCGGCGCGGGCGCGCGTCGCCGGTGCGATCAAACAGGCCTCGAACATCAGCGGCGTCAGCTTTCAGTACATGCTGACCACCGCCAAGATGGAATCGGATTTCGATCCCGCGGCAGGGGCCACCACCTCGTCCGCGCATGGGCTCTACCAGTTCATCGACCAGACCTGGCTCGGCACCGTGAAGGAGGCCGGCACCCAGCTCGGCTACGGCACTTATTCCGATGCCATCTCCAGGACGTCGTCGGGCAGCTACGCCGTCGATGATCCCGTGATGAAGCGGTCGATCATGAAGTTGCGCGACGATCCGCAAGCCGCTTCCAGCATGGCGGCGGCGCTGACGCAGTCGAACAGCTTCAAGCTGACCGGCCTGCTCGGGCGCAGGCCGAGCGACAGCGAGCTCTACATGGCGCATTTCATGGGCGTCGGAGGCGCCGCGAAACTGATCGCCAATGCCGAGGACAATCCGCAGGCGGTCGGTGCGCGGCTGTTTCCGAACGCAGCGTCCGCCAATCGTTCGATCTTCTACACGAGGGACGGCCGCGCCCGCAGCGTCTCCGAGGTCTATTCGGTGCTGGACGCGCGCTATGCCAGCGCGGCCAATTCGAAAGTGACCCGCAGCGCAATGGCTATGTATGGTGGCACGCCGTCGACCGCGGAGGTCGCGAGCGCGAATGGCGTGCAGCCGACCGTGCCGGTCATCGACAACGCCAGCTATCTCCAGACTTTCCCGAATACACGCGCGGCGACGCCCGTCAGTGCGACATCGCCGACGACGGTCGCGGACAATGCGCCGACCACACCGGCCTTCCGTTCGATCTACCAGCCCGGCGACACCACTCAGCCGGTCTCGACCACGGTGCAGAAATTGTGGGGCAACAACGCCTCGCTGACGTCCGTCGCGTCAGCTACGCCTGACGTGCGTCCGCCGCAACCGCTCGATCTGTTCAGCGATCGCAGCGGCACGTTCTCGAGCTAGCGCTGTCTCGTGTCCCGGACGTGCTGCAGCGTGAAACGCTGCTGCGCTGAGCCGGGACCCAGTGCTGCGAATTCCTCTCGAAAATTTCTGGGCCCCGGCTCAGCAGCGCATTCGCTGAAGGCGTGCGTTGCTGTGGGTGCACGTGTGGGTAGCGCTTTTGTTCCATTAACAAAACGTCAATAAAACCAGTCAGTTATGGTGAACGCTTTGTTAAGCGTCATGGTTTATTTTGTGTTGCAGGTGACGAGCCGTCACTCTTTTCGTTTGTTTGTGTAAGCCGGAAGCAGGATGATTGTTCGGCAGTTCATTAATTGGATCAGGACGGCGTCCGCCGGCGAGCGGGCCGAGGCAACACGGGCGTTGGCCCGGGCCTGGCTGATCTCAGACCTTTCGACAGAGGACCGCGTCGCCGCCGAAGGCGCGCTGTTGATGCAGCTCGACGATCCCTCGCCCTTGGTGCGGCAGGCGATGGCCGAGGCCTTTGCGCGCAGCCCGGACGCGCCGGCATCGATCGTGCGGGCGCTGTCGGCGGACCAGCCGACGGTCGCGCTGCCGGTGCTCGAACATTCCCCGCTGCTGATCGACGCCGACCTCGTCGACATCGTTGCGACCGGCAATGACGAGGTGCAATGCGCGGTCGCCCGCCGCATCGCGCTGCCGGTCTCGGTCTGCGCCGCCATCGCCGAAGTCGGCTGCGCGGCGGCCGCGCTCGAGCTGATCGAAAATCCCCATGCCGAGCTTGCGCCGTTCTCGTGGAATCGCATCGTCGAGCGCCACGGCCATCTCGCGGCGATCCGCGAGGCGATGCTGGTGCTGGATGACCTGCCGTCCGCAACCCGCGCCGCGCTGGTGGCAAAACTCTCCGAGACGCTGGCGCAATTCGTCGTGGCGCGGAACTGGCTGAGCGCCGATCGTGCCGATCGCATCACGATCGAGGCGCGCGACCGCTCCACCATCAACATCGCGGCGCGCTCGCGCGGCGAGGACATGCAGGGCCTGGTGCATCATCTGCGCGTCACGGGCCAGCTGACCGCCGGCCTGATCCTGCGCGCGCTGTTGTCGAGCAATCTCGATCTGTTCGACGCGGCACTGGCCGAGCTTGCCGATCTGCCGCTGGCGCGCGTCACTTCGCTGCTGCACGATCGCGGCGGCAACAGCCTGCATGCGCTGCTCCGGCGCGCCGGGCTGCCCGAGGCGACGTTTGCGGCGTTCCAGGTCGCGCTCGATGCCTGCCATGAGCAGGGCTTTGTCGGCAGCGACGACGGTGCGGCACGGCTGCGGCGCCGCATGGTCGAGCGCGTGCTCACCCATTGCGAATCCGACCGCGGCGCCACCGAGCCGCTGATGGTCCTGCTGCGCCGCTTCGCCACGGAATCGGCACGGGAAGAGGCAAGACTGTTCTGCGACGAGCTGGTCGCGGACGATGCAATCGATCCGCTGTACGACGACCTGATCGCGGCGTAGCAAGATGCCGTAGGGTGGGCAAAGGCGCGAAGCGCCGTGCCCACCATCTATCCGCGCAGCTCAAAATCGATTGGTGGGCACGCTTCGCTTTGACGCCCTACGATACTGCCCGGTGTATGGAGCGGGCTCACATTCCGTCATTGCTTCGTCGCAAGTGCCGCGCGCAATGACGAGGAGAGAGCTGGACCTTACTCCCCGGGCGCGATGCTCGGCGCCAGGATCACCTCGAGATGCTCGGGGCGGTCGCGGTTGACGTGCGCGAGATAGTCGTCGGCGATCTTGCGCAGGCGGCGGTTGAGCTCGGTGGAGACGCTGATGGTGTCGAGCCTGGTATTCTCGTGCACGATGGCGAGGATGGCGTTGATGTGGTGCGTGAACAGTTCGGCCGGGACCTTTTCCAGATCGGGCGCGTGCTCGATGACGCGGCACAGGCTCTCGGCGATTCCGGCCGCGGCCGGATAGCCGAACGTCACGGCGTCGCCCTTGATGTCGTGAGCGGCGTGAAACAGCTCGTCGCGCCTTTCCTTGGTGAAGCCGTCATTGCGGATGGCGACATAGGCGGCCGACAGACGGTTGACCTCGGTCGTCATCCAGTGCTTGAACTCGCCGGAAAGGCCGGCGAGCGCCTGCTCGGCGCGGCCGACCGGATCGTCCAGGTCCTTGTCGTCGACGCGGCGCAGAACCTTGCGCAGCGGGTTGGGCTGCGTGATGATCTGATGCGTGGCGAAGGCCTTGACCTCGATGTCCTTTGCGCTGTTCTTCGCCATGTTGCCTGCCTCGCCTGAAGACGTTGCGCTAGATGGTGGAGCGGGCCTTGTCGAGCAGCGAGGGCTGCTGGAGCACCTCGTGCTTTTCGCCGACGCGGCGCTCGGGACCCATATAGGCGGAATTGGTGTTGCGGCGCCGGTCCGGCCCGAAATAGGTCTTGGTCTTGATGAAGGGGCGAGGATTGGCGACGACGTTGAGGATGCGCTGATAGAGCCCCTTGGCCGAGATCGGCTTGGCCAGGAATTCGGTGACGCCGGCATCGCGCGCGACGGTGACGCGGCGCTTCTCGGAATGGCCGGTCAGCATGATGATCGGCGCGTAAGGGTTGCCCTTGGATTCCGGCTGCCGGATCATCTGCGCGAGTTCGAGCCCGTCGAAGATCGGCATCGCCCAGTCGGTGATGACGATGTCGGGCACGTAATGGCTGTACATCTCGAGCGCCGTGGCGCCGTCCTCGGCTTCATAGACTTCGCGCGCGCCGAACGAATGCAGCAGCGTCCGCAGGATGCGGCGCATGTGCGGATTGTCGTCGCAGACGAGGAAGCGCAGCTTGTTGAAGTCGATACGGAACATGACGCCCGGGCCAAAAGCGGTCAACCTTCGTTAACCATATCGCGGCGGAGGTTAACGAAGGGTTGCGAGCGAAGCTACGGCGGCGGGCTGCGAGGTGGTTCTAGTAGCCGAACTGCTCGCGCAGGATGCGCTCTTCCAGGCTGTGGCCGGGGTCGAACAGCATGCGCATCGAGATGGTCTTGTCGGACAAGACCTCGACCCGGCGAACGTCGCGCACTTCGTCGTGGTCGGCGACCGCTGCCACCGGTCGCTTGTCGCCCTCCAGCACCTCGATGACGACATAGGCCGTGTTGGGCAGCAGGGCGCCGCGCCAGCGCCGCGGGCGGAAGGCGCTGATCGGGGTCAGCGCCAGCAGCGCCGCGTTGATCGGCAGAATCGGTCCCTGAGCGGACAGATTATAGGCGGTGGAGCCGGCCGGCGTTGCCACCATGATGCCGTCGGCGATCAGCTCGGGCATGCGCTCGCGCTCGTCGATCATGATCCGCAGGCGCGCGGCCTGGTAGGTCTGCCGGAACAGGGCGACCTCGTTGATGGCGTGGTGCAGGTGGACGAAATCGTTGACGTCGGTCGCGCGCATCAGGAGCGGATTGATCTCGGATTCATGCGCGGCCTCGAGCCGCGCGCGCAGGTCGTGGGTCGAGTATTCGTTCATCAGGAAGCCGACGGTGCCGCGATGCATGCCGTAGATCGGCTTTCCCGTGCGCATGTTCTGGTGCAGCGTCTGCAGCATCAGCCCGTCGCCCCCGAGCGCGACCACGATATCGGCCTCCTTGGGGTCGCAATTGCCATAGTCCCTGGTGAGCTGGTCAAAGGCGACCTGCGCCTCGTTGCTCGAGCTGGCGACGAAGGCGATCCGGTCGTATCGCTGGGGCTTGGTCATGGCTTGTCGGGCACGGCCGCTGCTGGAGGAAGTTCCGCCGGGCTCGTCTATACGAGGTTTGGCTCCATTGTCGAGGATGACCGCCTTTCGAGACAAATGGCCATTGTCGATCCAGAGAACAAAACGGGTTGATTTGAGCCCGGCAGGGATGCGCCATCGACGGGTGATCCCGCAAACGGTCGCAATTCCTCGCTAGCTTCGCTGCGTCTCGGCTATGACAGCCGGGCAGGGAGAACGATCATGCCCACGATCTTGCCGACGCTGCGACGAACCGGGGTCGTACTGGCCATGGCCCTGGTCGCATTTGCAAGTGTTGCGCGCGCGGAGGATCCGCCGCAGCCGCGCGCCGAGACGGCGGCGCCAACCGGACAGAAGGGCGGGCGCGGCAGCGGCGCGCAGAGCGGGCCGCAGAGTTCGTCCTCGGCCGAGCCGCACCGTCTCCCGCCGGATTCGACCACGAAGCAGACCCTGGCGCTGCCCGGCCGTACCCTCAACTTCGCCGCGACCGCCGGCTCCATTCGGGTGTTCGACGGCAAGGGCGAGCCGCTGGCCGACATCGCCTATACCTCCTACCAGCTCGACGGCGCCGACCGCGCCACGCGCCCGGTCACGTTCCTGTTCAACGGCGGACCCGGGGCATCCTCGGCGTGGCTCCAGTTCGGCGCGGCCGGTCCATGGCGGCTGCCGTTGGATGGCGATGCGCTGTCGCCGTCGGCCTCGCCCGAGGTGAAGCCGAACGCCGAGACCTGGCTCGACTTCACCGACCTCGTCTTCATCGATCCCGTCAGCACCGGCTACAGTCGCTTCATTGCGAGCGGCGAGGACGCACGCAAGTCGTTCTATTCCGTCGATGGCGACGCCAACGCGATCGCGCTCGTGATCCGCCGCTGGCTCGAGAAGCACGACCGGCTGACCTCGCCGAAATACGTCGCGGGCGAGAGCTATGGCGGTATTCGCGGGCCCAAGGTCGTGCGCCAGTTGCAGCTCCAGCACGGCGTCGGCGTCCGGGGCTTGATCCTGGTGTCGCCGCTCCTGGATTTCCGCGAGTTCACCGGCACCAGCCTCCTGCAATATGTCGCGACGCTGCCGAGCTATGTGGCGGTGGCGCGCGAAGCCAAAGGGCCGGTCAAGCGCGCCGACCTCGCCGACGTCGAGGCTTACGCGCGCGGCGAATTCCTGGCCGACCTCGTCAAGGGCGAAGCGGACAAGGAGGCCACCAATCGTCTGGCCGACAAGGTCGCCGAGCTCACCGGCATCGACCAGGCGGTGAGCCGCCGCCTTGCCGGGCGCTTCGACGTCGGCGAGTTTCGCCGCGAATTCGACCGCAAGAACGGCAAGGTGACGGGACGCTACGACGGCTCCGTGCGCGGCTTCGATCCCTATCCGGATTCGAGCAGCTCGCGCTTCGGCGACCCCTCCGGCGATGCGCTCCAGGCGCCGCTGACGAGCGCCGCGGTCGACGTGCTCTCACGCAAGCTCAACTGGAAGCCCGACGGCTCCTATGAGGTTCTGAACGGCACTGTGGAAGGTCACTGGGATTTCGGCCGCGGCATCAACCCGCCGCAATCGGTGTCCGAGCTGCGCCAGATCCTCGCTACCGACGCGAAGCTGAACGTGCTGGTCGCGCACGGCCTGTTCGACCTTGCCACGCCCTATTTCGGCACCAAGCGGGTGCTCGATCAACTGCCCGCCTTCGTGACGCAGCGCGTCAAGTTCGTGGTCTATCCCGGCGGCCACATGTTCTATTCGCAGGGCGGCTCGCGGCAGGCGTTGCGCAGCGAGGTCGAGCGATTGATCAGGGAGTAGGCCGCCGTTTGCGCGGCGGATATCGGCGGGCGATTTCCTTCGCCACGACGCGCTCCGGCTTCACATTCGCGCCGGCGATCCAGATGTCGCTGACCTTGCCGCGCTTGTCGCGGATCCGGCGCACCGGCTCGCCATGGCTGGAATAGCCGGCGGCCCAGGCGAGCTTGCCGACGTCGCGGCCGGTGACCTCGATCTCGGCGGCGTCCATGAACGGATTGTTGAACTGCGGATTGGCGACCAGCACGCGGTTGCCGGCGGGAACGAGGTCGCTCGCGCCCCAGATCGTCCACCAGCGCCCGGTCCAGTCGCGCAGGCGGCGGTCAGGCGCGCCGCGGGTCTGGAAGACTCGCAGGATCTGCATTGCGCCGTCCATCCAGAACGGCGCGGCACCGTCGATCGAATTACTGAGGATGCTGATCGAAAGCTCGCAAGCCGGGATTGCGCAGGTCCGCGAGATGTAGCCCTGGAAGCCGCCGCCATGGCCGAACCAGTCCCAGCCGTCGGTCTTGCCGGCATTGACGCCCAAGCCGTAATAGCCCTCGAAGCTCTGCGGGATGCGCCAATGATGCCGCGTCATCTCGCGGCGGCTTGCGACTGACAGCATGCTCTTTCTGGCATTGGGCGCGAGCTGCGCAAAGAAGCGGGCGGTATCGCCGGCGGTGGCAACGAAGCCTGCGGCCGCAGCCATCGCCTGCGCCGGATTGTCTCCGGGAATCACGCAGCGTTCGCCCAGCGGAACCTTTCGCGTGTGACCGCGCGCGAACGGCGCGCCCTTGGGAAGCGGCGCGTCCGGCTCGGTCTCGCGCAGGCCCGCGGCCTTGATGACCTCGCGCTTGATCCAGACCGAGTAGGGCTCGGTCGTCACGGCTTCGATGACGAGACCGAGCAGGCCAAAGCCGTGGTTGGAATATTTGAAGCGGCTGCCGGGCTCGATCGCGGTCGGCAGCTTCAATTCCGCGAGCAGCTCCTTCGCATCGAGATAGGGCCGGCGGTCGATGAACTGGCCGGAATCGACGCCGTCGCGCGTCAGCCCCGCGCTGTGCGACAGCACCTGCGCGATCGTCGTCTCGGCGACGCGCGGATGCAGGCCGCCGACATATTGGCCGATCGTGTCGTCGAGCCGGAGCTTGCGCTGCTCGCGCAGCTTCATGATGCCGGCCGCGGTGAAGCTCTTGGAATGGGAGGCGATACGGAAGCGGTGGCGCGGGGAGAGCTTCTCGCCGGTGTCGAGATTGGAAAGGCCGAATGCATGCTCGACGACGATCTCGCCGCGATGGGCGAAGGCGACGATGACGCCGGGCTGCTGGATTGTCGTCAGCTGGAATTCGATCCAGGAGCCGATGTAGTCGATCGCGGATCGCAGCCACGGGTCCATTGCGCTACCATTTGCGAGGGGGAGGTTGGTGCTGGAGGCTAGCCGAGAAAGCGGAACGGGCACAACCCGTAAAGGTTGTGCCCGTTCGCTTCATGAAGATGCGATGCCTTCAGTACACGAGCGTCGCGCCGGTCGGCTTGTCGAGCGCGGCGGCAAGCGAGCGATATTCGGAGCTGTCGGTGCCGGCGAGCGAAGCGATCTTGTTCAGATGATATTGCGCCTGTTCGCGGTTGCCCTGCTCGAGCTGCCAGAGGCCGTAATACTGCCAGGTGCGAACGTGGTTCGGATCGTCCTTCAGCGCCAGCTCGTAATAGGCCTTCGACGACTGGTAGTCGCCGAGCTTGCGATAGGAGTAGCCGATCAGATTGGCGACGTCGGCGACGTCGTCGCGCTTCAGCGACTTCAGCTGGCCGATCGCGCCGGTGTAGTCGTGGTTGTCGTAGATCGCGGTGTAGGCGGTGCGATAGGCGGCGAGGAACTTGGGATCGTTGACGGAAGAGCTCTTCTTCTTGCCCTTCTTGGTCGATGAGTCCGAGCTCGGCGGCGGCGAAGGGGAGTCGCCGCCCGCGGCATAGGCGCTGGACAGCACCGGTGCGGCCGCCAGCGACATGGCGACCAGTCCCGGCACGACAAGCATTGAGAGTTTGCGCATCTAAATTCTCCCGTATGGAACGTGGCGATCCTACACGATTGCCCGAAGACCGAAACACCCGTCTGGCGGAAACATTCCCGCTTCGCACGATCTGTTCGCCCAGCTGCAGATGACAAACTTGTCATCGAGATGAACGGAAGCCTGCAAGGGGCTTCAGACTGGGTTCAGTGCGTCGCCTCTAGGTTCCGACCTACGATCGAAGGGTAGGCGAGAGGGCGCCGCCTCGAGATCCTTCCAAGAGGAGACCACCATGCTGAAGACCATTTCCGCAGCCTTGCTCGCAGCTTCCGTGATCGCAGCTCCGGCCTTCGCCGCCGAGGCCGGCAAGACCACCACGACCGCCCCTGTGATCAAGGCGGACCAGAGCCAGACCAAGGCGTCCACCACCGCCGCAAAGCCGGACGCCGGCGTCAAGCCCGACGCCAAGGCCGCTGACATCAAGCCCGCTGACGTCAAGCCCGCCGACGTCAAGGCGGACGCCAAGGTGGATACCAAGGCGGATACCAAATCGAAGGCGATGAATGCCAACGCCGCGGTCACGGACGAGCACAAGACGGTGCGCACGCATCGCCATCACCACAAGCATCTGTCGGCCAAGAAGTCGCAGAAGGTGCAGCCGGACCTGACCAAGCCGGCCACCAGCGAGAAGCGCAGCTAACGTCTGATTCCGCGCGGCGGCACCTTGCATTGCCCGCCGCCGCGTACGGACTTCAGGCCCGTCCCGGCGCCTGTGCGAAAGCGCAGGCGCCGGCGGCGGTGCGGTGCGTTGTTGA
This sequence comes from Bradyrhizobium sp. CFUWI, assembly GCF_056429085.1. Taxonomy (NCBI): domain Bacteria; kingdom Pseudomonadati; phylum Pseudomonadota; class Alphaproteobacteria; order Hyphomicrobiales; family Nitrobacteraceae; genus Bradyrhizobium; species Bradyrhizobium sp. CFUWI. The sequence continues at coordinate 44,812 of NZ_JBWJZE010000017.1, forward strand.
CGGTACCTTCCGCGCAGGACCGAATTCCCTTTGCGCGACCTTGGGGCTAGAACATGACTTGGATCTGTGCGCGTGGAGAGCGTGAGCTGTGGGGCGATTGGCGAAACGTGCGGTGCGCTCGGCATCGGTCCTGGTATTACCGCTGGCGCTTGCGGCATGTTTCGGCAGCGATGGTGACCGTCCCACCTTCATAGGCGGGACCCAGGCCGGGGGACCGCAGCCGTTTCCCGACAATTTCCGCAGCGACACGCTGGCGCTGATGCGCACCTATCTGAACAACCCGGTCGGCGTGCGTGAAGCCAGCATGGCCGAGCCGGTCCAGCGCGAGGTCGGCGGCCGGCAGTTCTATGTGAGCTGTCTGCACTTCACCCCGCGCGAGACCGACGGCAGCTACAAGGCCATGCGGGAACGCGCGGTGATCTTCGTCAACGGACGAGCGGACCGTGTCGTCGACCGGACCAGCGAGCTCTGTGCCGGCGCGGTTTACGCACCCTTTCCGGAACTGGAAAAGATGACGCGGTAGCGCAAAGCCGGCCTTCATGGCCCGGTGCTAGAACGAGGATCGCCGGAGCCGCTGGATCACATTTCGGCGAGCTTTGAACGGGGCGGTTTGGCGTTGCGACAAATTGGTACAGCAGGTCTTGCGCAGGCGACAAAACAGACTGCGCGGGACGGCGGGATGGAACAAAATCGCGATGTTGCCACCCCGTCACAGTAACGAACGATCAACGTTCCGGCATCGTCGCGAAGCAACCCAATTCACGCCACGTTGTTTCCTGAGTGTCGTATATGAAAGAACGGGGATGATCATGAAATCGATTTTGCTGGGTGCAGCCGCTCTGCTTGCGCTGGCCGCGCCGGCGGCGGCCGCGGACGTGCAGCCGCGCACCTATGCCAAGGCTCCGGCCTATACCCCGCCGCAGGTGATCTATAATTGGACCGGTTTCTATATCGGCGGTCATGTCGGCGGCGCGTTTGCCGGCGACAACAGCTTCCAGTCCAGCGACGCCCGCTTCATGGGCGGCGTGCAGGGCGGCTTCGACTACCAGTTCGCCCCCAATTGGGTGGTGGGTATCGAGGCTCAGTACTCCTGGCTGCCGACCAACAACAACGGTGTCACGTTCCCGCTGGGCACGCAGGTGACGTCCAACACCGACCAGATCGGGTCGGTGACCGGCCGTGTCGGCTACACCTGGGGACCGACGCTGCTCTACGCCAAGGGCGGTTACGCCTGGCGTAACAACAATCTCGGCGTCAACATCGCCGGCGTGCCGCAGGCCTTCACCACGACCGGCAACAGCAAGGATGGCTACACGGTCGGCGCCGGCCTCGAATACATGTTCGCGCCGAGCTGGTCCGCCAAGGCCGAGTACCAGTACTATAATTTCGGCAGCACCACCTTCACCTCGGGGCCGGCCGACATCGTCGGGGTCCGGGGCCGGGAGGACGAGCATACCGTCAAGGTCGGTGTGAACTACCGTTTCGGCTGGGGCGGTCCGGCAGCCTCGCGCTACTGACCCTCCGCCAGCGATCGCGCTCTGACAAAGGCCGGCTCTGCCGGCCTTTCGCTTGTTCGCGGGGCGCCGTCGGCCAGCCCCTGCATTTGCAATGCGTGAACCATCTGGCGCGTCATTTGCCGGCAAACATTCCGGCGCGCGCCTTCTCACGCGCGTCATGGGACCTGGGTAAAGCAAAAATAATTTTTGCCGCTTACGGAACTCGTGCTCCGGAAGGCGTTATATGAGAATTACCGGGCTGGTGGGACGACGGACATGCGTATCTTGGTGTCGGCGGTGGTGCTCTCGTGCTTCCTTGGCCTGCCGTGCTCTGCACAGACAATCCTCAAATCCGAGCCTCTGATCTTGGCACCTTACGAGGTGGCTTTCGTCAAGGACGCCGCGTGTCCGTCGGGCAAGGTGCTGAAGGTCACCGGCGCGATCCGCGGGCTGCACCGCCGCAAGGCCTGCGTGGCGATGCCTGGTGAGCAGGCCTCGCTGGCGACCGCGACGCCCTGATCCCCTGCGGCTTCCGCCGGCAGCCCCTCACGAATTCAGCTCAAGCTCGATCCTGGACTGGCGCTCAGCCTCGGCCTTGTTCTTGGCTGGATCCTCGCCTTGGGCAGCCCGGCAGGGTTTGATCTCGTAATCATTATCGAGCACCCGGCGCGGCCCCGGACGGTCCTGGTCGGCGCTGACATCCACGACCAGGCCACTCCGCTGCGCGAGCTTCCAGACGTCGGACTCGCTCGGATAGGCCTTGCTGATCTGGGCGTCGTTGCAGAACAGGGCGTAGGGCATCTCTTCCCGCTCCCGGAAAGCCGATTAACGACCTCATATGCCGGCGGGTTCAGGCAGCGGTCGATCACGGACCCGTGATCTGGCTCGCCGGGGCCTGAGTCCTTAACGAGTCCTGAATCGCGAAAAAAAGAATCCCTGGGACTCATTTGGCGGAATCAGCGGATGTTTTCCGCCATGACGAGCGACCTGAACACCTCCTGTGGGCACATGCTCCTGCCGCTGACGCTGGCGCTGTTCGGCGCCTGCGCGGCCAATCTTTGGCTGGTGTGGTCCTGGCTGTAGGTCTTGGCTGTAGGCCCTCTGACCGGAGGGGCGGCCTTACTTTTTGGCCATTGGGCCGGGGGCGTCGCGGAGGGCGGCACGTAGTTTGGTCAGGGTTTCGGCACAATATTCCTCGCGCTCGCGCTCGAACCGCTCCTGATGCTTGCGGAAATTGGCGATGCGGGCCTGCATCTCGGTGCGGAAATCGCTGATCGCCCGCGGCGGCGAAAGCTGGGTGGGCTGAGGCTGCGGAGGGGGCTGGGGCGCCTCGGTCTCGACCATGACGGCCTCGACCGCGACGATCTCGACGGTCGATGCCGAAGCATCCGACGGCGCGCCCGGCCGCAGCAGGTCATCCTTCCTGCCGGTCACCGATTGGACGAAGGCCAGTGTCTGCGCGATCAGCGCGTCGCGTTCCCTGATCCAGTTCATGATCCACCTCAGCCGTCGCCATTCCAGCAAAGCGGCTGCGCCGAATCAAGACGGTTAACAAGGGTTGCATATTTTTCCCGGTCGCCCGAAAGTGGGCGAATGGATTCCGGAAAAGAACGTTCGGCCGAAGTAGAGGGCCTGAGGCTCATCCGCGCGTTCCTGTCGCTTCCGCCCGACAAGCGGGCGGAGGTGATCGTGTTCGTGGAGGAATTGGCGCGTGCCCATGGCCGGCCCGAGGAGGGCTCGGAGGCATCGCCAAGGTAAGCGCTATCGCTCGCGCGGGTTGACGTTGGGCTCGAACGGCGCGCCCACCACCCGAACCGGCGTCTGATCCGATATCCTGATGACGTCGATCACCGCCCGCTCGGCGAGCTGCCTTTCGGGGGCCGGCTGAAACACCGGCTCGAGCAGCGTCAACGCGCCGGCCACGGCGCCACAGCATAGTGTCACCATCGCCAGCAGAAACATGTTCCGGTTTTCTTCGCGTATTCGCATGGGTCGAGAACGAACAACGTGCGTCGTTGGTTCCGGGCGGTCCCATATTCGGGACGCAAATGCCGTCGACAGTGCCAGCAGAAATCCGACGCGATGACGACGCATGGCCGTCATCACGATGGCCGTAACCCATCGGCGGTGTTCGCTGTATAGTGTCTCGTATCGCAATTTCGACTCGCGTCCGTCAGATGATCGCCAATCGTCCCCCCGTGCTCGCACACGAACGCTTCGTTGCCGACCGCGATAATTTCGCGGGCCTCGATCTCGCTGCGCGGTTCGAGCGGATCGAGCGGACGAACCTCTGGGGCGCGGCCAGCTCGGTGTCCGGGCTCGGCTCGGAGGACACGGCCACCGCCGCGATCCGGGAGGCGCTTCCGCCATTGTTGCAACGGCTCGGCGCGCGCTCGCTGCTCGATGCGCCCTGCGGCGATGCGGGCTGGATCGGCCGCATCAAGCTCGATCTCGACTATATTGGTATCGACATCGTGCCCTCGCTGATCGAGGCCAACAACCGGCGCGTGGCGGACGGCGAACTGACCGGCCGATTCCTGGTTGCCGATATCACGCGCGATGCCCTGCCGCGCGCCGATCTGATCCTGTGCCGGGACTGCCTGGTGCATCTCAGTTTTCAGAACATCGCCCGCGTCACCGCCCGCTTTCGCGAGAGCGGGGCGCAATTCCTGCTCGTCACGACGTTTCCGGAAGTCGAGCACAATCGCGATTGCGAGGACGGCGACTGGCGCGCGCTGAACATGACGAAGGCACCGTTCGACTGGCCCGCGCCGCGGGAGTTGATCGACGAGCGCTGCGAGGAGGGCGACGGCGGCTGGCGCGACAAGAGCCTCGCCCTTTGGCGGCTGGACGAGTTGCCGGACCGTGACCGCATGGCGGCGGGTGTATGACGGCTGCGGGCGCAACTCCATTGCGTCCGTTCGGCGTCGGTGCCTTCTATCCGATTGAGACCGTCACCATCTCTGGAACGCCGAAGTCGTACGTTCGAACAGCCGCAAGCGGCGGCGAGGTGCGCAGCTATTTTTGCCCTGATTGCGGCTCGACGGTCTATTGGGCAAGCCGACAATCTGCCGGCGATGATCGGCGTTGCCGTCGGCGCGATCGCGGATCCGGATTTCACGGCGCCGATCAGATCGGTGTTCGAGCAGTCGAAACATGGCTGGGTGGAGATGTCAGGTGCCGAGCACTTCCAGCAAGGCAGCGTGGTGACGCGCTCGGCTTGAGGATGTCAGAAGCTGGTGCCGGCTGAGGGGATTGAACCCCCGACCTTCGGTTTACAAAACCGCTGCTCTACCGCTGAGCTAAGCCGGCGACGCCTGAAAGACGCGGGCAGGGCCGGCAGGTGCCGGGGCTGTCTGCCCGTGCGCGCCGCAATACCAGACTTGATTGGAAAGTGCCAGAACCCGAAAGGTCGTGCACCAGCATGAATCAGGCGGCCCTCGGGGCCGCCTGATCTCTCGCATAGATTTGGATCGTCTTACTGGCAGATGTGCCGACGGCCGTCTTGTCCCTTGAACCAGGTGCCGGGCGTGCAGACGAAGCCGTTGCGCTGGGCGTAGGTGCGGGTGTCCCAGCTGCGATTGTCCCAGGAGTTATTCCAGCGATTGTCATAGGCGTAGGAATCGTCCCAGGCGCGGAACGGCGCGGTCGCGATCGCGCCGGCGGTGCCGATCGCGGCGCCGGCTACGCCGGCTGCGACGTCGGTCGGCCAGAAGCCGGTGCGGCTCCTGTTCCAGTCGTTATTCCAATCGCCATTGGTCTGGCGGTAGGTCACGCGGCGTTGGCGATAGCCGCGATCGGTGTAAGGGTTTCCGGGGCCGAGATTCTGGCACTTGGCGTTGGAAAATTGCGCCGAGCAGCGGCCGGGTTCATTGACGACGGTCTGCGCCATGGCAGAGCCCGCCAGCATGGTCGCCGCAATCGCCGTCGCTCCAAGAAGTTTGATAGTCATGGTTGTTGGCTCCCATTTTGTTGACGAGAGCTAAACGCTCACGGCGCCGGACGTTCCGGTGAAACCTTGAATTTTCGAACGCCAAACGCTCAAACAGAGGTGAGCGCGCAGCGCGGTTCCGTGCGGCCGCGCCTGCGTTAACGCTTCGCTAGCCCGCTTTGCAGCATTTGAGCGGCGCGCGATCCTTACACGTTAGGCTTACCAGAAGTTGGCGAGTGGGCCTTAACCCTCTCTGCGTCGTGATCGGCTAGGTTGCAGCCGCATAACCGGGGTCTCCTCATGCGCGCTGTAGCGCTCGCCGCCTTTCTGATCGGACTGCCTGCGACGGCGTTTGCCGGCGGCTTCGACGTCGTCATTCCCGGCCGTCCCGGCGTGCCGATCATCATCAACAACATCGACGCGTCCTATGCGGTGGTCGAAGGTGTCTGGGGCCTGGGCAAGAACCAGCAGGTGCAGCCCACGATCTATGGCGGACGCTACATCGCCGAGCGGCAGCCGGACAATGTCGGCCACTATTATCCGACGCTGGGCCTGCGGCCCGGCTACGGCCGGCTCGAGGTCGAGCCGCCCGCAAACCGCAAATTGCCGAAGCCGGCCGAGAGCTATCACCAGAGCTGGGGCGCGCAATCGGCGCCGCTGCCGCCGCAGATGGACGTGCCCGTCGATCCGCCGCCGGTGATCCTCGCGCCCGAGATCAACAATCGTCCGCGGCCACCGCGACCGCGGCCGCATGTCGAAGTCCCCGGCAAGCCGCCGGGTTAAGAAACGTCGAAATCCAACAAAACGAAAATCAACAGGAGAGAGTAATGCGTCAGATGATTTCGGGATTGGTCGCGGCGGCTGCCGTGATGTTCGCCGCCACCGCGCCGGCCGCGGCCTGCGGCTTCAATCCGTGCCAGCCGGTTGCGCCGATCTATTCCGGCTGCAACACCGGCTGCGGCGGCTATGGGTACGGCTATGGCTATGGCGCCTATGAGCGTCTCGCCGAGCCGACCACGCAATATTACTACGTCAACCAGGGCCCGACCTACACCGGCCCGGGCGCCTTCGCGCCGTATCCGACCTACCGTGAAGACGCGGTCGTCGCGCCCGCCAATTACGGTTATGGCTATCGCGCCGCCGTGGCTCCCTATCACCGCCCTCTCTACCGTCCGTACCGTTACGGCTACGGTCCGCGCTATGGCTATCTGCCGCGCGTGCACTACGGCCACGCTGCGCGTTACGGCCACGCTCCGCGCTACGGCTACGCCCACCGCCACGCGCCGGCGCCGTACTACGGCGGCCACCGCGTGCTGCGCCGCTATTACTGATCTCTGATCGGTTGACTGACGAAACGCCCGTCCGCGATGTGGACGGGCGTTTTGCTTTTCTTCACCTTGCCCCGCTTGCGGGGAGAGGTCGGATTGCATCGATGCAATCCGGGTGAGGGACTCTCCGCGAGTCCCACTGTCACCGTCCTTGTGGAGACTCCCCCTCACCCCAACCCTCTCCCCGCAAGCGGGGCGAGGGAGCGCAGTTGCGTCCGTGGCTCGCGGCCTACCGCTTCATCAGCCCCAGCCGGCTTGCCCCGACATAGAGCGAGAGCACGGCGGCATTCGACACGTTGAGGCTCTTGATCTCGCCGGGCATGTCGAGCCGCGCCACGACGCTGCAGGTCTCGCGGGTCAATTGCCGCAGACCTTTTCCTTCGGCCCCTAGCACGAGCGCGAGCGGCTCGCGCAGCGCGACGTCCGAGAGGTCCTCGCTGCCTTCGCTGTCGAGCCCGACGGTCTGGAAGCCGCGTTCGTTCAGCGCGGTGAGCGCACGGGCGAGGTTTTGCACGGTGACCATTGGCACCAGCTCGAGCGCGCCTGAGGCGGCCTTCGCCAGCACGCCGGTCGCTTCCGGACTGTGGCGCGCGGTGGTGACGATCGCCTTGACCGCGAACGCGGCGGCCGAGCGCAGGATGGCGCCGACATTGTGGGGGTCGGTGATCTGGTCGAGCACCAGCACCATGCCCTCCTGCTTCAGGGTCTCGATATCGGGCGAGGGCAGGGGATCGGCTTCGGCGAGCAGGCCCTGGTGCACGGCGTCGGGCGAGAGCAGACGGTCGATCTCCTGAGGCCGAACGATCTCGGGCGTGACTGGGGTCGCGATGTTGTCGGCCGCGAGCCGCTTCGCCGCGTTCTCGGTCAGCGTCAGCTTGCGGATCCGCCGCTCCGGATTGGCCAGCGCCATGGTGACGGTGTGCCAGCCATAGAGGATGACCGGCCCGTCGGGGTGCGAATCGCGGTCCCGCCAGGCTGGCCGGCCGGCCGATTTGACTGGTCTCTTGAAGGGCTTAGCCCCGCCGCGGGGACCCTTTGGTGCGAATTTTCGATCCTTCATGGGCTCGCTTGTGTCACGGGTCCCGGAATATGGCAATTTGAGTGCCCGCAAGGGCGATTTTAGCTGTTCGCCTCGGTTGACTTTGCCCCATCGCATCGCCCATAAACGCGCCCGGTCGCACCCCCATCCGGGCTGTCGCGGCCTTCACGTTCCATGGCCGTCTTCGGTCCGCCGGCAAGGTCCGGCCCGATTGTGCTGCCGTCGAGCGGGGGAGTGTCCCGAGTGGCAAAGGGAGCTGACTGTAAATCAGCCGCCTCATGGCTTCGCAGGTTCGAGTCCTGCCTCCCCCACCATCTAACTGTATGTGAATACGCGCCTTTAGCTTCGCAGTCCGGCCGCAATGCGAGGTTTTGACATGCGTCCAGTCTGCCAACAGCGCTGCGCCCCCCGAGATAGCCGCTGAAGACGGCCTCGGCGAGAGCCGGTGCGGCCTGCTATGCGACTTTCCGAAATCACCGACGTCCTCGGCCATCTTCATCGTCTCTTCCTAGAAGTTCGCGTTCGCGCCTTCTTGACCTCTGGACCGTGCGAATAAGCCGCGAGTCGATCAAAGCCGTTGCGCACTTGTCGACGCGCCGGTGATAGCCGGCGGTGGAACTCGCGGGCCCCGCGGTCGTTGCTTTGGCCGCGGTAACAGTAACGGGTAGGAGAGCGCGTGAACCGACGCCAGCTTGTTCGAGGGTCGGCGGTGCTGCCGACGTTGCTGCTCGCTTGGCGAAGCGGTTTCGCCGCCGCCGGTCCGTCCGCTGGCGCGTTCGGGCCATCAACGGTGCGGGACCTGGCCCGTATGCTGGCGGGCAAACCGTACGAGGCTCCGGACGAGAAGTTGCCGAGCGGATTGAACGACATCGACTACGATCAATACCGTTCGATCCGCTTTTTACCCGAGCGCGCGCTTTGGCGCGGAAAGAATCTTCCGTTCGAAGCGCAGTTCTTCCATCGCGGCTTCTTCTACAAGAACAGAGTGACCATCTTCGAGGTCGCGGACGGAAAGGCCACCGAGTTCAAGTACCGCAAGGCAGACTTCTCATTCGGCGAGAAGGTCCCGGCGTTCGAGGACATCGATCTCGGCTTTGCTGGCTTCCGCATACATGCGCCCATGAACCGCGCCGATTATTATGACGAGGTCTGCGTCTTCCTGGGCGCGAGCTACTTCCGCGCCGTCGCCAAAGGACAGACGTATGGGCTTTCCGCCCGGGGACTTTCGATCGATACCGGCGAAGCCAAGGGCGAGGAGTTTCCGCTCTTCAAGGCCTTCTGGCTCGAACGGCCGGCGCCGGGTGCGACATCGTTGGTGATCCATGCTCTGCTCGACAGCAAAAGCTGCGCTGCAAGCTACCGATTCACAGTGCGCCCCGGGGAAACGACCGTCTTTGACGTCGAAATGTCGGTCTACCCGCGCGTGGAATTGCAGCGTGCCGGACTAGCGCCGATGACCAGCATGTTCTTCTACGGTCCGAACGACCGGAATGACATCGATGATTTCCGCCCGTCGGTCCACGATTCGGACGGGCTTGCGATCTTCAACGGGAAGGGCGAAAGCCTCTGGAGGCCGCTCAGCAATCCCCGTGACCTCCAGATCAGCGCCTTCCAGGACCTAAATCCGCGCGGGTTCGGGTTGATGCAGCGGGAGAGAAACTTCTTCGCCTATCAGGACATCGAATCCAGCTTCGAAAAACGCCCAAGTCTCTGGATGGAGCCGATCGGGGATTGGGGCGAGGGCGGGGTCATGCTGTTCGAGATCCCGACAAAGGAGGAGGTCCACGACAACATCGCCGCATTCTGGCGGCCAAAAAACCCGCTGCAGGCTAAGGGCGAACACAACTACACCTATCGGCTGCATTGGGGTCCGGATAGTCCGAAAGCGCATTCGCTCGCACGCTTCACGCGCACAGGCATTGGGGCCAGGGGCGAAGACGCCCGCCTCTTCGTCCTGGAAATGGCTGGCGAGAACCTGAAAGGCGTCGATCCTGCGGGCGTCAAGGGCGTGGTGACGGCTGATAAGTCCGAGGTGAAGAACATCGTCACGCAGCCCAATCCCTACACTGGAGGTTGGCGGCTGAGCTTCCAGTGCCAAGTGAAGGGGGGACCGATCGAGCTGCGGGCGTATCTGGCCGCAGGTGACAAGCCCCTGTCGGAAGTTTGGGTCTACCGATGGGCACCTTGAGCACGGCACCGCGACCGATCGCCGGTGACATCGCAAGCCAACGCCTCTTGCCGCCCGAATCCCCCCTTCCCATGGCTCCCGGCGATTTAGGAAAGAGCCGGGTATCGGACCGCGTTCCTGCGCCGGTCGCCACCACGATGGCTTGGCGGCGCGGCCTCATCCTCTTCTCGACGGCGGCGCTCACGGGCACGGGCGGGTACGAGATGTATCGCGTGCTGCAGGTCGGCGGCGTCACCGTTCTCGAAGCCATGGTGCTGGCGCTGTTCCTGGTCCTGCTCGCTTGGGTCGCCTTTTCGTTCGCGTCCGCGGTGGCAGGCTTCTTTGTGCTGCTGGTCCATCGTCCAGACGAGGACGACGTCGCGTCTGTCGCGAAACTGCCCGCTATCGCAAGCCGCACGGCCATGCTGCTTCCAACCTACAACGAAGACCCGCACCGATTGACAGCCCGGCTCCGTGCGATGATCGAATCCCTGGAGGCGACCTCTCACGGAGAGCTGTTCGACTGGTTCGTTCTGAGCGACAGTACCGATCCGGACATCTGGGTCGCCGAAGAAAAAGCGCTTCTGGCGTTGCGACAGGCCGTCGGAACGCCACGGCTATACTACCGTCACCGCGCCGACAACACGGCCCGGAAAGCCGGCAACATCTCCGAGTGGATCACGCGGTTTGGCGGTGTCTACGACTTCATGATCGTGCTCGACGCAGACAGTCTCATGAGCGGGCAGACCATCGTACGATTGGTGCATGCCATCGAGACCAATCCGACGGCCGGGCTTGTTCAGACGCTCCCCATGATCGTCAACGCTCGCAGTCTGTTCAGCCGCGTCCAGCAATTCGCCGGCCGCCTGTACGGACCGATGATCGCCGCCGGCGTCGCCTGGTGGCATGGCTCCGAAGGCAACTACTGGGGACACAACGCGATCATCCGGGTCAGCGCGTTTGCCGAAGCGGCCGCGCTGCCGCAGCTTCGGGGACCGAAGCCGTTCGGCGGGCACATCCTCAGCCATGATTTTGTCGAGGCCGCACTGATGCGGCGGGCCGGATGGGGCATCCACATGCTGCCGACGCTCGGCGGAAGCTATGAAGAGGTGCCGCCTTCGCTGCTCGATTTCGCCGCGCGCGACCGACGCTGGTGTCAGGGCAATCTTCAGCATCTGGCCGTGGTCCCTGCGCGAGGTCTCCATTGGGTGTCGCGCCTGCATTTCATAGTGGGCATCGGGGCATATCTGACGGCGCCGCTATGGCTGCTGTTCCTGCTGCTGGGAATGCTGATCTCGCTGCAGGCCCGCTTCGTGCGCCCAGAGTATTTTCCCAAGGGCTTCTCGTTGTTTCCGGCGTGGCCAGCCCAGGATCCCGTGCTCGCCATCTGGGTGTTCGTCGCGACAATGGGTCTGCTGCTGGTGCCGAAGCTGCTCAGCCTGGTTCTCGTTTGGACGCGGCAGTCGGTTCGAGGGCAATTCGGCGGCGCATTCCGAGTCCTGGCCGGCGTTTTCGCCGAGATCGTCGTCTCGGCGTTGTTGGCGCCCGTGATGATGATATTCCAATCGGTCGCCGTCCTCGACATCCTCGCCGGCCGCGATGCGGGGTGGCAGACGCAGAGGCGCGACGACGGCACGGTGGAGCGTCGCGAGCTCTATCGGAAATACGGCATCCCGACCGCGTGCGGTGTCGCTATGGCCGCAAGCGCGTACGCCGTTTCGCTGCCCCTGTTGCTCTGGATGTCGCCGGTCATTGTGGGACTGCTGTTCGCAGTTCCCATAGGTGCCCTGACTGCCGGTCCCTCTCCCAGCAAACTTTTCATAACGCCCGAAGCAGCGAAGCCGCCTCCGGTACTGCATCGAGCGAACGAATTGAGCGCGTTGGCCGATGCAGGGGTCAAACCCGCATTGGTGGCGTTGCGCGAAGACGCCGCGCTCTCGAGCTTCCATCTCGCGCAGCTGCCGCCTCCTCGCGCCATTCGGCCCGACACGATCGACGCGCACCTGGCGGTCGGGCGCGCCAAGATCGATGCGAGCGATACTTTCGAGCAAGCCGCAGCATATCTTTCGTCCCGGGAGGTTTTTTCGATCTTGAGCGACCGTTCGGTGCTGTCGACAATGCTGCAGAAGCGATGAAGACGCCCAGGGGCTCGGAGACCTGGCCTAGGCTAGGGCTGTGGTCTTGAAGAGAAGGCTGATATCCGCGGCCCTTCAAGAATGTAGATGCTTTCTCTGAATGGCCTCCATTACCCGCTCTTTCAAATCATGGAGTTCCGTAGTCGACATCTGCCGTGCATCGAGGTGCCATACCCTGGCTTGTTCCTGTGGCTGAGCCCCCGATAGCGTTTTGATCTGAATCGACCGGGTAATGGGCGGGAAGAGGTCTTTTAAGGTGCAAACTAGCTTGGAATGAAGGCGCTTTTGCATGCGATCCCCGTTCCGCTGAACAAGCGGCAATCGGGAAAAGTTGGCATATGCCGTCCTTGCAGGATGGTCAATTTTGCTCACTTTCAGCGGGCAGACCGGATTTCGCCGGTGCCTGCCGCTCCTGAAACTCCGCTCGTAGTGGGTGCTCCTCCGCAGATTTCCAGAAGCGCTTCCTTTGAGCACGGGTCACCCGTGAGCGCCGCTGCTGACGGGCCGCCGCTTCAAGCCGGCGGAGTTGTGCGGGGGGCGGTCTGCATGTCACCTGCTTTCATCGCAGCGGCGGGGAATCTCGTTTCGATCGCGGTGGCGATCGGCATGTCAGTCTGGCGGGCGGCTGCCGCCAAGAACGTCGAGACCTATGGTTCGGCGCGCTCGCAATTGAGCAGTTTGTCAGAGTTGTTGCGGCCTCAGCCGCGGCAGTGGCCCAGGACCGCAATAGGTCACCAGCTGGGCTCGGGGGTAACGGGGCCACTGCCGCTTTCTTCAATAGCAGGCATTGCAATCCTCGCCCAGATTGAGGGCCGTTAGGCCAACGGTCGTGCGAACTGTTTCAACCCGCACCACGAGGATTGACAACCGTATAGCCACGTAATGATCGTGGATGCATTCTCGTCGCGCGTCCGCCCGAGTTGGCATCATACGCCATCCAAACATCGCCTTCGAGATGCTGTTCTAGAACGAAGACATGCCCGCGCCGCGCCGCGACCATTCCGGGCGCGGGCGAGGTGCGCGGGAAGCGTAGCCAGTTGGCCGCGAGATTTAATTCAGGCACGACACGACCAAACACTCGCAGCGCCGCGCCACAACCACAGAATGAAGACGGGCAGCCGGCCGGCCGACCGCCGACGATCCGGCTGTCAGCACGGGCGTTCACCGCCGCTACGCTGCTCGACGTGGTTAGTGCAAGTTGCTTTGAGCGATACGCCTGCAGTGAGTGATGTAAAACTTGTTGGCGGCGCGCCTGCGTGGACGAGAAGTCACATGGCATGATGACATTGCACTCGGGCGCGTGGCTGATGCGGTAAGGTCTTGCTTCTGAACAGATCGTGCTGATGACAACGAAGAAACACGCAGAAAATACTTGCTTGAACATTGCAGGTCTCCGAGCTGAGATCCTGCCCCGCCCCAAGCAACAACCAATTTTTGGGCTGAAAAGAGGCTAAAATGCCAGCAATCCCGCTACACTCTGTCAATCCTCACGGCCAGACGTTGCGGCTTAATGAGCGAACTCGTTGAGGGAGTGCGCCTTGAACCTCTCGCATTGAAAGCCTAGCGCGGGTCAAAGCGTTGATGCGCTCCAGGCCAGCCAACGCCCGGTTTGCTCTCAATCGCGGACACTGAGAGTACTCAGCTTTGCTATCGGCAGGCGGTCGGCGAGAGCGGTTAGCGCGGAAAATTCGTGCGCCTGGCGACTATAGCGCGGCGAATTGCTATCACTGCATTTTTCGCCCGAGGTCTCTCAGCAGTGTGTGGAGAAAGTCACTGGCATGGTCGTATTGAGCGTTGCCGCTCGTGATTGGACGAACGAGCGGATCCTTTAACCGACCGACGGCTTCGGAGCCGACCAGCTCAGTTCTGTCCGACCAGTGCAGCAATAAAGTATCGGGTACATCATCTGCAGATCCGAACAGCCTTAAGAGGCAATGTTCGCCCTGAGATTTATGATCGCGATGAGCCTTTGCCGCATAGAAAGCGAGCAGCCCACGGAAGGCATCACGGGAAACAGCAGGTCTTCCCATTTGAAGTTCCCCCGAAAGAATAGATTCTCAGCAATAGATTCTCAGTAAAAGCAATCTGCAGCCTCAGTGCGGGAAAATCTAGCAAAAATTCAATTCGCCCATGGCGTCACTAAAATGGTTCATGATCGCGATTAAACTGAACGGTCAGTGCTCATTACCTATCTTATAAAAAAGCCTCTCCCGAACACATCGGTGCTGGTTTTAATCCAGCCAGCATAATGACCATAAATGCATTGACTTGGGAAGCCCGCGCGCCCGATCCCTCGCTGCTCGGGACCCTCGCGCGCGCGGCGACGACGCTGACCGCCGTTCTTCCGAGCACCGCGCTTCCGCCCTTCGTACTCTCTCGCGGAGTCGCTTCAATTGAGCCAGCAGGCTAACGAGTTCGGTCCTTGTGTCATTCAGAACAACCAGGCTGCAGACCTTACCACTCACTAAAACACCCTCTGCCGAATTCCGTGACGGAAGCTTGGCTGTGTGACGATCTGCCAAGACCGTCTAAGCGATGGAGTCTCGAGCGTCCGTTCGCTCTACGACGACACCCGGAAATGTTTTCGATGTTCTGATGCGTTGCGACCGAAATGCCTGGAGAACATGGGAATGAACGCACTCTCTGAAACGGCCCCGGCATTTGCATCAGCACGAGGGAATAGCACCAAGGACATCCGACGTCCGAACGATTGGCTCGTCGACCCAGGCCTCGCGGGCGAACCAGTTGTGATTGGCCTCACAGATTGGACAACGAGTATTGCCGAAAAAGACGATGCTCCGAAGGAAAGTCTCGCGATCGGACTTGATGCCGGTAGGAATGGCGCGACCCGTTTGCGGACAGTTGACCATGATCATACCCATGTGTGCCTCCCTCAAACATATTGCTGAAACAAGAAGGGGCCGGTCGGCTGGAGTGCGCTCTCGTCGGTGCGGGTGACTTGGGGGGCATCGCACCTGGGGTCGTTGTGCGAGCAATGGGCAGCTTGCTCGTGACGACGCTTCTCCAGCCGACCGGATCTCCTGCTTGGCGAATTCCTGGGATATTGCCGACTTGGGGCTCGGCAAGCCTGAATGGTGCTTCGACCTCAACCGAAAGCTTCTGGGAGGTCCCTCACAATTATCATATCCAAATCCGGGCGACTCGAGATCCCCGCGACTCGAGCCGAATATTCCGCTCGCAACGAAACCATTATCTTCCTCTTGACGGAAAGATCAGCCCACTGGATCACAGGTCGCACTCCCCTCACACGCGGTTGGTTAATATTTCTCTGTTTGCGTTTAATGTGCAAATCAAATCTGCGCTGTCGGTCCGGTTTGCGACTCTCGCCCGATTTATTTTTTGCGGGGGCGCGGGAGCGATGTCGTCGATCGAAAACGTCGGCCTATTCTAGTAAATTCGGTATCTCCGATTCTTGGCCATCGGTCCGGTGCGCGCCGATCGGGCCTTTTGGAAGCGAGGGTCGGTGCGCGGTTAAACTATGAAATAAATTTTGATTATATGGTAAAGTGCGTAAATCTCGTTGTTAATGGCTGCCGTTCACGTAAGCTGAGCTCGTCCCAGGTTCGTTCGGCTGGAGGAGACAATGTGGAATTTAACTCTTGGCGAGTACGACCTCGCCCCCGATGCCCCGCAGTTGGCCCAGATGCGCGCGGAATTGGCAAGTATCAGGGAGAAGGAGCGCATTCTGCGAGAACGCGGTGCCGATCGTGAGGCCTATCGGTACCTCTTGGATGCTCATCGGTTGAGCGCGAGCGAGCTTTCGTTGAGAGCAGGTGTTGAACATTTCTCCGCAGGGAGAGACGAGGGCCGGTCAGCTGCGGCATGACTGACCGGAATTGTTATTTCGAAACGAGACCGATTGGGCGAGTTGTGCCCGGCAGATGGGAATTGCGCGCCGCGACGGGTCAGATGGTACTTCGTTCGGTGCCGAGCGCCGCGACGCCAGCGCCCCAGACGCTGGCGTCGCCGCATCGGTACTGGCGAGGCGGATTTCTTCACATTGGTTGGAGCCATGCTGGAAAGATCGTCGGCAGAGATGGTGTTGAGACCGGCTTCGGATGCAGTGTTCGCGCTGCTGAACGGTCGATCAACGCTCTTCAGCGAAGCAGGGCAGAAGATCTTTGAGCTGGACCGAGTAGGAGCATTCATCTGGTGTAAGCTTGCGCAAGGTGCCTCGTTGGAAGACGCCTATCAGGATCTTGGGGCGCTAGGCATCGACGAGCACACGGCACGCCAGTTCACGCGACAGCTTGTAGATGTCTGGATCGATCGGGCGTTGCTCGAGGTCGACGGGCGAATGCCGGCCGATTTTGCCTTCTCAGCGGTTCTGGGCCCGCTCAGAATAGGAGTCCGGGCTGCAAGTCGGGACCTCTTAAGACGGCTGCATTCGCTGTTTTGCGTTTCCGACCAGAGCGCCCGCGGCGACGACGACATAGCGATCGAGGCGATGATGCTGGATGAGCAGGTGCTGTTGCGCGGAGAGAATTCCAGCATCTCCAGATGTGAAGTCGAAGCACTGGCACCCACGGTCAAAGCTCACATCACCGAGCGGCTTATTCGAAGCAATCGCTGGACCTTCTCTCTTCATGCCGCTTCCCTCGTGAAAGACGGTGAAGGCCTGTTGTTGTGCGGCCAACCAGGAGCTGGAAAGTCGACCCTCACACTGCAGCTGGTGGACGCCGGACTTCGGTATGCCGGGGATGACGTTGCGCTGGTTGGGGCTGACGGAACGATCTGCGGCATTCCGTTTGCTCTCACCTTGAAGGAGGGGTCGTGGGACTTGCTCTCGCGACTACATGGTGACCGGTACGACACGACGCATTGCCGCGCGGACGGCATTTCGGTGCGCTACGTGCCCATTCCGGATGCGCACAACCAAAGCGTTTCCGCGAGTTGGCTCATCTTCTTGAACCGGGTCGAGAGCGGTCCGGCCGAATTGACCGCGATAGACCAGCTGGATTCGATGAGGCGGCTCATTGGGAACGCATTTGCTGCTGACGGAAGACTTTCGCAGGCCGGCTTCGTCGCTCTGAAGCGGATAGTCACGGGCGCGCGATCCCTTCAATTGACCTACTCCGAAGCCGTGGAGGCTCGGTGCGTGCTTATGGATCTATGCAATGGCAAGGCATAGCGCGGCGCTAACGAGCCTCTGCAATTGCCTGCAAGGCCTGCCGCCTGTCGATATCGAGTGGACTTCGGTCATAGGGCTTGCAAATCAGACTCTGACGACGCCGGCGCTCATCGATTTTGTCGATAAGTTTGCATCGATCCTTCCGGAGGACGTCAGCCAATACATTCGGCAGATCCACGGCCGAAACGTGCTGCGCAACAATCGGCTCCTCCTTCAACTCGAAGAAGCCGTCGTTGCGCTGAATGGCTACGGCATTACGCCAATCCTGCTCAAGGGGGCATCAACGCTGGCGACCGCGCACGAGGCGCGACGAGGCGTTCGATTGATGTCCGATCTGGATATCATGATCATGCCAGATGAGGCCAGGACGGCGGTCGCCGCTCTATGTGCAATTGGTTACGATATTCATGCCCAGGCCCCGCCCGAAAGCCAGCGGTGGCATGTCGATTTGATTCGCTCGCAGGATGTCGGGGCCATCGACCTGCAAACGGCAGCTCCAGGTCCCGCGTACCTCTATCAGAGCTTCGGGCAGGCGCTGGACCATTGTGTCCCTGCGCCGCTGGGGCGGGGACGCGTTTACATCCCCACGCCTATCTACGGCGCCCTCATGTTGATCATCCATGATCAGTTTCAAGACTATGGTTATTGGCTCGGCGATCTCGACCTGCGGCACCTTGTTGAATTGCGCGATCTAAACAATTCTGTCGATGGCCTCGATTGGAGGGAGCTTACCTCTCTTGTCCCGGGCGAATTGATGAAGAATGCGGTTGAGACCCAGCTGCTCGCTCTTGCCGAGTTGCTTGGCGTCGACATTCCGCGAGAGTTGCGCTCTCGTCTGATTCCCCGTCTGCAGTTCGTGCGGCAGTTGCTGCAGGCACGCTTTCCAGCCACTCGTGTGCCCTTCCTCGCGATGATGGTGCTGGATCTCGGAAACTACCGAAAGGTGGCGAACGGCGCCATCCCACCCGCGCGCCGGCGCGGGTTGTGGTCCTTGCCGAGGATGGGAACCCTGCAGTTTCTGCTGGAGGCGGCCGTCGCGGTGCGCGCAGGGAAGGCCTAAACCACTTCGTCGTTTGCGGCAGATGCCCTCGGCTGGCGCTTCAATTACAGCGTTCGGAGCAAGTTAGCGGGCTTCCAGATCCGTGGGCCGACGATATCGCGCATGCCGGCATTTGCCGTGGCAGAGCTATCAATGCTCGTGACCGCCAGCATCCCGGTGGGAGGCTTCGCCGTTCTCGTGAATCCTGAACTCGTCCAGCGTGTGCCCCGAGTGGAGCGCGGCGACCAGCCATCGCGGCTGTTTACCACGCCCAGACCAAGTCTCTGTCGGTTTGAGGGGGTTGAAGTATTTCGGTACGACCTTTGGGTATTTGCGGCGAGGGGGCTGGCCCGGGCCCGTGGCTGTCGCCCCGCCCTCCGCCCCGCCGAATTGATCCGGTTGATTGAGTTGCGCCAAGCGCTTCTCCAACTCCCGCTTTTCGGCTGTGATCTTTTCAGCGAGAATCTTTGTTAGCTCCTCGTGGAGGAGCCATAGTTCTTCGAAATCCATGGCTTCGAGATCCTGCCTGCGCATAACATTCTCGGCACCGTTCGACCGTCGCTCCCCTGCCTGTCGTCTCACGCCGAATATCGCGTTTCGAATGGCGAACAACATTGGCAAGGCAAGGGCTGGTCTTTCAAATTGACGCGACAATAAATAAATAATATATTATTTAATATATATAGCGAGGATTATTTTTATCTGTTTATTTGATGGGTGAGGGAATCTTGCTGGAAGCTCCAAGAGAAACATTGGATATTATCGGCTGCCCACTGGGGCGTATTCGAGCGGCGGTGAGTCGGTTTATCGCTCCCTCGGCTGCATCGACCGACATCCGGGCTTTGCAGTTACAGATCCAGCTGCGAAGGCTTGCTCTGAGAGACATCGCGGTCATAAGCGCGCGGTTGCAGCGTGCCGATGGTCGGAGCTCAGGCGGATTGCCAGCAAAGGCCGGCCTGGCGCACCGGTCATATTCGTCGAGGGCGCGGCGTGGCAGATCGATCGCGCGCCCCGGTTAACAGCCAATTTTCGCTTGAGGGAAGGCGCCGGTGCACGTAAAGCGCGTGTTCTTAGCCTGTGCTGTTATTAATTGGGCGGATAATGTATTTTTTGGTCTTGATTGGAACCGGCGGCGCAGCTATGTGGAGGGCGAACTTTCTGCCGGTTCCACATATTTCTGCGTAAAACCCGACGCTGGGGGCTTGATTATCGGGCAGGGGCGATATTAAATGGGCGCAACTACAGGATGCTAGCATGTCTACCAAGAAGCTCGAACTAGAAGCGATGTCCATCGACGATCTATGGTCGCTTCATGAGGAAATTAGCGGCATTTTGTCGGATCGGATCAAGGCGGAAAAGCAGGAGCTGGAGAAGCGTTTGGCGGTTCTCGGCGGCGGGATGGCTATGTTGGCCGAGGCAACCGGGCCGGGCGTCTCTCCGACCGGCAAGCAAAGGCGGAAATATCCGCGCGTACTGCCGAAATATCGTAACCCGCAGACTTCCGAAACCTGGTCGGGACGAGGCAAGCGGCCGCGTTGGTTGGTCGCTGCCATGAAATCCGGCCGTCGGATCGAGGATTTCCGCATCGGGGAGGCGGCTCCGAAGCTTCGGCAGCGGGCGTGAGAGCTGGTTGCGCCAGCGGGCTGGCGCAACTTGGTGTATGGCGATCGGGTCCTAGTAAGCATTGCGCCCCCGCAACACTTCCAATGGAGTTCGCAACAGGATTGCGAGATCCAGCCGAAGGCTCCAATTGTCGATATACCAGAGATCGTACTCAACACGTCTCTCTACCATGGTCGCTGTAGGCGTTGGTCCACGGCAGCCATGGATTTGAGCCCATCCTGTCAATCCTGGTCTCACTCGGCGTCGGAAGGCGTACTTCCGGACGAGCTTGTCGAACTGTCCGTCGTGGGCCAAGGCATGGGGACGCGGGCCCACCAGCGACATACTGCCCTCAAGAACATTTAGCAGCTGTGGCAGTTCGTCAAAACTCGTCCGACGCAGCCATTTGCCCACCCGGGTGACGCGTTGGTCCAGTGGGGTGGCCTGAGCGATTACGCTGCCGTCCTCAAGCACATGCATCGTTCGAAACTTGCGGATTGAAAATACTCGGCCATTGAAGCCGCATCGTCGTTGCTTGAAGAGGATCGGGCCGGGAGAATCCAGTCGGATCGCGACGGCGGCTATCGCGAGAAACGGTGCAAGGACTGTCAAAGCAAGTCCCGCACCGATAATATCAATTGTTCGTTTGCTCGCGCGCTCGATTGCGGTGAGGGGGCCGGGCTGGATCTCTAGGCAAGCGGCACTTCCCAGGCTCCTTGCCG
The DNA here is from genome assembly GCF_056429085.1 of Bradyrhizobium sp. CFUWI. Lineage (NCBI taxonomy): Bacteria > Pseudomonadati > Pseudomonadota > Alphaproteobacteria > Hyphomicrobiales > Nitrobacteraceae > Bradyrhizobium > Bradyrhizobium sp. CFUWI. The sequence continues at coordinate 65,423 of NZ_JBWJZE010000017.1, forward strand.
GATGTCGAAGCAATTCCGATGCAGCGCCAACCGGGACGAACATGATGGGGAATGGCAGCACTCTCAGATCTGAGATAAAGGCACGAAGGTCGGCCCATCGTGCAGGATTGGCCTCCAGCACGATCTTATCGACTTCGGAATTACGAATATGTTCGATCACGCGGGAGCTGAGCTGTTTTCTGGAACCAGGGTCCGAGCCCATCGCAGGCAAATCAAAGCGGCCTTTGACGCAATAGCCGAGGACCGCAAGGGCCTCCGACAGACCTGCATGACTCGACGGCGGCTGATCGGTGATGAGGACGAGACTCGTCCGCGCGAACCTCCTGCCACTGAAGCATTTTATCAGCAGTTCCCTGGCAACGCACCGTTGCACGATCAATGATGCCAGGCCGAGTACCGCAAACAGGAGGCCGGCGCCTCGGAAGAAGCTCGGATTGTCATCGAGCATCTCCACAGTGGCGGCCAGGACATGCAACAAAATCCACGTGAGGCAGATGCCGCGAACCTGGCTTCGAAGTACCAGGAGTTCGGTTGGCCGATACAGTCCCCTGCCTTTCAGAATGTAGACCAAACACACTGCTGCTGCCGCCGCGTAGCCGAATGTTTGGATTAGACCGGCTTGTGGCGGGCCGCCGGGTGAAAGTAGCGCGGAAAGGAAACCGGCGAATAGAATGGTCGCGATATCGGCGCAGATCACTACAAACTCGACCGAGTCGTACCGGACGGGCCATTTCCCTTCATCAGCAATGGGCGATGGGGAGTCGACGACAGTTAGAGCGCTCCCATCGTCTGCGATATGCCGGTTCATAAAATTCATGGCTAACCAACAAGAAACGGAAGGATGATTTAATATACTACCATTTTAAATATAATAGCAATTGAATCGATGGATTCAATAAAATTAATCGGAGCTATTCATGCTGGCACGATATCAATTGGGAACGACCTGGGCGCGATCGTCCGGAGGCACGTTGCCGAAAAACGGCTATGGGCTTCGCGAGCGTAACTTCTGAACGTAACCTGGATCGAGCTCCAAAATCGAGCTGTCGGCAAACGCCCTGCCGTCTGCTGACGCCGATTGGTATGCGGCGGCGATGGCTGGCTGGAGCGGGGGCCGGCCAGTAATAGCAACTTTAAGGTCGCGCCGGATAAGATCTCGAAGCTCAGGCTCCTTGATCGCAGCATCAGTGCCGAGAGCGACGGAAAGCCGTAGTGGAATGAGTTCCACCGCGTTTGGTGCAGTATAGTAGGACATCTTAAGTAAGCTTGTCGTGTCATAAGGCGCCGCGTGCTGCTTTGAAAGCGCCGCAAGCATGAGCCAAACGTCGCCCCGAAGGGGTGAATATTGCAGCACCGCAGAAAGAGCGTTCAAGTTCGTGGACCGGCTGATCTCGGCTGCCTTGTCGGACTTGAGGGGCAGAATTGCAGTGAATCCTGAGGCAGTCGAGGCATGCTCGCGCGTGGATTGGTGCGTTGAGGCCAAGGCTTCATTCGAGCCGGCAACCGATGTAACTGAGAGTCGATCACTGAAAGGCCACCTTTGCGAGACGATCCAACCCGTTTGCGCAGCCAACAGCAATCCGATCATCGTCAGAGCAACGCGGGTCGGAGGCCATCGGGAAGCGAAGACAGGCCAAGGAATCCGTCGCGCGGCCGTGGTTTGGGCGCTGGTCTCCGTAGGCGGCCGCAACTCGATGGTCTCCACGTCGCGAGCCTTCCCCGACAGGCTTTGAGCAAAAGCCAGGCCGAAGACCGCCGCCACCAACAGTGATGCCCATAAATCGAGAAGGCTGTTTTCGGCAAAGGCCAGTATTGTCAACGATACGGAAGCGCCGGCGCCGACGGCTGGGTATAAGTAGGAGTGATTGCGAGACAAGGCGCGCCCGAACAACATGCAGGCGCTCGTGACGGTAACAATCAACAGGCCACAAAGGAACGTACGTCCCATTTCGACCGCGACCGCTGCGGCGGCGGTCGGACGTTCGCGCATTGCGAGCATGCCAACGTCCGCATAAATCGGCAGAAGCGCAACAAACGTACCTGCACCGCTCCCGATCGGGTGAGTGTCCTGTAGCATCCGCTCAGTTGCTGCCCGAGTCTGCGTCGACAGGGCAGTCGTCAGGTCAGAATTCCGATTAATTGGAATGAAGGTGAAGCTGGCGACGAACAACATGGCGGCGGTCGCGAGAACGCCAGCTCTACCCCACAGGCCAAAGAACCATTTGCGAATAGCGACCACTGTGAGGATGGTCGTCATTCCGAGCAGGACGGCAATCAGCGCGATCCAGCCGCCACAAAGCGCGGCCGCCGCAACGGAGACGATCAATGATAGAATGGCGCAGGTCAAAATGACGAGCGGTCCTGCCGGCGAGCGGGGGGACCTTCTAGGCCGCCGGAATTGGTCGACCGCACGGACAGCCATTGCAGTGGAGAGAAGGGCACCAAGTGCCGCCGCAGTCGATGTCCAGACTTGTTCGGCGGGCCAGGAACCACTCTGATTGCTACTTCTCCATACCGAAAAGATGCAGATGGCCGCGGTGATCGATACGAGGATATAGAGGACCTGCGCCGCCCTATTTTTGTCCAGAGTAACGACTGCGGTGACGAGGCCCGCAGCGAGGACAGCGTTGTAATGCGAAAGCGCCAGTATCGTCTCGCGGACATCAACCGAGAACCTCTCTGCGAGAGGTTGGTCTAGGGCTGCCGATGCAGTCGCCCAGATATGATTTCCAAGGCCACGGAGCGGGATCGGAACCACCTGCAAGGCAATCCAGAGCACGGGCGCGGCGAGAGCCAGAATGAAGAGGGGCCGCAGAAGCTTCGCGAAGGAAGCAAGGGTTGACGACGTGGCGAAAAGGCCGGCGGCCAGTATAGCGGCCGCAAGAACGCCCGATAGCGCCGCTAGACTCAGCAGATTCGGGACCACAGCAAAATCCGCAGCAACGGCCGCCAGCGTAGCGAGCACTGAAGACTGGAACATTTTACACCATCTCTGACTCGCCCAAAACGGAGAGCATATCGCAGAAGGTGCTGACTCCATCGTTAGGTGCGACGTAGGTCAAAGTCATCCTAAGAATCCGACAAGCCATATCTTAGGTAGTGGCTGTCATCGTAGTAATCACTTCGATGGGCGTCGTACCGTGCCATTGCCCTTATATCAGTCTTGTTGAGGACGACGCCGATCAAGGAATCGGAGATGGTCGGCGCAGTATGCAGGGCATGCTGAACTACATCGATCTTGGTCCGTCCCCATTCGACGACGAGAACGTAGCAGTCGATCAACGGCGCAGTGACGCGCACATCCACCAGAGGCGAGAGCGGAGGGAAGTCCACAATGACGTAGTCGTAGGACTGCCGCAAGCGATCGAATAGTTTGGTCATGTTCTCGGCGGAAAGGATCTCGCTCGTGTGAAGCAGGTGTCCACGCCGGACAGCTGGCAAGAATGCGAGATTGGTTCTGGGATCGTGCCACAGCGCTTCTTCGAGCGAGTGCTTTCCGTTTGCCACCTCAATCAATCCAAATGCAGCTTTCGGAGCCATAGCCGCAGAAAGCGAAGGGTTTCTGAGGTCGCAATCGACTACGATAGCCCGCTTTCCGCTATGTCCGATGAGGTGAGCCAGAGAGGCTGCAATCGTCGTCTTGCCCTCATTTGGCAGAGCCGAGGTGATTCCGATCACCTGGTTGGAGGCCCTCGCGGGGGTGTGGTCAATAGCAAGCTTGATCGAACGGATGGCTTCCGTGAAGCGGGAGAGGGGCATTCCGATGACGGTTCGGTGAAGCGCTGGCACGGTTGACATCGTGCGTGATCGCAGATCTTCATCCGCTTGCTGGGATCGGACGGTCGACTTCTGCGCCTTCGGGGGCGACAGCAGAGGGATCAGCGACAAGCAGGGTAGCTCCAGTGCGGCCTCCACCTGTGAAGACGTGCGAAAAACTCTATCCATGAGATCTCTCAGAAGAGCCAAGCCGATCCCGAGTGCGAGTCCAGCGACCAGGCCGAAGCTCAGCACCAAGTTTGCCTTCGGCTTGCTCTTGCGCTCTGGCGGGGCGGCGGGATAGATCACCCGTGTTTCCGAAATCGGAAATGTCTCCTGCTGAGTCGTCCCCATGGAGTGTTGCAGAAACGCCTCATGCATGGCGCGCAGACTTCTCGCTCGGCTCTCCAACTCCCGTATGGTTAGCTCTGCGGAGTTCGTCAGGCGCGATTGCGAGACGGCTCGGGCAAGCTGCTTCTCCAGTTCCTGCTGCCGCTGCTGAGCAGCTTCCAGTTCATTTCTGCTGGTTTCGGCGAGCCTCTTGACCTCTTCGAGGATAGACGTGCGAATGTCACGTATCCGACCCCGCAGGTTGACAACCGCCAAATGGTCGCGCCCGAACCGGGTTGACCAATCGCCTTCGCGACGTGACAACTCGAGATATTGCTGGCGAAGCGTAGTGATAATCGGACTCTGGAGGACATCGGCGCTCGCCGCGTCAGGAGCGCTGATGGTGGAGGAGCCAGCTGCATTGGCGCGCAGGACCGCGTCGTAGCGATTGAACTTGACCTGTGCATCGGAGGTCAGGGTTCGGGCGGTTACCAATCGCGCGCTGAGATCGTTGACAGGCTGTTCGTCAATCAATTTTCCGCCTGTCGAGACGATGTTGTTCTGGGACTTGTATGCGCTCACGGCACGTTCGGCCGTTAGCGCTTGCTCATTGAGATCCTGGAGACGTTCTTGCAACCAACTGGCTGCCGTTCGCGTGGCCTCGAACTTCGAATTCATTTGGTCGTTAAGGTACGCGTTAGCCACGGCATTCGCGATCTCTGCCGCGCGTTCCGCGTTGCTCGAACTGTAGCTTACCTCGATGATCTTGCTATATCCGACCCTGTACGCGACGAGCCTGTCCAATAACGCGGCAATCGCGCTTTCCCGGGGCGTATCAGCCTCCGCAACGGGCTCCGGCTGCTGGTTCCGGTTTCGAATGCGATGCAGTAGCGAGCTGAAGGACCACCGCGAGCCGGAAAGATCTGGATCCTTGGCGAGATTTAGCTGCGTTATGACTGCCGCCGCAATTCCTCGCGACCTTATCATCTGCAGTTGCGTTTCGATTTGGGCCGCGTCGACGACGGGCTCCGGAAGAAGCGACTGTTGTTGAACGAATTGAGCGCGAGGATTCGACAGCAGGATTTGTACCTGGGCCGTGTAGGTGGGAGGAGAAAACCGCAGGTAGAGCAGCGCGGCAGCGAATACGAGAGCCGCGGTCACGATGATCATAAGATATCGACGCCTTACGAAGATGACCGCGAACTTGACAAGATCGCCGATTCCCCCGCCGTTGATGTCGTTCGACTGGGCCTGGCCGCCCAGAGGCAAGCGCGTTCTGTCGGTCTGTAGAAGATTACTCTGAAGCATGGGGTACCTGTCAGGCTCGGGAGCGCGTCGGATTGGTCGCCCGCATGAGGGCGTTTGGTATTTGATCTATTAAATTGAATGGTATCTCAAAAAAATATCATTGCCAAATTAAATATTATTCTGATATTAATTTGTGACCGCCGCGGAAAGGTGACTTGGCCTGTTCGCATGGTGCCGCTGCTGCGCCCGACGGCGTTCGGCGGATAGAATTTAAATGTAGACCTGGATCGTAGGATTAAAAGCCAGGCGGGAACATAGTGATGGTGAAGACAGTGTCGGGCCTCCCAATGACCGTGGAACGCCTCGAATGGGCCGCCTTGTTGCTGGCAAGGCGGGGCGATGCGAGTCCGCTTGAAGCCCGGGATTCCTCCCGCGCCGCAGAGGCGTGGCATGCGCACGTGCCGATCATGAGCTCGAACGACAACGGCAAGAGCAGTCTCGACGAAGGCATCTTCGATCAGTGGTTTGATGACCTCGTTGCGCCTTTTGTCGGGACTGAGCAGCACTTGGCCGAGGGCTTTCCATGATGGAAGTACGGTGTTTGGAGATCCCAGATGTTAAGATGATTCAAACGGAGCGATTATCGGACGCCCGGGGTTACTTCTGTGAGACGTTTCAGCGATCGGCCTTCGCGGAGAAAGGGATTCTCGTCGATTTCGTCCAGGACAATCAATCCAGCTCAGACAAGGTTGGGACAGTCCGAGGCTTGCACTTCCAGCGACCGCCTTTCGCCCAAGCCAAGCTCATACGAGTGCTAAGCGGTGCTATTCTCGATGTCGTGGTCGATCTTCGGCGTTCGTCGGCAACCTTCGGAAGGCATATAGCTGTCAAGCTGGATAGCCAGACCGGAGAGCAACTGCTTGTCCCGAAGGGCTTTGCGCACGGTTTCTGCACACTGCAACCAGAGACCGTCGTGTTCTACAAGGTCGACCAAGTCTACGCTCCAAGCCATGACGGAGGGCTCTATTGGGCCGATCCGGGACTGGCGATTGAGTGGCCGGTGACAACGGCCGAGGCCCAAGTGTCGCCAAAAGATAGATCCCTGCCCAGGCTGGACCAGCTTGCGGCCGTTTTCGAGTGATGGAGAGCGGTCAGATGCGCGTTTTGGTGACTGGGGGAGCGGGATTTATCGGTTCTGCCGTGTGCCGTAGCCTAGCGCTGCAGAAGGGCGCCGAAGTGATCAATGTCGACAAGCTGACCTATGCGGCCAACCCATCCTCGCTAGCGCCCATCCAAGGGCTAAAGTCCTATCTGTTCGAGCAGCAGGATATCTGCGACCGCGAGGCCATGGATTTCGTGTTCAACAGCTACCGGCCAGACGCGATCATTCACCTCGCGGCCGAGAGTCACGTCGACCGCTCAATCACCGGTCCCGCGGCCTTCATTGCCACGAATATTGTGGGCACCTACACGTTGTTGGAAGCAGCGAGAAAATATTTTGAGGGCCTCTCGGTACCAGGGCGCAAGCGGTTTCGCTTCATTCACGTCTCGACAGACGAGGTCTACGGTTCACTCGGACCCGCTGACTACTTCCGAGAGGAAACGCCTTACCGGCCGAGCTCACCCTATTCGGCGAGCAAAGCAGCCTCGGATCATCTCGCACTCGCGTGGTTCAAGACCTATGGCCTGCCGGTCATTGTGTCGAATTGCTCGAACAATTACGGGCCGTTTCAGTTTCCAGAAAAGCTCATTCCCTTGACGATTCTCAATGCGATCGAGCGCAAGCCGTTGCCGGTGTATGGCGACGGCCGAAACGTACGGGACTGGCTGCATGTCGAAGATCATGCGGCAGGGTTGATCACGCTTCTGTTCGAAGGCAAGCCCGGCGAGAAGTACAATTTCGGCGGAGATAGCGAACGCTCCAACCTCGACGTGGTAACCCAGATCTGCGACGTCGTCGACAGGCTGTATCCGGGTCCGGCAGCGAGACGATCGATGATTACTTTTGTGCCAGATCGTCCGGGACACGATATCCGCTACGCGATCGACGCATCGAAAGCTCACCGTGAACTTGGCTGGCGACCCACAAGGACGTTCGAGCAGGGGCTGGCCGAGACCGTCGCATGGTATCTCAAGAGCCGCGCGTGGTGGGAGCGTGCCCGCAGCGGGGTCTATGACGGTTCGCGTCTGGGGCTCCTCGCTACACAACATTGAGGCTGCAAATGACGGAAAGCCCCATTCTGATTGCTGGTCGCAACGGTCAGTTGGCAAGGTGTCTTCATGACCTGGCGGCGCTGCACAGCACGCCAGTGGTCGCCCTTGGACGCAGCGGTCTCAATCTGGAGGCCCATGGCGAACTCCGCCGAACGATCGATCCGATCGCACCGTCCATGATCATCAACGCTGCCGCTTACACGGCGGTGGATCTGGCAGAATCGGAAGTAGCAAGAGCATTCGGCATCAATCGCGACGCAGCGGCCGCGTTGGCCGACGTCGCATGGCAAATGAATATACCATTCATCCACATCTCGACCGACTATGTCTTTGACGGCACAAAGCTGGATGCTTACGAGGAAAGCGATGTTCCCGCGCCATTGAATGTGTATGGCGCATCGAAGCTGGCCGGCGAAGCTGCGGTTCTAGCTGCTCATCCGCTTGCAACGGTGATTCGCACTTCATGGCTATATAGTCCTCATGGCAACAACTTCGTTCGGACGATGCTGCGGCTCTGTGAATCGCAACCGATCGTCAAAGTCGTTGAGGATCAATGCGGAAGTCCAACGTCCGCACTCGACCTTGCGTCGGCGATCCTTCAGCTCTCGGGACGGCTGCTAACCCAAGATCGTAGAGCCATGGCCGGTATCTTTCATCTTGCCGGACAAGGTGAGACGACTTGGCATGGGTTTGCCCAAGCGATTTTCGACTTGCTCGCTCAGCGGGGAATCCGAGTGCCGCAGCTTGAGGCCATTACGAGCGAGCAGTACCAGACCGCCGCGCGACGGCCACGGAATTCGCGCCTCAACTCATCCAAGGCCGAACGTGTCTTAGGCCTTCGATTGCCGTCATGGCGTTGCTCTCTCGAAACCTGTCTCGGCCAACTCGTGGAAGGTGGAATCGATGCTGAAAGGAATAGTGCTGGCTGGCGGCAGCGGAACTCGACTGTATCCAATCACGAGAGCGGTCAGCAAGCAGCTACTGCCCATCTATGACAAGCCGATGATCTACTACCCGTTGTCAACGCTGATGCTGGCAGGGGTGCGCGAGATCCTTATCATAACCACTCCTTCAGACCGGTGTCAGTTCGAGCGCTTGCTGGGGGACGGTAGACAATGGGGAATTAGACTCAGCTACGCGGAGCAGCCCCGACCCGCCGGTCTGGCCGATGCGTTCATCGTCGGCGCCGACTTCATCGGGAACGATCGCGTTGCGATGGTTCTTGGAGATAACATCTTCTTTGGCGACGGCCTGAGCGAATTGCTCGCAAGGGCTGCCGGGCGTCAGGAAGGTGCAACCGTCTTCGCCTATCGCGTACGAGACCCGGAGAGGTATGGCGTCGTTACGTTCGACGAGGGCGATCGCCCACTGCGAATTGAGGAGAAGCCGAGCCAGCCGAGCTCGAACTGGGCGATCACAGGTCTCTATTTCTTCGACAACAACGTGGTGCGCTACGCACGGCGCATCGAGCCGTCGTCGCGCGGCGAACTCGAGATCACCGATCTGCAGATGCGATATCTTTCGGCCAAGGCACTCCATGTTGAGCGGATGGGGCGGGGGTTCGCCTGGCTGGATACCGGAACAGTGGAGTCGCTAATCGATGCGGCGATGTTTGTGCAGACGCTCGAAAAGCGCCAAGGCATGAAGGTTGCCTGTCTTGAGGAAATTGCGCTGAGGCAAGGTTTCATCGAGCGCGACCAGATCGAAGAGCTGGCGCGACCGTTGGAGAAGAGCGGTTACGGTCAGTATCTGCGCGAGATCGGTTCTCTCCTGACTTGAGGTCGGGCTGAATCATCCACAGAGGTCGAAACGAGCTAACCGTGGTTCTTCGATGAACATCAGCCCTATTACGAGTGGGTCTTTGATACCCGATTCCTCGCAGGACTCGCCCCTGGTGCGCTATGCGCTCAGAGGATTGGAGCGGTGCTGGTTATCTGAACATCGCTGCTGGTCACATATCTACCATCTGGACGGGCGCGCGTCGCCAAACGAGTCCTTACGGCGCAGCGATGTGTTCTACACGCTTAACGTTCTGCTCGGAATGTCGAGGATAAAGAAGGTTCCTAGCGGCCTCAACTTATTGGAAACATTCCATCACAATGCGGTCCAACTCACGGTCCTTGCGGTGCCAAAGTATGCACTAGGTATGGCGCTCTGGGCTTCCGCGGAACTCCGCTTCGAGCTACCCGAGCAGGTGAAGCGCGACGTGAGAGCGCTCCTGAGCGATCAGGCGGGCTGGAAGACCTTTCGGGCTCAGGATCTGGGTATGCTGTTAACGGGCGTCGTGGCTCGGGCCCGGGCGGGCGACAGGGAGTGGGTGTCTTTCGCCGCTCCTTTGTATCGCTTTCTCCAGGAGCGATTCCACAGCGGATCGGGGCTATTCTTCGACGCACCATCAGGATTTCGGCGACGCTTCGCTTCGTTCGCCACGCAGATCTATCTTTCAATTGCGTGCTATCACTACGGCGAGTTCACGGGCGAGTCATCGGCGCTCGCCATGGCCGACGCCTGCGTTCGCAAGTTGATTGCACTTCAAGGTCCCGACGGCGAGTGGCCCTGGTTTTTCGATGCGGCTGGGGGGCGCGTGCTTGATTTCTATGAAGTCTACTCGGTGCACCAGTATGGCATGGCTCCGGCTCTGCTGGAATGGGCGGAGCGCTATCGAGTTCGGGGGGCACGGAATGCCTTAATCAAGGGATTTAATTGGGTGCTGGGCCAGAACCAGCTTCGCCGCTCGATGCTGGTGCCCGATCTGGGGCTGACTATCCGATCCCAGATTCGAAAGCGGGAGCTGACAACGCGGGCGCCGAGGATGCTGCGCGCAATCAAGAACGCCTACTCCGGATGCGAGGCTGGGCTAATTGAAGATTCCGGTGTTGGACTTCGGCTGGAATGCCGTAGCTACGAACTGGGTTGGATGTTGTGGTCGTTCGGCCAGCGAACTGACTTGCTGGAACTGACCCACAACTCGGCATTTGGCAAGATACCCATACCGGCCTGATGCCGAGAATATTCTGCTAACGATTCCAGGCGACGGCTCGCCGATTGCGCAGTAGCGACAGCATTGTCATAACCCGATGCATTCGTACGGCACACATGACGGCGATAGCCTTGATACGGGCTCCGATACCGTGGAGCCGGTCACTCGTTAAGATCGTGATGATGCCGGGAGCGGGCGAAGCTAGGACAAGCAGGGCCTGCGCAATCCAGCGCAATCTCCATGCCGGCTTGCCGTCGGCCATGTTGCGGTAGTGCAGGAGTTGTCGGTCCCACTTGACATATAGCTCCTGCAGAGAACTCCTGGCCGGGTGGAAGACGATCATTTCCGGGATATACCGGAACCGAAGCCCGGCACGCTGGGCCCGTTGTCCCCACTCCATATCCTCCGCCACGTCGATCCCTGCGAACGGTCCGACGGAATGGAAATCCCGGCGAAACATCGCCATGTTGCCTGTGCCGCAGTAGCCATCGCGCTCGATGTAGAGCTTGAATCGATAGGCGAAGACGCTCTCGTAGGCTGCGATGGCATCCAGGTGTGGCTTCGCGTCGCGCCAGATGCGGACGTCCCCTCCGAGCACTGTCCGAGGCGGGAGCGAATGCAGTGAGCGCCATACGCTGCTCAGCCAATCACAATGTGCCCTGCAATCGGCGTCGATGAAGGCAAGCACCTCGCCGCTCCCAGCAGCAACTCCGGTGTTACGCGCCGGGCCAGGCCCGGGCCGTGCCTCGCGCAACAGCCGTACGCGTGGATATTGAGCGATGACGTCGGTCGGCAACGTAACGGAGCCGTTGTCAACGACAATGATCTCGAACGAATCCCGGGGAATGCTCTGCGCCTCGAGACTGGCCAGACAGGTCTTAAGCGCCATTGGCTGATTCAAATGTGGGACAATCACCGAAATCGCCAGACGTTTAATGTCCATTTAATTTCCTCCGACGCGAACGTTGCGGTTCGGCCGTTGATTGGAGCCTCTTATCGCGTATTCAAGCCGAAAATATAATATCAATATAACTTGCAAATAAAATCGCTATCATTATTATCGCGATATTAATTAGTTCAATTGAAAGCGGTCTTTCGCTCAAAGCGAATCTTGGCCGGGGAGGAACCCATGCGTGCCTACTTTCTGGGGTGCCCCATCGATATCTTGACCATGGCAGAGACCGTCGGCCTTGCGCGCAAGGCCATGCGAAGCCGCCAGCGTCTGCAGCATGTCGCCCTTAACGTGGCGAAGTTCGTCAACATGCGCTCCGATCCAGTGCTCGCCGCTGATGTCGCCAGCAGCGACATTGTCGGAATCGACGGCATGGGAATCCTTTGGGGAGCGCGGGGGCTTGGTCTCCCGGCAACGTCACGAGTCACCGGCGTAGATCTCCTCGGCGAGTTGCTGAAAGTGTGCGCGCAAGAGGGCTTCCGACCGTACTTTCTGGGAGCCTCACCCGCCGTCGTGCAACAGGCGGCGCAGCGTGTTCGGGACAAGCACCCCTCGCTTGTCTTTGCTGGGGTGAGGCACGGCTATTTTTCCAGCGAGCAGGAGAACGAGGTCGTCCGCGATATTCGGTCCAGTGGCGCCGATTGCCTGTTCATTGGTATGCCCACGCCGCGGAAGGAACGCTTCCTTGCGGCCCACCGCGACGAGCTCGGCGTACCGTTCATTATGGGCGTTGGCGGAGGGTTTGACGTTCTCGCGGGCTCGGTTCTGCGAGCTCCCATTCACATGCAGCAACTCGGCCTGGAATGGTTGTACCGCATCTATCAGGAGCCCAGACGGATGTGGTGGCGGTATGCCAGGACGAACACGCTGTTTGCAGGAATCTTGACGCAAGCGTTCGCGCGGCAGGCACTTAGACGGCCGCCCAGCATGTACAATGTGCTGCCCCCCGGGACAGGCCGGATCGGAGGGTGAGGCGTGCGAAAGCATTTTTTCATATTGTTGGGAACCAGGCCGGAAGCGATCAAGCTGTTTCCGGTCATCAACCGGCTCAAGGCCGAGCAGAACAAGGACATCTCCCTCACGGTCTGCGCGACAGCGCAGCACAGAGAACTGCTCGACCAGGTTCTCAAGATGGCTAAGGTGGTCCCGGATTTCGATCTCGACGTCATGACGGTGAATCAGACTCTCGACAATCTGACCGGCCGGCTATTGGCGCAGATCGGAGATGTCCTGGAGAGGGTGAAGCCCACCAGAGTGATCGTCCAGGGCGACACTGCGACTGCCATGGCAGGTGCGCTGGCGTCATACTATCACCGCGTCCCGGTCTCGCATGTCGAGGCGGGACTGCGAAGTGGAGATATCTTCGCGCCCTGGCCCGAGGAGGTGAATCGCAAGATCGTCGGCTCGATCGCCGATCAGCATTTCGCGCCGACTGAGCGTGCTGCGAGAGCGCTCCGGGCGGAGAACGTCTCCAACGATCGCATCCACGTCACCGGAAACACTGTTGTTGACGCGCTGATCATCGCGAAAGCCATGGTAGAGGCCGATCCGCAGCTCTCATCCCGTTGGGACGGAATCAAGAAGCGGCACGGCAACCGTCGCATCATCCTGGTCACCTGCCACCGCCGGGAGAATTTCGGTGGAGGTGTTCTCAACATCGTGAATGCACTGGAGACGATCTTGAGCCGGGAGGACGTTGCCGTCGTCCTTCCGGTTCATCCGAACCCGAACGTCCGCGACGTGTTCGCAACACGGCTCGCCGACCATCCGCGCGTCGTGCTGATTTCCCCCCAAGAGTACACGGATTTTGTCAGCCTTCTCTCCATGGCGCATTTGGTGCTGACCGACTCAGGCGGCGTGCAGGAAGAGGCGCCGACGTTCGGAAAGCCGGTCCTTGTGATGCGGGAGACGACCGAACGCCCGGAAGGAGTCGACGCGGGAACCGCGCGCCTGGTTGGAGCGAACTACGACAGGATCGTCGGGGAGACGTTCCGGCTCCTCGACGATGATGAGACTTATGCTGCTATGTCTCGCTCCCACAATCCATTTGGCGATGGGCGTGCCAGCGAGCGGATCGTGAAGGTGCTTCTCGATGCCTGAACTCCAGAAGGTTGCTGTCCTCGGGCTTGGCTACATCGGCTTGCCCACGGCCGCGCTGATAGCCAGCCGCGGCCTGCAAGTGGTTGGCGTGGACACAAAGGAATATGTGGTCAGGACGGTGGCCTCCGGAGCCATTCACATTTCGGAGCCCGATCTCGACGGTCTGGTTTCCAAAGTAGTGTCGAGCGGCGCGTTGACGACTTCAAGCAAGCCGCAGGCCGCCGACGTCTTCATCATCGCGGTACCCACACCCATTGACGGCAATAATCGGCCGGATTTGTCCAACGTGAATGCTGCCGTGGAAAGCATTCTCGATTTGCTTGTTCCGGGCAATCTCGTCATTCTCGAATCGACCTCGCCAATCGGAACCACTGAAGGCATCGCAAAACGGATTAACGAGAGCAGGCCGGACCTGAAAATCGGCGTCAATGGCCGCGAGGACGGCGCAGTGTACGTCGCATATTGTCCTGAACGCGTGTTGCCTGGGCGGATCTTGAGCGAACTCATCGATAATGATCGATGCATTGGGGGGATCACTCCTGCCTGTGCGCGGCGCGCTCAGCGCTTCTACAAGATGTTCGTTCGCGGCGCTTGCGTTGCAACCACCGCGCGCGCCGCCGAGTTGGTCAAGCTAACGGAGAACGCGTTCCGAGATACGAACATCGCCTTTGCCAATGAACTCTCGATGATCTGCGACAGATTCGACATCAATGTCTGGGAGGTGATCGATATCGCGAACCGCCATCCACGCGTGAACGTGTTGCGGCCGGGCCCAGGCGTGGGCGGGCACTGCATTGCCGTCGATCCGTGGTTCATTATCGATTCGGCGCCCGACCTTGCGCGCGTAATGCGAACGAGTCGTGAGGTCAACAACGCCAAGACGCAGAAAATTATTGAGCGCGCAGAGGCGCTGATCGAGGATCATCCCTACGCAAACGTGGCCTGCTGCGGGCTAACCTTCAAGGCCAATGTCGACGATCTGCGCGAAAGCCCGGCCATGGAGATCGCCGTACATCTGGCGAAGAAGTACGGACAGCGCATCAAGGTTGTCGAGCCTAACCTGCGGCGGCCACCGCCGGAGCTTGCCGACCACCATATCGGCTTGCTGAACATCGACGAAGCATTGCGCACGTGTGAGATTGCCCTTCTCCTGGTCGACCACGACGAGTTCAAGATGGTTCCGCTGGCCGAACGCCGTCATCTTGACGTAATCGACACGCGAGGTATCTGGCAAGACATGCCTGTGCGGACGTGAAGCTGCCGAACGTTCCAGAAGCGGGAATACCGAATTGATACCATTCTTGGACTTGAAAGCACAAGCTCAGACGGTCGGATCGAAAATCGACGCCGCGATCAGGCGTGCCATCCGACATGAGCGCGCTACATCGAGGCTTGAAGCGGGCGCTTTCGAGGAACGCTTTGCGGACTACTGCAACGTTGCGTGCTGCCGCGCTGTTAGCAGTGGCACATCGGCGCTCCATCTCGCATTGCTGGCCGCCGGAGTGGGGCCGGGCGACGAGGTGATCACGGTCTCGATGAACTTCGTCGCGGCGACGGCCGCCATCATCAGGTGCGGTGCAACACCCGTCTTCGTGGACGTCGATCCAGTCACGTGGACGATGAATCCAGCTTTGATCGAGGCTGCGATCACGAGCAAGACGAGAGCAATCCTGCCGGCCCATCTGCATGGACTGATGGCGGACATGGATTCAATCATGTCAATCTCCCGCCGCCACGGCCTCTTGGTAATCGAGGACGCTGCGCAGGCGCATGGCGCCAGCTACAAGAGCAGGCGGTCCGGCTCGATCGGAGATTTCGGCTGCTTCAGCTTCTATCCCGACAAGAATCTCGGAGCCTATGGCGAGGCTGGCGCGGTTGTCACGGATCATCCGGAGCTTGCGCGACGCGTGTCCTGGCTTCTCGACCGGACGCAGGAGGACGAGGGCAATCATGCTCTTGCAAGATGCGATCATGGAATGGACGAAGTTCAGGCGGCAGTGCTGAACGTAAAGATGGACTACATCGAAGCCTGGACCGAGGCACGTCGATCGATCGCCGCGCAGTATGATCAGGCATTGTCCAGTCTGGCGGTCGCGCGTCCGCGGCCACCCAGCCACAGCCGGCATGTCTATCATATTTACGCCCTGAGACTTCGGCACCGCGATCAGGCTATTGCCATGCTGGGACGCGCGGGGATCGGGGTCGACGTTCACTACCCCGTTCCGGTCCATTTACAACAGCGTTACGCAGAGCTTGGATATCGCGTCGGCGACCTGCCTGTAAGTGAGAGGCTTGCGAGCGAGTTTCTATCGCTCCCCATTTATCCCGAGATGTTACCGGAGCAAACCGGCATCGTTGGCTCCGAAGTGAAGAAAATTGCGGGAGGGGAGCAAACGTTCCGGAGCGGCTGGACATTCCAGGACGGAATGCCTCGACATGGCCTAGTAGCCTAGAACCAGGAGGGCGGTCGTGCTGGATCTCAAGGGAAAACGCGTTCTCGTTACCGGAGGTGCCGGATTCATCGGCTCGCATATCGTGGACTCTTTGTGCGACGAAGGCTGCATCGAGATCGTGGCGCTCGACAATATGTCGACCGGACGACCGGAGAACCTCAGGAGGTCGCTTAACCGAGGACCGGTGCGATTGGTCCGCGGTGATTTGCGAGACACGAAGCTGGTTGAAGCTCTGGTAAGAGGGGCCAACATCATCTTTCACCACGCCGCGCCGTGCAGCGCTGATTGTTTGGCCGAACCGCGTCTTGCCATGGAAGTCATGGTGAACGGCACCTTCGAACTGCTTGAACTCTGCGTAAAGTACGACGTCGAGAAGATCGTCGCCGCGTCATCTGCTTCGGTGTACGGCGTAGCGGAGGAGCTTCCGACGACGGAGCACGAGAATCCATATGGAAGCCGAACGGTCTATGGAACAGCGAAGGCTTGCAATGAAGGCTTGCTCCGCGCCTTCAACGATATGCACGGCCTCGACTATATCGCTTTGAGATACTTTGACGTGTATGGCAGTCGAATGGACGTGCACGGTCGATACGCCGAGATGTTGATCCGCTGGATGGAGGAGTTGGAGGCTGGAACGCCGCCGGTGATAGTTGACCACGACCGGCAGACCGTGGACTTGGTGCATGTCCGTGATGCCGCACGCGCGACCATCCTTGCGGCGAGGGCAAGGGTCAGCGACGAGGTGTTCAATGTGGGGAGCGGTATCGAAACAACCTTGGTGCAACTCGCTTCGGCCCTGGCTTCCGCTATGGGTCATGACGGCATGCTCCCGCAAATCGCGCCCGAGCACTCGATCAATCCGATACAGCGCCAGGTGGCGTCGACAGGCAAGCTGGAACGTCTGCTGGGCTTCCAAGCCACGGTGCCGCTCGAACTCGGACTGACCGAGTTTGTGAAGTGGTGGCGCTCCGAACGGGGACTTGTAACCGGGCGGCATCGGCAGGCCCTGGCTTCATGAGCCTGCTGGCTGTGCCACAGCGTCCCGTGAAGAAGCCAAAGCCGTACGAGCAGCCGTCCTGGCTCTGCACTCTGCGTGACGAGGCGGTCTTCCCGATGGCAGGGGCGGCACTTGACAGAACTCTGGCCGAAACACGTACAGCGGGCAACTTTAGTTCATGAAATTGAGTGCGAGGGAGAATGGCAATGCGAGTTCTGGTAACAGGTCATCTTGGCTACATCGGCACGGTCTTAACCCCAATGCTGGTCGGCGCCGGTCACGAGGTGACTGGAATGGACAGCGATATCTACTCCCGGTGCACATACGCCCCTGGCGGTAGCATTCTCGAGGTCCCGACGATTTGGAAGGACGTCAGAGACGCAGAGGTCGCGGATCTCGTTGGCTTCGACGCTGTGCTGCATCTAGCCGCACTCTCCAACGATCCGCTCGGCAATCTGAGGCCTGAATTGACCGACCAGATCAATCATCGCGCAAGCGTTCGCATGGCCGAGATAGCAAAGCATGCCGGCGTGCGTCGTTTCGTGTTTGCCTCATCCTGCAGCAACTATGGAAAAGCCGGTGAGGAAATGATCGATGAGACCGCGGCGCTCAATCCGGTGACGGCCTACGGACAATCCAAGGTCGCGTCGGAACGCGGTATTTCGGCGCTGGCCGACGACGGATTTTGCCCAGTGTTTCTGAGGCCAGCTACAGCGTACGGAGTCTCACCGCGGCTGCGCTTCGATATTGTCCTGAATAACCTTGTTGCGTGGGCGTTTACGACAGGAAGAATTCATCTGAAATCGGATGGCTCGCCCTGGCGGCCGATCGTCCACATCGAGGATATTTCTCGAGCTTTCATAGCCGCATTGGAGGCACCTGCCGAGGCCGTCTTCAATGAGGCATTCAATGTCGGTCAGACTGCTCACAATTATCGAATTCGGGATTTGGCCGAGATCGTCGCGAGTGTGGTGCCGAATTCTACGGTGGAGTTTGCCGAGGATGCGAGTCCAGACGAGCGATCCTACCGAGTGAGCTTCGAAAAGATCCGCCGCAGGTTGCCAGGGTTCCAGCCCCGCTGGGACGCCCGAATGGGCGCCGAGCAGCTCTACAGGGTCTATCGGTCGTCAAAGTTGACTTTGGAGGAATTCGAAGGGCCGCGATATCAACGCATCGGCCATATTCGGAAGCTGCTGGCGGAAAGAATTCTGAGTAGCGATTTGCGCCACACGAGACTGCAGCTTGCAGCGGTGTCTTGAATAGTCAGCTCACCGTGGACCTAGGGCGGGCGAGGGAAGCGAGCGCGGGTACATTGCCGTCGCGCCCCTGCGATTCAGTCAGCGCAGGCCCGCGCTGACTGGCTGGATTCGGGCGTTGCCTCGACCAGTACGCCGCGTTGGCGATCGTCACCCAGAGGGCGTCGTTCGCCGAAGATGTCGCGGGTAGCGCATTGCAAGGTCGCGTCCTCTTGAAAGTCACCAAATGACGGAATCTCTCGAGTAGCGGCCGGCTGAGCTTTTACTAGGACATAAGCCGAGCGCGCGCGCTGGCCTCGGGAACTGCGGCGATCATGGTCCGCCTTATTCTGGGTCAAAGTCGAAATATTTAGATTTGTTAATGACCAAACGTCAAAATCCCGACAAATGGAAATAAAATAATGTTCTCCGAACCAACGTTAGCGATACGTGCCATCCTTTTCGATTCCACCGAAAGAGGGAAAGGGCGCTGCGCTGAAGAAGTTTCGAGCCATCGAAGGACTGCGAGGCTGGCTGGCGTGGACCGTAGTCTTGGCGCACCTCGCATATTGTTCGGGCTTCAGTAGCGGAGCATTGGGATCGCATGTCAGATCGCTGGGCCCGCCGGCTGTTCTCGTTTTTCTTATCGTCAGCGGCTTCGTGATCACACACGTTGTTATCGAAAAAGCAGAGCCATATCCGGTCTATATCATCCAGCGTTTTGCTCGACTGTTTCCGTTGTTTGCCGCCACTTGCTTTTTTGGTTTCTTCACCAACGATCTACTTGCCATTTCGCTAGCTGCTCCCGGCTTTAGCGATTCCGAGTTCGCAAGAGTTGTTAATGGTGTCGCCGCAAGCAATCATAAGTACTTCTGGTCACACGTTCTCGCGCATCTCACGATGCTGCACGGTGCCATTTCCAATGCGGCGTTGCCGTATTCGGAGTACGCATTCAACATGCCAGCCTGGAGCATTTCCCTGGAATGGCAATTCTATCTTGTTGCGCCGCTGATAATCTGCATCATCCGAAATGAATTGCTCATCCCGTTGCTGGCCATTGCAGTTGCGATTTGTGAGTTTTGGTTCAGGAGTTTCGTCGGCACTGCTCAGCCCGGTGCCTTGCCGCTCGCGGCTAGTTACTTTGTGGTGGGGATTGTGAGCCGATTCACCTACCCGTATGCGGAAGGCCACAATTGGCTTGTCCCGGCCGTGGCTTTGGCGATCGTCCTTTTTCCGTTGCGCAATGAACTGCGACCGTTCCTGATCTGGCTTATTGTATTTTTTGGTCTTCCGCGGAAGTGCCATGAGCGGCCGGGACTTGCCGGCAATATATACTCCTGCGCGCTCATGAGTCCCGTGGCGCAATATTTTGGTTCGCGCTCCTACTCGATCTTTCTGTGTCACTACCCTGTCATTTCCGCGATTGTTTGGCTCCTCTTCAGCTACTCTGGGACTGCTCCTGGGATGTTGCTGCTTTCGTGCCTGAGCATACCCGCCACGATCATCGTTTCAGAACTCACGTATCGCTACATTGAACTGCCGGGGATCAAGATGGGAAAACGCGCCGCGGCTTGGATGCAGCCGCAGATCACGTCGGGCGTGGCTTCCCAATGAATATTCATGCGGGGATCCGCGCGCTCAAGATCGACGAGTCAGGAGGGCGAGCGGGCTCTTGGCGACGCGTTCGCAAGCCTGCGTCACATGGCTCGGCAAGACGTGGTCACGCATTCAGCTCCTTCACGCCGTGAGAGCAAATGAAGCATCCCGGGCAATGCGTTGCTCAAGCCAAGTGTCTCCATTGAAGTGCTTGTATTGTTCTGCACGCAACTTGTCGGCCAGGCGACCCGGCGGCAGATCAACATCCGTATACGTCAGGACTGCATCCTTCTTCACTGCGTGCCGCAACCTGCAACCCTCTACGAGTCCTTCAGGAAGGTACTGCATTTGGCTCATTTCCTCGGAGTTCACGGCTTCGCCATAGGTCATGTACATTCCATAATCATCGAGGACCTCGCCCGCCTCCAAGTCACGCTTGGCGATAGCACAGACCTCGACAACGGGACCGGCGATGGGAGGGGCGACCAAATCTTTGAAAAGAAACGCGCGGGCTATCGAGTTCGGTACTTCGAAGTGAACGAGGTGATAGGGTGTGAAGAACGAGTACAAGGGGCCTTCACCCATTTTGTACAAGCTCAAATACTTCTGTTGCTTCGGATCGGTGTGCTCGGCAAGCACGTAGACCTTGGTCAGCGGTGTGCCGACGAGATAGTCGATGATTCCGCCCAGGGCGCGGACCTCATCTATGTCGTAGAGTTTGCCAATATTCATAACGTCGCCGCGATATTCCAGCCCGCGCGACATGCCGCGTGATCTTACCTTGAAGCCAGTCGCATTGGCCACGATCGTTTGCTCGAAACTGATCTTGGATCCGTCGGCGAAGCTGGTGACCATGGCCGGGTTCTGGCCCCATTGCTCGGCAAATCCCTTCTGCGTGGTGGGGTTGCGATACGGATCCTGGAGTCCCTTGATGTTGCCGACCACGCGTGGGATCAAGCCGAGGCCCTTTACCCATCGAACCAGGTTCATTTGCACTCCCGGTTCGTCGCCATCGCATGCGGACAGGGAGCCACCGTACTTCTTTGCATAGACCTGCAAGATCGGTCCGATGGTAGCGTCAATCTCCGCATTCATGAGGACGACGGTTTTCTGGTGCTTGAAGGCTTCCAGCGCGACTTGAGCGCCGAGCTCAACTGATCCGGTCACGTCGACGATCACGTCGACCAGATCCGATCTGGCGAGCAGGAACGGGTCCTCGGTGACCACCGGAATGCCGGCGGCAATGGCTCTGTCGAGCCGCCCTTGGCTGTCAACGTCAGCGACGTCGGTCTGGCCGGAATAACCGAACACGTCACGCCCGCGCTGAGGCTTTCGGCTGTATATGGCAACGACCCGCATTCCGGGAATGCTGTTATTGATTTGATTGGTAAGCCCCTGAGCCATGAAGCCCGCGCCGAGAAGACCGACACGGATAGGCTTTCCGGCCGCATGACGAACTTGCAGTGCGTGATCGACGAGTATCATCGTAAGGTCTTTCAACAGGAAGGGATCGGTAGGGGGGTGCTGGCAACGCGCTTTCGCGTCAACCGTCGATGTCGGCGAGTTCCATCCGCCCTTTCAGTTCGGCTTCGACCTCGCTGAGTAAGCGAAAGTTCTGATCCTTTTCCGAGATCACGGAAATCGGAAGCGGCCAGGTCAGCCCGAGCCTGGGATCATTGTACATCAGCCCGCTCTCCGCCTCGGGAGTATAGAACTCTCCCACCTGGTAGCTGGTGTCGGTGTTGTCGGCGAGAGTCTGATAACCGTGAGCAAACCGTTCCGGCACGTAGAGCGCCCGCTGGTTGATTTCGTTCAGCTCGACAGCGACATGTTGTAGAAAGGTCGAACTCTCGGGACGCAGGTCGACTATAATGTCGAGGATGGCGCCACGCGTGCACCGAACCAGTTTCGTTTCGGGCGCCGGCGGAAACTGAAAGTGCATGCCGCGCAGGGTTCCCCGCCGGACATTTGACGCGATATTGGCCTGCGCAATGCTTGGATTGAGGCCGAGGGCCCTAAACTCTCTCTGACAAAAAGTTCGGGCAAAAAAGCCGCGCGGATCTTCGCGCCGTTCAATATCGATAATATAGGCCCCTTTAAGTTTGGTTTCGCTTATAATCACTTCAATTCCCTCCTGAATACGCCGCGAGGCGCTCAAATGCCTGGAAATATCAACAATTATAGTGCTTAAGAGCGGAATCTCAAAATAGTTTTCGAAAAATATTGATTAATGTGGCTCGTGATGTAAAATGTGAATTAAATAGTGATGGTGTTATATATTAAATAGACGCCTGCCCCGCTTGTAGCCATCTGCCGCGATCGAAAAGGCCGGCAGAAACATGGGAATCGCTGCTATGAAAGTCGTACTGTTCTGTGGGGGCCTCGGAACCCGCATACGAGAATATTCTGAAAGCATTCCGAAGCCCATGGTGCCGGTCGGACAACACCCGATGCTCTGGCACGTTATGCAATACTACAGCCAGTATGGTCACCGCGATTTCATATTGTGTCTCGGGTACAAAGCCAACGCGATCAAGGAGTATTTCCTGAACTCGGATCGTTGGGCTCACAGCGATTGCGTTGTTTCCAACTTCGGCAGGAAGGTTGAGGTCATCGGCGAGCAGCCACCAGATTGGCAGGTGGCGCTGGTTGACACTGGCATTTGGCGAAACATCGGTCAGCGCTTGATGGCGGTGCGCTCTCTCGTGGAGAACGAGGATGTCTTTCTTGCAAATTACAGTGACGGTCTGACCGACGCGCCGTTACCTGAAATGATCGAGCGATTCAAGAAGAGTGGAATGGTGGGATGTTTTGTTGCCGTGCATCCTCCGTTCAATTTTCACCTTGCTGAATTCAACGGCGGAGACACCGTCAAGCGTTTGCGCTCTAGTCAGCAGTCCGAGATCTGGATCAATGGGGGCTACTTCATTTTCCGGAAGGAGATCTTCAACTACATACGTGAGGGCGAGGAGCTCGTGCTCGAACCCTTCAATCGCCTGATCGAGGACGGAAAACTTATGGCATACAGGTACGAAGGGTTCTGGCGCGCGATGGATACGCTGCGGGATCGCCAGGTTCTTGAGGAGATGATCGAGCGCGGCGAAATGCCCTGGAAGGTTATTCCGGAAGCGCGCACGCAGGCGGCTTCATGAAGGGCTTCCGACTTGCCGCGCCCGGAGAGCGTCTCTCGATCCTTTGTCTCGGTGCGCACTCGGATGATATCGAAATAGGTGCCGGTGCGACAATTCTGAATTTGATTGCGCGTGGCGTTCGGCTTGACGTGCATTGGTGTGTACTTAGCGCGCCAGGTGAACGTGAGAGTGAGGCGAGGGCGTCTGCTGCAGAATTTGTGTCCGAAGCCGCTCGTTCTCAGATTGAAGCAATGGCATTTCGAGACGGCTTCTTTCCGGAGCAGGGTGACGAGATCAAGAAGTGGTTTGAGTCGTTGAAGCGACGGGTCGAGCCGGATCTGATCCTGACGCACCGCGGAAACGACGCCCATCAAGATCATCGTCAGGTGTCGCGTTTAACCTGGAATACATTCAGAGATCATCTCATTCTCGAGTATGAGATTCCTAAATGGGATGGAGACCTCGGTCGACCGAATATGTATTCGCCCGTTTCGGCTGGAGCATTGCAACGGAAGATCGATCTGCTGATGTCGCACTTTGGAAGCCAGCGTTCCAAACAATGGTTCGATCCGGAGGTCTTTCGCGGTCTAGCGCGGCTGCGGGGCATGGAATGTCGGGCGCCGGAAAAATATGCTGAGGCATTTGTGGCGAATAAACTCACCCTGTGGTGACAAGGCGTTGGGGAAGCGTGTCCAAAAGCGAGCCGATGCCGAACTCTCTCTACCGGGGATTGGAATGGACAACCTCAAGGGGATGATGATTCGCGGCGGCGTGGTGCGGCTTTGCGGCCAAGCGGCGAATTTCGCTCTTCGACTTGGTGTCATGGCAGCCCTCGCGCGCCTGCTGGACCCGCAGGATTTCGGATTGGTTGCGATGACAACGGCCGTCACCGGGGCTCTTCAACTCTTCACAACGGCAGGATTGTCGTCGGCCACAGTTCAGAAAGAGACCGTCACCAACGAACAAATGTCGACATTGTTTTGGGTCAATCTTGCGGTCGGAATGATGCTCGCGCTCATCTGCGCGGCAGCCGCACCTGCTCTCGTGGAGTTCTACAATGAGCCTCGTCTGTTTTGGCTGACTGTCGCAGCAGGCTTTGGATTTTTCCTGAGCGCCGTAGCAGTGCAGCATTCAGCACTGCTTCAGCGTCAACTGCGGTACACAACGTTGACAGCCATTGAAGTGCTCTCACAGGCGGTAAGCGTTGCTGCGGGAGTTGCTATGGCCTTTTACGGGTTGGCATACTGGGCCATTCTAGGAATGACGCTGATTTCGACTGCGGTCTACATCGTGTGCGTATGGGTCGCCGCGGGGTGGATTCCCGGCCCACCGCGCCGGACTGCCGGAGTCCGTGGCATGTTGAGTTTTGGCGGTATAGTCACCTTGAATTCTCTCGTGGTGTACGTTGCCTACAATTTCGAGAAGTTGCTTCTCGGCCGGTATTGGGGAGCCGATGCTCTTGGGATCTATGAACGAGGATATCGGCTTGTCAATCTGCCAACGGCAGAGCTCAACGGAGCGATTGGAGGCGTCGCGTTTTCAGGATTGTCGCGGATTCAGAGCGATTTGCCTCGACTGAAGAGCTACTTCCTGAAGGGCTATACCATCGTCCTGTCGATGACGCTACCCATCACGGTATTCTGTGCCGTGTTCGTGGATGACATCGTCGAGGTCGTGCTTGGGCCGAAGTGGAGAGATACGGCGGTCATTTTCCGCCTTTTGACTCCCACTATCTTGGTGTTCGGCATTATCAATCCCCTTGCGTGGTTGTTGTATTCCGCAGGCCTACAAGTACGAAGTCTGAAGATCGCCCTAGTGATCGCTCCTCTGGTAGGTGCGGCTTACCTCATCGGATTGCCGTACGGTCCGACGGGTGTCGCGTTCGCGTATTCCTCCGCGATGGTATTGTGGCTCATCCCCCACGTTCTCTGGTGTTTGCACGGCACGGTTATTTCTCCACGGGATATTCTTTTCGCAGCAGGCAGGCCATTGCTCGCAGGAGCGGCAGCGGCAGCAGTAGCTTTCGGAGCGCAACTCTGTCTTGGAGGTTCAGAGTCGCATCTCCTGAGGCTCCTTCTTGGAGGCTGCACTATCGTCGCAACCTATGTCTGGATGCTGCTGTTCCTTATGGGACAGAAGACAGTCTACTTCGATCTGTTGAAGGAACTGCAAGGCGCACTTTCCACGAAAACTCACGAAAAAAGCGCGGCTAAGGTTCAATAGTGGACGACGGCCGCCGCCTTTGGAGGGCAAGATGACTAAGCTGCGAGCGGGCGACTGGGTAGAAGTGCGGACAAAGGAAGAAATCCTTGGAACGCTCGACAGCAGTGGTCGCTTCGAGGGGCTCCCGTTCATGCCGCAAATGTTCAAGTATTGTGGTAAGCGATTCAAGGTCTACAAGCGTTCCCACAAGACTTGTGACACCGTCACAAACACCGGTGGCAGATGGCTCCCGAACGGTATCCATCTTGATCTACGATGCGACGGTGAGGCGTATGGTGGCTGCCAAGCTGCATGTCTCATTTTCTGGAAGGAGGCTTGGCTCAGGCCCATCAACGAAAGCGAAAACGGTGTGGTGATTTCTCCAGAGCGTCGGAACGAGCGCGTCAGACAAGGCAAAGGCCGATGTACAGAGGAAGACGTCCTTCGGGGGACGCGTATCGGCGATAGTGCCGCGGATGCAGAAATCCGATACTCCTGCCAGGCAACCGAATTGCCGCGCTTTACCACGTTGGCTCGATGGTGGGACGTCAGGCAGTACGTGGAGGATTATACCTCCGGGAACGCCAGCTTGGGACGGATCGCGCGCGGATTCGTATACCTGGCCTACTGGCATCTTGCACTCGCCAAGAGGGCACGACTGGGTCACGTTTCCCGCCTGGCTTACGACTTCTTCCAGGAACTGCGGGGCGGCATTCCGTTTCCGAGGTGGAAGGGAAAAATACCACATCGGCATCAGACTCCGACTGTCACCTTGAACCTCCAGCCTGGTGAATTAGTGCGAGTGAAGACTTACAAGGAAATTCTCGCGACCGTCGATGCCGAAAACATAAATCGAGGCATGGCTTTTGATGCGGAGCTGGTCCCGTATTGCGGCGGCGTCTACAAGGTTAAGGCACAGATGACCAGATTCATCGATGAGAAGACCGGAAGGATGAGGTCACTCAAGACTCCGGCTGTGATCTTGGAGGACGTTTGGTGCAGGTCTCGATACAGCAATTGCAAAATGTTCTGCCCGAGGAGCATCTATTCGTGGTGGCGTGAAGTGTGGCTGGAAAGGATTACTGACGCACCGCACGAGCGGGGACTCGCAGCTGATGGTCGTTTAAAGGAGAGATCGCGGTTGGAGCTAGTCGATGGGCCCCATGCTACTTCGGATGCCGGGAAAATCGGAGCAATGGAACATTGATCGGTCGTCAGTGATCGCCACCGAAGGAATGACACAGGTCTTCGAGTTCGCCATGCGAGTTTCAAGCGAGATCGAGAATTCAGCCTCACCCGTCAGTCTGCAGCGGTCGGAAGCTGAAGGGGCCATCGCGGGACCGGATCCTGTCTCGCGGTGGACCGACCCTCTGGTGACCATTGCAATTCCTACGTTCAATCGAGCTACGTGGTTGCGGGATTGTGTTCGCCTGGCGCTGAATCAATCGTATCCACATTTCGAAGTGCTCGTGTCAGACAATGCGTCGACCGATGAAACTGCCCTGGTCCTGGGCCAATTCAATGACGAAAGACTACGCGTCGTGCGTCAGCCCAAGAACATAGGGGCGACCGCAAACTGGAATGCTTGCGTGGCACAGGCGAGAGGTGACTATATCGTATTTGTTCCAGACGACGACAGAATTGCGCCGTGGCTGTTGGAACGATGCCTTTCGCTGATCCGAAGAGAGCCCGAACTACCGATCGTGATGGCATTGGGTGAGGCCCGGATCGTCGCGTCTGGGCGCAACCTGCCACCACAGGCTAGTCGAAATCTGACGACTGGAATCTGGGACGGCGTGGATGTCCTTGATGAATATCTGAGACGGCGCATCATGGTGCAAGGTTGCACCACGCTTCTTCGTACCGAGAGACTCCGGGCCTGGGGAGGATTCCCGGCAGGATGGCCGTTCGCGAGTGATCTTTCAAGGCATCTCCCATTGCTGCTCGAAGGTAAGGCAGGTTTTATAAATGAATGCTGTGGCTCCTATTCCCTTCACGACGCCACGCAGACATCTCGGCTAGCTCTCGAGAGCCACCTGGAGGATCTCAAGAAACTGATTGATCTTATAACGCTCACCGCCGAGCGCAGAATCGGGAATGAACGAAAGCGCGTTCAGTTGCAATTGCGAGCCAGACATTTCCTGGCCCGTGAGGCCGTCGGGATCATTGCCTCGTATCGCAGAAGGGGCACTCGGTTTCGCGAACTTCTTCCAGTGTTGAGGCAACGGGGCCGCTACCTGCTGGCCCTGCGGGGGCAGGACACTTTCGCGCTCATGGGACTGGCCTGCTGGCTGCTTCTCCCTGCACCGATTATCGGCAGGCTCCGCCGCCTCAAGAGGAAGCTCACGTCAAAGGCGTAGCAGCCACGTCGGATGTTGAGTGATGCGCGAAGTCACGGGCGTGAGGGTTTCGGCTTCGGCCTTGTGGCGTCCTGGACGACCCGCCCGGTTACCATGTTTATGTTGTTTGTGAAAACGGTCTTCGCGTAACGGTCGTTTGGCCCGGCTGCCGGATAGTTAAAGCCAAAGGCCT
Source organism: Bradyrhizobium sp. CFUWI (assembly GCF_056429085.1). Classification (NCBI taxonomy): domain Bacteria; kingdom Pseudomonadati; phylum Pseudomonadota; class Alphaproteobacteria; order Hyphomicrobiales; family Nitrobacteraceae; genus Bradyrhizobium; species Bradyrhizobium sp. CFUWI. The sequence continues at coordinate 93,149 of NZ_JBWJZE010000017.1, forward strand.
TTGTCACATCAAAATAGTTGTCATGCGTAGAGAATATCCCGGACAGATTGGCGGCGTCGGTGCCCGGACCGGATACCGACATCCAGTAGGTGACGCCGCCGATCAGGGTATTGCAGCCAAACTCGCCCGAGTTTGTGTTATCGGCAATGAACCCCTGAGTGCTGCCGCCATTCTGGACCGCGGTGTTGTAAAGGATGCGGGTCGCTTCCACGGTCGGCCCGTAAACCTGCAGGTAGTCCCCGTGGGTCCCTGGGCCGCGCATTCCCGCCTGTTCTAGTAAATTATACCGAATGATGATGTTGCCGCCGTCTCGGCCATGCCGGCCGATTAGATCGGAATTGGAATTCTTCAGCCACGAATACTCGATCGTGAGGCCGGGCCCTTCCATTTCGACCAGGAATTCGGCACGTCCGCCCCCGCTCAGGCCGTCAATGATGCAATTGATGATGCGCAAATTGGAGGCGGACGGTGTGCCGCTGATGACACTACTCTGCGGACCACCTGGATTCAGACCGTCGAATCTCGAGTTGATCAGGCTGGTGTTTGCTGCCGTAGTCACAACGGACCAGCCGCTGAAATCATAACCGTCGAGCGTAACATCGTCGCCTGTCACCGTGATGCTCTTCTGAGCCAGGTCGAGCGAAACGCCTTCCATCGAGATCGTTGCCGGATCGTTGATAGGAGTATTCGTCGAATAGCCAACGCAATAATCCACACCCGCTACCCTCCACTGCGGACGGACTCTGTAGTTGGTCAGGAGAGACGGATACTGAATTGTACAAGCGGGCGCGTGGCCGGAGCCGTCGTCGTGGGCTGACTTGTCGACTGCAGAGCGCTCCGGCGCGGGCATCTCTGCGGAAGGGACGTTTTGCGCCTGGCTAGCGGCTATCGACCAAGGCAGCGCGAACACGAGAAGAGGTTTAATATAGCGGGCTGTCATGGGGAAGCGGGAGCCTTGCCCGGCGAGGTTCGTTACCTAGACGCATAGAGTCCCCGAGTTACGTGCCCGACGGTGAGGTCACGATCGGCGCTAGCCATCTCTTGGCGATAGAGCACTAGGCTTTCGGCTGCCGCGACGGAGTCCTCCTTTAGCGACGCGCGAATGCCGATCCAAATCCCCCAAAGTATCCAGCTGTTGTTCCAATAGTGGACTGTCAAGCCCACGAACATGAACATTGCGAGACCCAATGTGAATGCCGTACGCATATTCCTCATATAGGCATCAGGGCCGTGCTGAATGCTGGCGGTCCGCCTGGACGGAAAGAATGCTGCAATATTCGCTAGCAGAATAAATATGACCAGTGGGATACCAAACCGGAGCGCCAGGGTCAGCCAAACACTGTCGACTGAGGCGTTGCCAAAGAAATCATCAGGGGACGCGTACGAGCCGAATCCGTACCCTACATAAGGAGAGAGATCGATATAGTAGCTGGCGCTTTCCCAAGTCGCGACGCGGAAATATCCGGTAGCTGGGTCGAGCGTCAGGTTTGCGACGATCCAAGAGAATGGCTTGTTAGCGGCCAGAAATACGATTCCAAGGAACATGAACAGGCTTGCCACCAAGGCGTGCCATCTCCAGCGTTGCCCTCGCAGCATCTGATCGTAAAAATAGACGGATAGTACAATCCCGAATGCCATCAGCGGCGCCGAAGACATTGATAGGACACATCCAAAAAGGCACAGCCCGCAATACAAAGTTCGACCAAGGAAGCTGCGCTCCGAGTACAGAAAGATGGCGCCGGCGACGGCGCAGAATGAGCCGAATAGGATCGCGTGAGGAAATGTTGAGGTCGCTCGCAGCAAGCCGTAACGATATTCATAGCCCGTGCTCTGCAAGCCCATAAGGGCTGCGACGACATTGTGTCGGGTGAGATGCTCCAGGACCGCAACAGCAACGATCGCTGCGGTAACAGGCTTCAGGACTCGAACAAAAGTCTCCAACCCCTGGCGCCCAAAAAAGTAAGCGCGAGCTACGATGTAGCCGCCGGAAAATTCGAGGACGAGAGCGGCCGCGGAAGACGACCCTTGATCGGTTTGCAGTACCGCCACGAACATCCAAGCTGACGCAGCGCATACGAAGAAATCCGATGCGCATAGCCGTCGCCCTCTTTGAAACAGCTGGGCCAGGGCAGGAATCATCAGCAAGGAGATTACAATCCGCGCCGGAATGAACTTGGCACCCCCCACGTACATCGTCATGTACGAGGGCATGGCGCACCCGAACAAAAGCAGCCATGCCACCCATCCATTTGAACCCGTCGCGTTTTTCCTTTCAAGCGCACCGGCCTGGAGTAGCGGTCCACTTTCCGCCAGGCCGGATCCATTGAGGCCGTAGGACGACATGAGCCCTTCTCGATCGAAACATTAATTTAGGTCAGGGTATATATTATTTAATGTCGGGTGCCAAATAATATGTTGATAATAAATCTTGCGGCTGTATATTTAATTTAATTGGCCGTGCGGCCGAAGGTGGGAAATGACCTGTTCGATAGAGGTTTATTGCGTCGCCAACGAGCAGGCGACACTTGCTCGAAATCTGAACCGATCTCCAGAACTTGCGGACAACCGTATTAAGGTTTCCGTTATCTGGGGGGCCACCGCCGCATCAGCGGCATATCACCAGGCGATCGCGGCGGCCAAGTCGGATATCGTCGTATTCGCCCATCAGGACGTTTATTTTCCCGAGGGCTGGTTTATGGCGCTGCGGGCAGCTTGCGAGAGATTGAATTCGATTGACCCGTCATGGGCTGTCGCCGGTATTTGCGGCATGACGCCCGATGGAGAGTTCGTCGGGCATTTGTGGGATTCCGGCCTGGGCACCGTATGCGGCGGGCGATTTGACCGGCCCCGCCCTGCTGCGAGTCTCGATGAGGTCGTTTTGATCGTGCGCCGAGCCGCGGGCACCCTGTTCGATCCGAGCCTACCCTCCTTCCACCTGTACGGAACAGACATCGTGCTGGAGGCAAAGAGGGCCGGCATGAAGTCCTACGTGGTCGACCTGCCGATTATCCACAATAGCAAGGCAACTCTTCGTCTCGATCACTCCTACCTGGCTGCCTACCGCTTCATGACGCGGAAGTGGACGGCGCAACTTCCTTGGCCGACGGTGATCGTTCAGTTGACCAGGAATCCTCTGCCGCTGCTGCTTCGTCGTCTCCGGCTGAGATACAGGGCGATACTGAGCGCGCCCGCGCTAAACCCCAAATTCGAGTGTCCTGAAGCAAAGGCGAGGGAGCTGGGATTTGCACAAACAAGTGAGGATGCCATTTGACCGATTGCTTGAGTGGTGCCGTGCAGAGGCGGGACGATGCTGCTGGTAAGCAGCCTTCGATGACGATTGTGGTCTGCATCGAGTCAGGGATGCTGGAGCCACTTACGCTGCGCATGGTGGAGAGCCTTCGGCGCTTCGGCGGCCGCTTTGCAAACCTGGAAGTTATTGCCGTCACGCCTCGGTCTACTCCGGTTCTCACGCGAGAGACGCATCGCCGAATGGAGGAGCTTGGGATCAAGCATCTACGCGTCTTTCCCGATAATCCGTATGTCTGGCACCATTATATGAATAAGGCGGAGGCGATTGCTGCCGTCGAGAGCAGGGTCACAACAGAGGCGATTGCGTGGATCGACAGTGATATCCTGTTCTTGCGTGAGCCCAACGGACTTGAACTTCCTCCTGGGGTAGATTTCATCGCGAGCGCTCCGGATGCCGGTGTGATCGGGTCGGGGGGAGTAACCGATCCAAATGATCCGTTCTGGGAGCGGTCCGCTGCACTCATCGGAAGAGTTGCTGACGACCTTCCATGGCTCCAGACGGGCGATGGACACCGGATTAGGTTCTACTGGAACGCGGGCCTCTACGTGTATCGGCGCAACACGCGGTTCGGGAGGGAGTTTCTCGCCGACTTCAAGACATTTCTTGACCGGCAAGTGGCCCGTACACACTCGCAAGTGCACTTCATGGATCAAGTCGTGCTGGGTTTGACGGTGATCCGGCTCGGGCTGGCTTGGCAAGCGCTCCCGGATTCAAGCAACTTCCCCCTGTGTAGCTATCTGCCGGGAAATTATGACGGGGCAAAGATGACGGGAGTGAGTGTACTTCACTTTCACGATTCCATGGAGCCGAAGCTCTGGAACAAGCTTCTAGAGACGCTCGTACCTGGACATCCGCAAATCCGTGAATGGCTCGAGCCCCTGGGTCCGGTCGCCGTGCCATCTTCGCTTCCATCCTCGCTTGCGCGTGAAGGTCTCCGAATGGTTCGAGGCGCACGTAGACGCGTCTACTATGCTCGGTCCGGCTTTATCAAAGCCTGGAGTCCGGCACGATGATGTCGACCGAATGCACAGATGTGGAGATTGAGAATTGTCAGTGGGCCGCGATAACGACGTGACCTCGCAGGAGGGGCCAGGTCATGGTCCAGCGTCCAGAGGGAGAGAGTTGTGGGTATCGATCTGACGGGCCTCCGTGCGCTCAGCTTCGCGAACCGAGTCTATGGATTCGATTTTCGGAATACGGTCACTCTCGGAAGACATGAGGTTCATTTCTGGAAGCAGGAATTTCATGCGGTTCAGAAGAATTCAAACCTCGCATACGATCAGTCGATTGCAGTCGGGTGCTACTGCGAGTCGCTCCTTCGCAAGCTTGGTGCCGAGAACATCGTCTCGATTGACGCATCAGCTTTCGAAGGTGCATCGCTTATACATGATTTCAATCTTCCGATACCGAGCGATATGCACGAAAAGTTTGATACGTTCCTCGACTTCGGGTCGATCGAGCACATCTTTGATGTCGCGCAGGTGGTCGACAACATAGTGAACCTGGTCAGGCCGGGCGGACACGTCCTTATAGCGACGAACGCAAACGGCTTTCCTGCGCACGGCCTTTACCAGTACTCGCCCGAATTCTTCTACAGTCTTTTCAGTAAACGAAATGGCTTCGAAGATACCGCTATCTTCCTGATCAAGTCATCCCGCCCGATGAAGTGGCATCTGATTAGGCCGCCAGCGGCCCTCAGCCGCAGGAATCAGATCCCCTTTGAAGAGCAGAAGGTGATGATGGTGTTCTCGAGAAAGGTGCGCAGCGTTTCCGACCTGAGCGTGCAACAGTCAGACTACGATGCGACCTGGTCGAGCTTCGCTACCGGAAGCTGGGCCGCCTGGGATAGACAGAACATTCCGAGGTGGAAGAGCATGCTTCATGAGTTCATAGGTCCGTTCCTTTTTCGAAGCCTCTCGTATCACTTCAAATCAGCTCAGGCCCAACGCAAATACCGGGCCGATCATATTGTCGTTGATCCGGACTCCGTGGACCCGACCGACTTCGCGAGAATGCTGGCGGATGCGGGAGTGCCGAAGCCGCCCTCAAGGGGCGAGATGAATCAGGCTGAAGGGGCAACCCAACTGCATTGATCGGCCCAGCATGCCAACGCGTTACACCCTGGGCCACAGCCGGAGGTCTCCGGGTGAAGGTCTGGCCGCTTTTGGATAGACATAGTGACTGGAAGGGTTTGGAAGATGCGGAGCCTCGAACATGCGGTTGACCCCCGTGCTCCTTTGTTGAGCGATTTGAACAAGCAACGGGCCTTGGCGCCCGGAGCAAACATGAGCTGCTACTTTCATCATGTGCGTCAGGAGATACGACCATTGCTGCCGAGGACCGCAACGAGCATCCTCGAGATTGGAGCCGCCTCCGGGCAGACGTTGCGGTGGATCAGAACGATCTACCCGGACGCAATGACGACCGGCGTCGAGATAAATGACGCGGTCGCAGAGGAACTTAGCCGCAATGCGGATGTGGCGATCCTGGGTAGCATTGATGAATGCCTACCTCGGCTCAAGAAGTATGATCTCATATTGTTGCTCGACGTCCTCGAGCATCTGGTCGAGTCGAAAGCTGTTCTGCAGAAGGTGCGAGGATTGCTCCAGCCTGGTGGTCACGTCGTGGTGTCCGTGCCAAATGTCGCGCATCTCAGTGTCGCGATTCCACTTCTGTTCAAGCGCCGGTTTGAATATCAGGATGCGGGTATTCTGGACCGCACCCATCTCAGGTTCTTCGTCGAGGATACGGCGATCGGGCTCATGAACGACGCGGGTCTGAAGGTCTCCAAGGGTCTGATTTCCGGAATGCAAGGCTACAAGGCAAAGACGCTCCATCGTCTTTCGTTTGGCTTGTTGAAGCATCATCTGGCGAAGCAGTACATCATGCTTGGAGAGGCCATCGATGGCGAGGAACCTCAGAAGCCGTTTAGCTGGAGGATCGCCGAATGAGGCCGCTCGCTGACCGCGCTCGCCTTGTCGTGCGTCCGCGTACTATTGCATTGATACGCCGAGGCGCACGAAAGGTTGGAGCGGTACCTGATCGTCGATGTGGCAACCTCATCCTGCTTCAGGTGTGGAGTTGTGGCCGCCGCACAAAACATATCAGAGGAATTGTTTGCCGTTCCCCAAGGATAGTGATCGAGCAACTATGAATTTGAAGGCAGTAGCCCGCTATCTTTATGCCAACGTTCCCGGCGTTGCGGCGATCAGGTTTGCTATTAAAGACAGTGTTGCGCCGTACTTCTTCAAGCCGGAGTTTCGTGGAGTTGGGTTGCTCGGCATCGGAAGCGCCTTGATAGTGGATGTGGGCGCGAACCGAGGCCAGAGCACTGCCGCGTTCAAGAGACTTGCGCCAAACTCCCGTATCATAGCCTTCGAGCCCGAGCCGAGGTCCGCGAAGCGACTCGCACTTCGCCATTGTCGTGATGACGCTGTGACCATTCTCGACTGCGCGCTTGGCTGCAGGTCCGAAGTTATCGACTTTTTTCTCCCAAGATACGGCCGATGGGAATGCGACGGGATGGCCGCGACTTCCTACGAGGAGGCGACGGCATGGCTAAAGAATCCGGGAAGGATGTACCGCTTTGACGCCAAGAAGCTAACAGTGCGAGAGCATCGGGTTACGTGCAAAGCGCTAGATTCTCTCGACTTGGCACCGGTTCTCATCAAGCTTCATGCCCAGGGAGCGGAGCTGGATATCCTCAAGGGCGCGCATGGAACGTTACAACAGCTGAGACCTGCATTGATGTGTGCGTTTGCCTCGCCAGCGGTTACTGAATTCCTGTCTGACCTGGGCTATCGCCCCTACGTCTACGATCGGGGATGCTTTAGGTCGGGAACTGCACCGCTATCCGTAACCTTCACTTGGTACCTGACAGAGGCACACGTGAAAGGATCTCATCGAGTGAGGCGCAGGATGTTTGCATTTTGGAAAACTATGCGCCGCGGATGGCACCCAATCTGGACGGTCATACTACAGAGGTTGCATTGAGTGTCTCCACGGGCGTTTTGATGCCATTGCCGCTTACAGGCAAAGGAGTGGGCTACACCTGCGGCTCCCTCGCAGAGGCTATGGTCGATCAGAATTTTGGCGTGACGATCGTTACTCCGCGCAGCCGATGGCCTCTGCCCCTGGTGGAAGTGATCGAGGCCTTGCCCGCTTGGAAGCGGTACTTCCCATATGGCTGGGTGAAGAACAGCGCTGGCCGAAGCATGGAGGCTGCGTTCCTCTCATATCTGGATGGCTGTCGATCGCCAAGGTTGGCTGCCTATCTCTGGCCCAGCGCAAGCATGGAGTTGCTCCAGGAATTGAAACGGCGTGACGTCACGGTGTTTCGGGAGCAGTTCAATTGTCATACCAGGACCGCCAAGACAATTCTTGACCGAGCATACGGCAAGCTTGATGCGACGCCTATGCATGGTATTACCGACGCGGCAGTTCATCGCGAAACCAAAATTCTGGAGGCGATAGACTACATATTCTGCCCGAATCAACCGGTCGAAACTTCGTTGCTTGAGAACGGTGTGTCGAAAAGCAAATGTTTGGAAGCAGCATACGGCTGGGACCCAGTTCGCCTTTCGGGAAAGAATCGGCTTCTTCCCTCCAACCATGGTTTGACCGCGGTCTTCGTCGGGATCATTGGCGTGCGAAAAGGAGCCCATTTGATCCTCGACTATTGGGCGAAAAGCGGGGTGACGGGCAGGCTGGTGTTGGCTGGACGAATGGAGCCGGTCATCAAAGAGAAATGCCGCGACTTGCTCGCACGGGACGACGTGACGGTGCTCGACTATGTCGAGGATGTCGGGGCGCTTTATCGATCGGCGGACATCTTCGTTTTCCCATCCTTGGAGGAGGGCGGACCTCAAGTCACCTACGAGGCGTGCGCTTGCGGTCTACCGGTCCTAACGACTAGCATGGGCGCGGGACGGATCGTCCGAAATGAACGTGAAGGTCTTGTGTTGGATCCGTATGACGCAGCTGGTTGGATTGCGGCTATTCGTCGGCTGGCCGAGGATACCGAACTTCGACAACGGATGTCGGTTGCAGCACTTGAACATGCGCAGCGTTTTACGTGGACCGCGGTCGCGAGCAGGCGCCGCGAGCAGATGATAGGGCGCCTAGGCTATGGCAACTGATCGCGCCAAACTTGCGGTGCTCATCGTCTCGTACTGCAATCCGGATGATGTTGATCGCTGTCTGAAGTCGTTGGTTCATTCTGATTGGAAGGATTTCGAGGTCTTTGTCTGTGAGAACGGTGGGAAGGAGGCGTTCGAGCGGCTGATGGCGGTAGTTGCCGGTCCAGAGCGAACGCTCCGGCAAGTGCACAGTGGCTCGGATCTTCTGGATCAAGCGAGAGGAAGACTAGCCGCCGTCGAAAAATGTCGATTTCCGAGCAGGACAAATATCGTTCGGCTTGGACTTGCGGTGGACAATCTGGGCTATGGTGGTGGTGTCAACGCCTGGCTTGAGCAATTCCTTGAAAGCCCGGGCTGGGATGCGGTGCTCGTTCTCAATCCCGACACTGAAGTGGACAGTCGTTGCCTGTCCGAACTAATGGCGAAGGCTGCCGCAGGATTTGGTATGGTTGGTGCGACCTTGGTGTTCGATCATGTGCCGGATAAGATTATCAACTACGGTCTTCACTGGTCGCCCACGACGGGCCGTGTCGTAGCGGTTGGTCGGAACGCTCCGGCGGGGAGTGCTCCGTCGCACGAGCAGATGTCTGAGATTGACGCGATCAGCGGTGCTTGCGTTCTGGTCACGCGCGACTTCGTTGAAGAGGTCGGTCTGATGACCGAAGATTACTTCCTCTACATGGAGGATCTGGACTGGGGGCGTCGCCGTGACAAGCATCTGATCGGCTTTGCAGAACGAGCGATCGTACGGCACATCGGGGGCACGGCTATCGGTTCTGCCGTAGATCCGAGGAAACGCTCCTACTTGTCGGTGTATCTGTCTGCCCGCAATAGCATTGTCTACGCTCGCCGGGAGGCAGGATGGCGATGGGGCCTCCATTTTGCTTTCGGCTTGTTGTATGCGACCAGATATGTCGCCATGGGGGCTCCAACCGCCGCGAAGATCACGATTAGGGGACTGATAGACGGAGCGCTGGGAAAGACCGGAAAGCCGGACGCTTCTCTCCGATTGCACGTGGTTGGCTAGAACTCCTGTGCACCAGCGTCTTCTGGAACGTCGGCCATCGTACCTCTGAGAATCCCGAGGGAACGCGCGCGGCAGCGGCTGGGAGAAGTCGTTCGTCCTTAACGTCTTGCAGATCTCTTCCAGACAAGCCGTGAAAGATGAGAGAAGGCCAGCGCCGCGGGCTTCCTTGATTCCGCAGTCGTATTGGCCAGAGGGTACCGATGTAGACTCGATATGACCGCGAACAAACTATCGGAGCTTCAAGCTAGTGTGGCTAGCCCAACAATCGCACAAGATCTTTTCCGAGCTTCTGTAAACTAATGAACAACATGGACGCGTCACTCAAGAAGATGAACAGAAGTGCATGGACAATATACATGTAATCCCGAAATCGAATCAGCATGCGTTCGAATAGCTCTCGCGGGTATGGAATTACGTAGAAGAGTAAGACGCATGCCGGTCCTAAGACCAGCGAGCCGGCCACGTCGCTCGGAGGTCCCGATCCCATGCGCCGCTTACGGTCCCGCTGAATCTTGCCGCAAGAAGCTGCAATCCGAAGATTGTCGCGGCGAGCGCAATTCCTGGCGCGAACAATGTTTTCGACAGCCTATCCCAGGCGGAGCGCGCGCCCTCCGTGGGCACGCTCGAGGTCACAGATGACCTCGTCTGATTCTTCGGGAGCTGCCGTTCGGAGCGTGATCGCCAAGACAGCCCCAATGCAGGCACCGGGCCCGGCTAGGCCGATCGAAGGGGACCGAGGTCGACCGTCGCCTAGATCCTGGTCTCCGAACAGGACGTCCGCCTGCCGCTCTACCAGCAGGCGCGAATTGTGCCTATTGAGCTCGGCCAGCGTTGACAGACCGAGGCCAGGAGCATTGACCCGCGTCCGTTGCAAGAGCGTCTCCGTCGTCGGCAGGGATCAGCTATCCGCCGACGAAACGATGATGCCGGTGCTCAACCCCTGCCGTGGGCACCCCAAGACTGGTCAGCAAGACTGGTCAGCAAGACTGGTCAGCTCTGGATCTAGGCGGTGGACGCCGGCCATGGAGCTAGGCCGATCTGCCTCGCGCATGTCTTTCAACCAGCGTTCTGTTCGTGGCGCAGGCGGGGTAACTTCTTCGAACTTGCCACAGCGGCCGGGCTCCCGTTGTCGGCGAAGCGCTCAAGCCTGTCGAAAAGGACATCGGTGGCCGTAGCACCGAAGAGCGCTGTTCGTTCGGCAACAGAACCGGCCGCTGGAGGAAGCTTTACAGGGGGCTCCGTGCAGAGCTCGCATTGAATCAGCCAAAAGAGCAAGCTGGCGAGCCAACCGGAGCGCCCTGACGACTGAAGATGGCCGCATCGCGCTCGAAAACAGGGCGGTCGAGCGCTTCATCCGTCCGATCACGCTTTGGAAAATGCGCGGTTCGCAGGCTTCGACTAAGAAGCCGAGCACTAGGCCATCATCGCCGCTGTAGGGTGAACGACGTCGATCCCCTTGCCTGTCTGTCTAGCACTCGCCCGGATCGTCAACGGCCAAGCACGAGATCGATGAACTGCTTTCGTTGGCCTATTGTCGGTACGCATCCAGTTGTGGTCTGAAAAGAGCATGAAGCACATTGAGACTGTGCAGTGTCGTTACGAAAAAAGTGCGAGTCGCGCGCCGAGTGTGATGAAGTTCGGATTTTTCTTGCCACAATATTTATTCGCGTGTCGATTAAACTCTCGTATGTAAACGAAGACATTAAATGGCGGATTCTGCGGATTGACGAAAGTGTCGGACCGCAATGCGCAACGGCAACTATTTCCACAGAAATCAATGGTGACAGACGATAATATTCTTTGTTTTGAATTGCGAACGATTCACAATGCGGTCGTGTAGGCACTTCTGCAGTTTGATTTATTTTCGAGTGAGTGTGGCAGGTGCGAGCCAAACATCACCCCGGCGTAGCCTAGTTGTGGTCCCAAAAAAGCCTGCGGCACCCAGCCAATAGTCGCCTCGGCGATCATCACGTGGTGGTTTGTCCAATAATAAAAGTGAATGGCATGTTGCTCGGGGAAGGCCCTTCGGGGTGGAGCACATGCGGATGGACATCAAATCAGGAGAACAGGTAATGGCAGTGAACGACGGTTCTGCGAACGCGCCGGTTGGATCAGCGCAGCTTTCGAGCTTGCTGGACACCTATGGTGCGAACCGGCCGGCATGGAATGTCGCGGGGGTGGACTATCACGTCGGCGTCCCAACGGGGCTGACGCTCAAGGATCCTGCAACGATCTCGATGGCAGGCGTGTCCGTTGACGCGGCTCAGAAGAGCATCACGGTGACGGGCAGCAACGTCACGCTCGACGGTTATGATTTCGGCGGCTGGGCTGTCGTAACCACGGCAGCGAACACCACCCTGACCAACTCGAACTTCAATGGTCTCAATCCGTCGGGTCCGCAGGATGCGGTTATTACAGGGACGTCGTCGTCCTCAAATCTGCATATCACCAACTGTACCATCGACGGCCTGAGTGGCGGTGGGCATGCCGAATTTCTCGTCGAAATGGAAGGGCCCGGCCTCACGATTGAATATTCGTGGCTGAAGAATTCCAACTCCGACCTGATCGGCCGCCATGGTCAAGACGGTGGCGACATCACGATTCAATATAACCTGCTGCAGCAGGCCGGCATGGGCGGCGCTGGCACCCACGGCGACTATCTCCAAGTCTATGGTCCGACCATCGATTCGACCCACATTCTTTACAACACGGCGGTCCAGGATGGCGGTACGACCCAGGGCTTCATTGCCGACAACACCAAGTCGGGCGAGTTTGCCGGCAACACTCTGATCGGCAGCGTCAGCTATTGGATGTCCGTCTCCGGTCCGGGGACCGATGCCGCCAATCTGAGCGGGGCATTTTCCACGCACGACAACTATTTCGATGTAACCAAAGCCTTCGGGTTCAACTATCCGGCCGCTGGCCCGGACGACTCCTATTCCCAGACCTCCTTCGTGCACAATGTGAACATGGTGACCGGCGAGGTCGAGCAGGATGCCAATGCGCCTGCTTACACTGGGCCAACCTACACGCCGCCAACCTCGCCTGCTCCGAGTGCCCCTGCGGCGCCGGTTGTAGCCTCTTTCTCGACCGACAGCGGCGTCAGCGGCGATGGTGTGACGAACGACAGCACGCTCGAGCTCAAGGGCACGGCTGCTGCCGGCAGCACGGTCAAGATCTACGACGGTTCGACCCAGATCGGTACGGCGACTGCGACTTCGACCGGAAGCTGGGACTACATCACCCAGGTCCTGACCGACGCAAAGCACACGCTGACGGCGACCGCGACCAACGCGTCGGGCCAGACCAGCGCGGCCTCGGCAGCGGTGGCTGTTACCGTCGACACCAAGGCACCCGCCGCACCAACGATCGCGAGCGATACCGTCAACGCGACCAATCAGGTCGTGATGTCGGGGACCGCTGAAGCGAACAGCGCGATCAGGGTGTTTGATGGAACGACGCAGGTCGGGACGGCGACAACCAACTCGAGCGGCGCGTGGAGCGTCACGACGTCTGCCTTGTCGGCCGGTTCGCACGCCCTGACGGCGAAGGCGACCGACGTTGCCGGTAACGTTAGCGCAGCGTCGACGGCCGTGGATCCGGTCATTGGCACCGCCACGTCCGGCACGGGCACGTCCGGCACGGGCACCTCGGGCACCGGCACCTCGGGCACTGGCACCTCAGGCACTGGCACCTCGGGTACGGGCACCTCGGGCACTGGCACCACTGCGCCTGCCGCACCGAAGATCACCTCTTTCTCGACCGACAGCGGTGTCGCCGGTGATCACATCACCAGCGACAAGACGCTGACCCTGGCGGGAACTGCAGCTGCCAACAGCACGGTAAAGGTGTTCGACGGCACGACCCAGCTCGGCATCGCCACGGCGGATGCCAACGGAGCCTGGCACTACTCAACCGCTGCGCTGCTCGACGGCAAGCACAGCCTCACTGCGACGGACACGGTCTCTGGCGTCACCAGCAAGGCATCGACTGCGCTGGATGTAACGGTGGATACCACTGCTCCGGATGCTCCGGTTCTGTTGAGCGATCCCACCACGCATAACCGCGCAACGGTATCCGGAACGGCGGAGGCGGGGAGCTCGATCAAGCTCTATGAAGGCACGACCCTGCTTGGCACGACGACGGTCGGAAGCGACGGCGACTGGAGCGTGACGACCCCGAATCTCAAGCACGGGTCCCACACCTTCACCGCGACCGCCACCGACGCTGCCGGCAACACCAGCGCGTTGTCGCAGCCGATCGATCCGCCAATTGGCTCGCATGACCCCAAGGAGAGCAGCTCGACGGTGGAAGTCACCAATGTGCGTCCGCATTGGGATCACACCGCAACAATCAAGGGCATTGCAGATCCCAACAGCGAGATCAGGCTGTCTGACGGCACGACGTCGGTCGGTTCGGTCACGGCGGGAGCCGATGGCAAGTGGAGCTTCCACACCTCCGATCTGTCGGGCAGGACCCACGCCTTTACCGCCGAGCAGGTCGACACGACCGGCCACGTGGTCGGGACCAGTTCGGGCGAGGCGATCATTGGCTCCGGCCGCCGCGATACGCTGACCAGCACCGCGGGCAATGATGTCATGGTCGGCAAAAGGGGGGCGGATACGTTCGAATTCGCGTCGAACTTCGGTCACGACGTCATCAAGGACTTCGCTGCCCGCGGACCAGCTCACGACACGATCGAGTTCAGCAAGAGCGTGTTCGACAGCTTTGCAAGCGTTCTCTCTCACGCGGCCCAGTCAGGCCGCGACGTCGTCATCGCTACGGGAAGCGACACGCTGACGCTGAAGAACACGCAGCTCGACAAGCTGAACAGCCACGACTTCCATTTCGCGTAGTCGCGAATTCAGCGACATGGAGTAGCCGATCTGCGGTGCAGATCATGGAAGGCGGGGAGGTCCCCGCCTTCTTTTTTTGTGCCTCTATTGCGGTCTACGCGTGAGCAGCGTCCCGTTTTATCGCTGGATACAGCGCGCGAACAAGATCAATGCGGGCGACTGGAGCCAGTCGCGCTTCGTGCGAAGGTGATTCTCAGGCCGGTCGCGACAAGCATCGAACGCGTCCAGGCGCGATTCTTTCTTCGCTCCGATCACCAGCGTTGTTTGGCCCTCATCGCATTAAAAAATGTGAGCGCGTGAAAATTGAATATTAAAAATTAAATATCGCGCGGAAGTCCGTGCTTAGTTGTTGGTCGGATCGGCTGGCCGAGCTTTTTAGTAAACGATTTCTGTGTGTTCAGGCCGTGCCGCGATGGAGGCGTGTTGAGTTTCGTGGTTGGGCATGACATCAGGGAAATTCGCGACGATTTAATCGAAGGCGTATCGCGCGATTATTGTAGTACCGCGAGTTGACGTGCTGGTTAAAAAAACCTCGGCCCGGCCCCCATCTGGTCCCAAAAAAGCCCATGGCGACCGGCACGTGAGGCCAGGCTAATTAACCATGAGGTGGTGGATACAAATCACCACGACATCGCGCTCTGCGAACGACTTCGCGGCGGAGTACGTGTTGGAAGCTGGGAGAGCGGATTGAGCGAATTAAATGGCAGGACGGTTATCATGTCCGCGCCGGCTACCGGGGAGGCGACACGCTCAAGTTGGCTTGGTTCGGTGCAAAATCGGTCTGACTTCTATCTCGCGTAACAGTAGCTCGATGACAGGGAAATCAAACTCACATCAGCCTTGGGGAGCCTCTCGGGGATCATCACTTAAGGCACGGTTCAAGGGCGGGAGCCATGACAAATTCTGAACGGTGGGGCGTAATCTCCCTGCCAGCAAGCCTTTATCGGATCCAATTTTCGCGTTTGACGAGACTTGGGGTCGTCGCACGACAGTGGGCGGAAGATGCCGAACTGCGGACGCAGGGGCCGATCGGCTGGGCAAAGCGTCTCGTCGAAGTCTTGCGGCAACGACTGTTCTCCGGTGTCCCGCGGTCGGCTGGCGACGATGATGAGTCGCGGTCAGAGCTGTCGGCTTTCCTGCGGTCTTGCCGCCGGATTTTCTGGGCTCTCGCGGCCTTCAGCGGGATGAGCAATCTCCTCATGCTCACCGGCTCGTTCTTCATGCTGCAAGTCTACGATCGGGTGCTGCCCGGGCGCAGCATACCGACGCTGATCGCCTTGATGGTTCTGGCCACGGTGCTTTACCTGTTTCAGGGCGGGCTCGACCTCGTCAGGAGCAGGATCAGCGCCCGGGTCGGCCGGTATTTTGATGAAGCGCTCGGCGTTCGCATATTCGATGCGCTTGTTCGCCTGCCCTTGAAGACCAGAGCCGATGGCGATGGCTTGCAGCCAATGCGTGACCTTGATCAGGTCCGCAGCTTCCTGTCGAGCGGAGGGCCGACGGCGCTGTTCGATCTGCCCTGGATGCCAATCTATCTTGGCGTCTGCTTCCTCTTTCACTTCTGGATCGGCGTCACTGCGCTGGCCGGCGCGCTGGTGCTGGTCGGCATTACGATGCTCACGGAAACCCGCACGCGAGGCCCGGCAAAGGCGACCTCGCGTCTCGCCGTTTCGCGAACCGCACTGGCGCTCGAGGGGCGGCGAAACGCCGAAGTTCTACAGGCCATGGGCATGCGGCAACAGGCGGCTCTACGTTGGCAGGATGTCAACGCGAAGTACCTCGCGGCTCATGAGCGAGCCAGTGACGTCGCAAACGGACTCGGTGGTGCCTCCAAGCTTTTTCGGGCGATCTTGCAATCGCTGGTTCTCGCCGTTGGCGCCGTCCTCGTCATCAACCAGGAATCGACGGCCGGCATCATCATTGCCGGATCGATCCTCACCGCGCGGGCACTGGCGCCCGTCGAATTGGCCATCGCGAACTGGAAAGGATTCGTCGCCGCGCGGCAATCAGGGCAACGGCTCGATGGGCTGCTGAAGCTTCTGCCTCACGACGAGGAGCGGTTGGCGCTACCTCCGCCGGTTGAGACCCTCACTGCCGAGCACCTCTATATCGGCGCCCCAAACGCGCAGAGGCCCACCGTCAGTGAAGTGTCGTTCCAGCTGCGGAGCGGGCAGGCGGTTGGAATCATTGGTCCGAGCGGATCGGGCAAGTCGACGTTGGCACGTGCGCTGGTGGGAGTGTGGCCATGCATGCGAGGTAGGATCCGGCTCGACAACGCCGCGCTCGATCACTGGTCTTCGGACGCCCTCGGCAAGCACATCGGTTATCTGCCTCAGGACGTCGAATTGTTCGACGGCAGCATTGCGATGAACATTGCACGGTTCGACCCGCATGCAACGGCCGCCGCAGTTCTGGAAGCTTCGCATGCCGCGGGCGCGCACGATCTCATCCTCTCCCTTCCGGACGGCTACGGCACGAAGATCGGCGAGGGAGGGCTGGCGCTGTCGGCGGGGCAGCGGCAGCGTATCGGGCTCGCGCGCGCTTTTTACGGCAAGCCATTCCTGGTCGTGCTTGATGAGCCCTCTTCCAATCTCGATGCCGAGGGCGAGGAGGCCTTGACCGAGGCGATCCTGAACGTGCGCCGCCGGGGAGGGATTGTCGCCGTTGTCGCGCATCGCCCGAAGGCGCTGGAAGGCGTGGACCATGTCTTGTGCCTCGGCGAAGGCAGGGTTCAGTCCTTCGGCAAGAGAGAGGAGGTTCTCAGGCAAGTGCTGCGAAATCCGGTACCGCTCAAGGTCGTCGCGGAAGCTCAAGGAGGAGGCCGATGAGCGGTCAGATAGCGCCGGCGTTGCAATCCATCCAGCGTTACATGATCGTTGGAATGATCATGTTCGCTCTGGTGACCTTTGGGGTCGGCGGCTGGGCGACAACGACTCAATTGTCGGGTGCGGTGATCGCCCAGGGCGTGGTCGTGGTGGATTCGAGCGTTAAGAAGGTTCAGCACGCCACCGGCGGGATCGTCGGAGAATTGCGCGTGCGGCAAGGCGACCGTGTCAATGCAGGCGACGTTTTGATCCGCCTCGACGAGACCCAGACGCTCGCGAATGCGACGATCGTTACCAACAGCATCGATGAGCTGCTCGCGCGGCAGGCTCGTCTCGAGGCCGAACGTGATGGCGCCGAGCAGGTCATGTTCCCCAAGCTGCTGCTCGATCGGGCCAAGGAGAGCAACTCCGAGGCGAGCCGCGCGATCACTGCGGAACGGAAGCTGTTCGATCTGCGTCGTCAGGCGAGGAGCGGCCAAAAAGCGCAGTTGCAGGAGAAGAGCGCCCAGCTGGAAAACGAGATCAAGGGCTATACGGGGCAGATCGAGGCCAAGCAGAAGGAAGTCGAGTTCATTCGCCAGGAGCTGGAAGGCGTACGCAGCCTCTGGCAGAAGAATCTGGTGCCGATCACGCGGCTCAGTTCCCTCGAGCGCGACTCCGCGCGCCTCGAAGGCGAGCGTAGCCAGTTGGCCGGCATGGTTGCGCAGTCGAAGGGCAAGATCTCCGAAATTGGCCTCCAGATCATTCAGGTTGACCAGGATCTGCGGACGGAGGTCGGCAAGGACCTGATCGAAACGCGCTCGAAACTCTCCGAACTGGGCGAGCGCAAGACTGCGGCGGTCGATCAGTTGAATCGGATCGATATCAGGGCACCACAATCCGGCCGCGTCCACGAGCTCAGCGTCCACACGGTTGGAGGGGTCATTTCTCCCGGCGAGCAAATCATGCTGATCGTACCTGATGCGGACTCGCTTGCAGTCGAGGTCAAGATCGCACCGCGCGATATCGACCAGGTTTATATGGGGCAGACCGCGACGATGCGTTTCGCAGCGTTCAACCAGAAGACCACGCCCGAGATCGACGGAGAGGTCAGCTTGGTCTCGGCAGACATCACACAGGATCAGCGTGCCGGCACGAGTTACTACACGGGTCGCGTCCTGCTGAAGCCCGAAGAGCTGGTAAAACTCGGGTCGGCCAAGCTGCTGCCGGGCATGCCGGTGGAGGTCTTTATCAAGACGGCTGGTCGGACTGCGCTGTCCTATCTGCTCAAGCCGCTGCACGATCAGGCGGAGCGTGCATTCAAGGAGCGCTGAGTCTTCGCGGAAGCTGGGCAGCGTTTGACCTCACGCAAGCGGGGTCGACGCCTATTCGGTGGGGTCGACATTGCGGCCCGGCTCTGAAACCAGGGCTGGTCGGCCGGACGCATCGCCGGCGGGCGTGCCCGACGGACGAAAGCGCGTCACGAGCCGGGACGGAGTTTGTGATCTGGCTTGAAGGCCTAACCGCGACGTTCTGGGGATATCAGATCGCTGCCAGAGATTTCGCGGGGCGAGCGTAGTGAGCTCGCGCCACCTCCTGATCAACCGCAGCAAATCGCGCGGCTTTCGGCGGATCGAGCGTGACGGATGTCTACTGCCCGTGGGCGAAACTAGCGATCGCTCGATCGACCTTCCGCTCAGTACGTCCATTCGCCTGGCGTACAGGGTCATCGCCGCCACGCAGGCAAGTATTGTAGCTTCAGCCCCCAGAACGACTAGCAGCTCACTCGGCATGTGAAATCTGTCCTACCCGAGCTATCACTGTATGAAGATTTGACCCCGGAGAAATACGGCTATGGTCTTTGCCGTTGAATGGCTGCGCCGGCTCATACGAAGCGCGAAGATCAGGCGGAGCGTGCGTTCAAGGCGCGCTGACGCCTCATCATCGGCATTCATCCACTTGCGCGCAGGGATGGCCTGTCGGTCGAGCGGCCGGTACTCGGCTTGCAAGCCTGCAAACAGCGTGGGCTCAATCCGACTTCTCCTGTCCTGCTCGCAAGCATACGCCCCGAGCAGGATCATTCGATCATCGCTCTGAACAGAGCCGATTGCTTAGTCCGGTTTGCGTCGACGGCGCTTGATTACCCAATAGGCCGCATACGCAACTGCGGCGAAGGATAGCCCCGCGCCCGCGATCGGTCCAGGTGCGCCCTGTGCCGTCCCCTGACCGACGTAAGTGTAGCTTTGGTCGGGAGGAAAGAACAGAGTAGCCGTGAAATAGACGCCGGCCGGCACCGCCGCGGCCATCGTGAGGAAAATCGCAAGGACCCACCCAGGCAAGGTCATATTTTCTTCTCCCTTAGCACGGCGCATTAATAAATATTTGATCTTTTAATAATCATAATAATTAAATTCAGTCAACATAAATCTCGGGTAGATACCAGCTGACAATACGCGCGCGACAATTTGACGTCGGTGCATCGAAGTTCAGATATCCATATGAGGAGAGTCGTGAACATCCGAGAGCTCGTTGAATCACGCGGGGCGATCCTGAAGTTCACTCCATGGGAGCCGTTCTGCATTGCAGGCCAAGCTTTCCGCCACGTCGATGACGGGAGTGATTTGTCGAATGAATCCAAGTTCGCGAAGAAATCTGGATCGCAGATAGTGCAACACTGTCCATGCGGTCGGTTGCTGCGTGTACACTTCGCCCCGAAATACGACGAACGAGCGATCGGTCCCTGTTGCAAGATGTCGAATGAGATGTCGGTTCGATCCGTCCGGAGTAAGCTTAGCGACCTGCAATTGACACGACGCTCTGGTGGCTCGGATGATCAGAGTACCTGTCGTAACTTCATTGGTTGCTGTGACGCTGAAGTGATTTCGTTCGAGGAATCTAACAATATCCTCTCTTAGCTGGCCTGGATTTTCGAATGGAATCGCAATCTTCCATCCAGTGGCCAGTAATAGCACGGCCGCGATAAACCACTTAAATCCGGCGGAAGAGCTCACGCCTCACCCCCAGCACGCAGAAGCCGACCGTCAGGCCCAAAATGGTCGTGTTCGCGACCGCGTCGCCCCACCAACTATGGAACATGGCGTAGTGCCATTGGCTCAGGCCCATAAAGCTGATGCGAGTGACATTCACCGCTACGACGGAGATGCAAGCCATCAGGCACCAGAATAGATCGTAAGCAGATTTCTTGTGGCTGACTAACTGGCTCACAGTCACCCAGCATAGAACTGCAAGCGATACGTTTGCGAGCGAAGAGCACCCTGGCAGAATGACCAGAACGCCGGAAGCGTCGGCAAATTCGACGACGTCCCCGGTTCGAGAGCTGCGCAGTATCCAACCCACGAGACCCGCATCGATCCGCAAAATTAGCTCGGCAAAGAAATGAAAGAATAGCCGGCTCCAAAACATGGGCACGGTAACAGCCAGTAGTATGAGAGCGCCGCGCCGCGATGATGAGGCATCGGCCGTGTTGATGACATAGAGACTGAGCGCGGTTACTGCCAGCCAACTGACGGGACCTACCGGTAGAATGGCGAGCAGCACAAAGGCCGCTCCCAAGACGAGTTCTGAAGAGCGAATCCCGATCGTTCGGTCTTGAAGAACGAGGGAAATTCCAGCGGCGCATGATATCCAAACGAGTACACTGATTTCAAACGTGCCAAGAAGCGCATCTAGCCATCCAAGCCCATGGACCGATTGAATGACGCGGGATGCTAAGCCACTCGCACAACCGAGAGCGAATAGACCCGCGAAGAACTCACCTCGAGTTAGGTCCTTCGCCAGCGCCGATGCGCAACTACCAACAATCGGTTCATCCGAAGCAGTCATAATATAGTGCCTCGTGCCATTTCAACGGCGTTGCTGCACACGCGGTTGTACGCAACGGCGTTGGCGCATAAGCCTTGGGACTGCGGCATGCAGATCAACTCACTGCCTTGAAGGTCGCGACCTGCATCACCCATGCCGCAGAGCCTTGGAGAGATGCGGTCGCGCTGTAGCTACCTGTCGCGGTTACGAACCGGTCCTGGGCAATATCAAGGTCGGGCGTTGTAATGATGCGCGTGGTAAACCCGCTGCCTGCCGCAGTGAAACCACCCGTCGTCGTTCCGGCACCAAAAATGAGCTCATGCGCGGTGGACGTTGTAACGGCCCCGCTGCTGGCTGAACTGCTGGTGCCGGCCGCCGAGGCCCCGACATCGAACGGATTGATGACATCGAGACCGCTGTATTCCAGAGCGCGAATGTCCACGTATTGAGTCGCAGTGTTGAAGGTCACGGTCACAGTGTTCGTGCCGGCGGCGGCTTGCTTGATATTCGGGGCGTAGTAGATCGCCTGGCTGATGCCGCTACCTCGCGCTGTCGGGACGGCGAGCTGATAAACATTGCCGGCCGAGTCCGTGAGGGATGTGATATTTGATGTCGTGTTGTTCCATCCGATCACGAGGATGTTCGTGTTGCCTGTTGTCTGCGCGTTCGTGTAGGCGACCGAGACCTGCGTCTGGTTGGTTTGCGGCGTGGCTGAATTCGCCTGCACGAATGCCAGGGGGGCCGGCGTCGTGACGGCATTATAAGTCGCAGTATAGGTCGCACCGCCGACGGGGACTGTGATGGTGTGGTCTTGAGTACCGCTATCCGACCAGGAGACGAAGTTGTAGGTCGTGGTTCCGACGGTCGCGTTGCGCGCTTCGATCTCGTGATTGAAGCCGATCAACGCGTCGTAGGTGAACGGCGTCGTGTGCGCGATGCCGTCCAGATACAACGTTAATCCGGCAGGCGTCGTGCTGAAATTGAGATTGACCTTATCGGGGAGGATGGTGACGGATTGGCTCGATTGCAGCCCACTGGAATCGGTCACGGTCAGCGTTATTCGATACCGCGTGAATCCGCTGAAGTCGTGACCGCTGGTCGGAATCGTGAACGTACCGCTGGTCACGCCGGTGATAGGGGTGCCCGGATGAACATGACCTTCGTGGAGGAAGTCAATATTCCAGGTGTAGACACTTGCGGCGAGTGTACCATCTTCGGCATCGGTTGCGGTGCCGCTAAATGTGATCACATCGCCCGCCCTGAAGATTGCGCCATCGGTTGGTCCAAGGAGGCTCACAACGGGACTATTGCCGACGCTGATTGCGATCGGGGTCGATAGCGTCGAATTGACTCCGTCGGAGACCGTTAGCCGGGCCTGATAAGGGCCGGAGACCGTATAGGTGTGCGATGGGTTGGCCGCGGTCGAAGTCGCGCCGTCACCGAAGTTCCACGAATAGGTGAGAGGCTTTCCTTCCGGATCAGATGAACCGTTGCTGGAGAAGTTGACGGTCAGCGGGCTGGGTCCTTTCGTTGGTGATGCCGAAACCGTCGCTACAGGAGGTAGATCCGATTGAATGAATTCGATGCGGCGGATTTTGCTTAGGCCGAATGTGCCGCTGATATCGGAGTAGCCGAGGTCGACATAGTAGAGCGCGCCATCGGGGCCTTCGGTCAAGTAGACAATGTCGCCGTAAGGGCCATCTACCGAACCGTCGGCTGGCTCGAAGTTGAAGACGCCGGCGACGTTTCCGTTGGCGTCGAACGTCAGCCGCTTGATCCAGTTCTGAGTGTAATCCGCGAAGAAGAAGCTGCCCTGATAGCTGCTTGGGAATTGTGTGCCGTGATAGACAAATCCAGCGACGACCGCGGCGTCGCGTCCATAGTGCGGGTAGTAGTAAGCCGGTGCAGTGTAGGCGGGATTCCCGTTCGGAGTTTCTACGTCCGGCCAGCCGTAATTGGCACCCTTCGCTCCGATGTCGATTTCCTCGATTGCGGTTGAATAGCCGTTCCCGCCGACATCGCCGATGATCAGCCGCCCGGTGGGCGCGTCGTAGTAGGCGCGGAAGGGATTCCGCAGGCCAAGCGCCCATATTGCATCGTAGTTCGGTCCGTTGCCGTCGTAGAACGGATTGTCGGTGGGAACGGTGCCGTCCATGTTGTATCGCAGGATCTTGCCACGCGGCTTCGTGAGGTCTTGCGCGTCGCCAGCCTGGAAATGCTCCCCGGTCGTCAGCAGGATCTTGCCGTCGTTGCTGAAGTTGATCGCTCCGCCGTGGTGCTCGGCATTGGCAATTTCCGTATCCTGATAGATGACGAACTCGCTGCCAGGGACAGTACCCGTCAGCGTCGCGTTCGCCGTGAAGCGCGAGAAGCGATCCACGTTCGGCGTCCCCAGCGTATAGAAGATGTAATAGTAATGATTGGTGTTGAAGTTGGGGTCCAGTGCAATGTCATAGATGCCTTGCTGTACGCCCGCCGAGCCGATATTGGTGAGTTGCAGGAACGGCGTTGGATCGGGCGTGGTGTAGGGCGGCGGCAATATCTTGATTGTGCCCGCAAGTTCCACCACCAGCATGCGGCCATCGGGAAGGAATTTGATCGCGGTCGGCAGATTGAACCCCGTCGCGAGAATCTCGTTCTGGAAAAAGCTGCTGTTCGCGACGTTGACGGTTATCGGTGCTGACAACGTCGTATGGCCGTCTATGTCGGTCGCCTTTGCGGTGATAATGTGCGCGCCGTTGCTCGCCGTACGCGTGTCCCACGCAAGCGCGTAAGGATCGGTCGCATCGGGGGATCCGGTTGCGACATTGTCGATATAGAACTGCACATTGGCGATGCCGGTATCGTCGGTTGCATCTGCAGTCACATTGACGATGCCGCTAACTTGCGCCCCGTTGATTGGGGAATCTATCAAGACCTGCGGTGATCCGGCCGTCGGGTTGCCGATCGGCGTCGTCATGTCCGACTGCACTTGCGCCGAGGTCAGCACGCGGTTGTAGATGCGCAGATCGTCGAGCGCTCCCTTGTAGAATTGCGCGGTCGACGCATCCGCTCCGACGCGCATGGGGTTGCCGCGTGCCGTGATAGTCGCTGACAGCGCTTGCGTGTTGACGAGGTTTCCATTGACATAGGTCTTGACTTGCGCGCCATCGAAGGTGATGGCGAGGTGGGACCACTGGTTGAATGGCAAGGTGGTTCCCGAGGCGGCGACGCGCGCGCCACTGGATGTCCCAATATAGAAATCGGTCTGATTGCCGCCGCGCAGTTCCAGTCCATACTGGTAGTAAGGTGACGACATGGTCGTATTCCAGAACTTCCCGATAACGACGGAGTCGCCGCTCGCGAGCGGCTGGGGATTGATCCACGTCGACAATGTAAGGGCACTACCGGAGATGTTGGTCGAGGCAGAGTTTGGAATAGAGATGTAGTCATTCACTCCATCAAAGCTTGCGGCCTGGCCATGCTTGCCGGCCACCCAGGCGACGCCATTGTTGAGTGTGGCTAGGTTCGACTGCCCTGAGGAATCGCCCGCGGTCGTTCCGGATCCTTCATCGAAGGAATAGGCCGCAACCAGACCCGGTGTTTGAGTGTTTGACACCGTGATGCTGACGGGCAGCGAATCGCCGGTGTTTCCGGAGGTATCCCGGGCGCGTACCGTAATCGTGTGGACGCCATTCACGACCGTCGTCGTATCCCAACTGACGCTGTAGGGTGACGTTAGGTCTTCGCCCCCGCCGACCGCGATATTGTCCACCAGGAAAGTCACGCCCGCCACCCCGACATTGTCGGAGGCATTGGCACTGATCGTGATCGTACCCGAAACGGTCGTTGATCCCGTCGGCCCTGTGATCGTGGACGTAGGTAGTGTCGTGTCGGGCGTCAGTGTAGTGGCAACGGCCGCTGTGGACTGTCCGGAGAGGTTCGACGCCGCGTCCCTCGCCCGCACGGTATAAGTGTAGGATGTACCTGGCGACAGGCCGGTATCGCCGAACGTGGTCGTCGTCGGGGTGCCAACCTGGGTACCATTGCGGAAGACCTGATAGCCGGTGACCGCAACGTTGTCGGTCGAGGCGTTCCACGACAGATTGATCTGCGTTGTCGAAGCCCCGGTCGCCACCAGGCCTGTAGGAGTCGATGGCGGCGTGGTGTCCTGGGTGGCGGTCGTCGTGAATGTGGCGTTTGAGCCGATTCTTTCGTTCCCGGCAGCGTCGATCGAACGAACGCGGAAATTGTAGATAGTGTTGGGAGCAAGGCCGGTTAGCGTAACGCTGTGTGCCGTCACCAGAGTCGCATCAAGCGTCGTCGACGATCCGTAACTGGTCGTCAATCCGTACTCGACCCGCGAGGTCGCGGGCTCGTTGGTGGTCCAGGTGACTCGTGCGGTGTTGGCGGTTAGGTTCGTCGCCGTCTGCCCACTGATCGTCGGCGCCGTGGTGTCGAGCACGATAGTATCGGTCACGGCCGCGGACCAGTTTCCTGCGGCGTCCATGATCTGGACAAAGACCGTCTTAGTGCCTGTTGCGTTCGATAGCGTCCAGGCCTTGGTCGGGGCGAAGGCTTCCGCCGTCGAATATGAACTCCCGTTGTTGGAGAAGCGCATCTGCTTGACGGAAGTCACTGCATCGGTCGCAGTGATCGTAAGCGTGACCGAGGTGCTGTTGGTTGCCGCGGCGCCGCCGTTGATCGTCACCGTACCGGTCGGCGCCTGATTGTCGACCGTAATGCTGACTGGCGTCGAGGTGGTTATGTTGTTGGCAGCATCGCGTGCCTGCGCGGTCAGCACATGCGAGCCGTTCGATGCCGTGGTCGTGGTCCATGAGACACCGTACGGCGAGGTGGTATCCTCCGTGCCGATCAGGGTGTTGCCATCGAGCAGAAACTTGACTCCGGCAACGCCGATGTTGTCCGATGCGCTCGCTGCGAGACTCACAGACCCGGATACGATCGGGGCCGGAGGCGTGAGGGACACGGCCGGGGCAATCGTGTCTGCCGTTCCGGCGAGGGGAGTCGCCATATCGGTTTGGATCTGATCGGGGGTGAGCGCATGATCGGCGATGCGCACGTCATCGATAAGGCCAGGAAAATCGAATCCTGTACGTCCCGGCCGACTGCCGATATTCACGTTGGCCGTCGAATTCTGCTGGGAGCTCGTGACTGTGCCAGTCAACTGCCCGTTGTCGAGGACGCCATTGAGATAGACGTTCAAAGTTTGGCCCGCGGCGTCATAGACGCCGGCGGCGTGATACCACGTGTTGGGCTGCAGCGCCGTCGCGCCGTAGCGGAACATCTGCCCGCCCGAGCTGTTGGTGAGCTTGAACCCGATCGTGCGAGGCCCGGTGTCCGCGGTGATGTCAAGCTGGTATCCGGATTCGCCCCAGGTGCGCTTGGACACAACAGGCGCATCATCAGCGGGGAACGAATGGACGTAGACCCACGCACTGAGAGTCATGCTGCCAGTCATTTGCAGCGCACTCGGATTCCCGAGATCGACCAGGTCGTTCACGCCGTCGAGTGCGACCGCATTGCCGTATTTTCCCCCTGTGAAGGTCGCACCGTTCGTGAGCGTGCCGACGATGCCGTGACCAGATGCATCAGCCGTTGTGGTGCCCGAGACCTCGTTGAAGGCGTAGCCTGCCGTGATGCCAAGAGGATCCGCGGCGAGCAGCATGCGCGGCTCGAGCGTCTCTAAGATCAGCGGCGAATGACTAGCCGAATGACTAGCATCGCGTTTGCCATCGACGATCGTCTTGCGATCGCTTCTCGCGCTGCCGTAAATGATCCGTTGCGCCAGATGGCCGAACAAGCCCCAGGAATTCGACATCGTTGTCTCCGAACGCCACAATCTGAAATCGCGCTGGATAATTAACTGATATTTAGTTTCCAATTAAATATTACCATAATGTACCGTGCTGGCCATATATTAATGATTCCAAGATATAATAATATTTGCGTGTGTGCTGCGGATGGGCGCGGGACCATCATTCAGTCCCGGCGAAGCTGAGAATCCTGTTGAAACGCAGATCTTCGGCGAGGGCGGTACGTCTGGCTCGCCCGTGAAGACGCTCGGCTGCGTGTTGGCCGTAGCTGCGCAATGCGCGTTCCAAGGCTCCTTGAATTGGCTGCGTTCGTTTCGATTGTTTGCCTAGTAACCGAAGAAGCTTCGG
This sequence comes from Bradyrhizobium sp. CFUWI, assembly GCF_056429085.1. Lineage (NCBI taxonomy): Bacteria > Pseudomonadati > Pseudomonadota > Alphaproteobacteria > Hyphomicrobiales > Nitrobacteraceae > Bradyrhizobium > Bradyrhizobium sp. CFUWI. The sequence goes on from NZ_JBWJZE010000017.1 coordinate 120,270, forward strand.
ATTGATAAAGCGCCTGAAAAGCTCATCATCGAGCGCGACGATTGTTTCGTAGCTACCGGAATCACCCTGGCGGCCGGCGCGCCCAAAGAGTTGGCGATCGATGCGGCGGGACTCGTGATATTCGGTCAGGATGACATGCAAGCCGCCTCGGCTCCGGACCGCAGGATGTAGTTGTATGTCGGTGCCGCGGCCGGCCATGTTGGTGGCGACCGTTATGCGGCCCGGTTGACCCGCGCCCGCAATGATCTCGGCCTCTGCGTGGTCCTGGCGCGCGTTGAGAACCACGGATTCGAGGCCCGATCTGCCAAGCAACTGCGAAATTTGCTCGGAGGCTTCAACCGAGCGGGTCCCGACGAGCACGGCGCGACCTTTGCGAACGATCTCGTGAACAGAAGCGACCACGGCGTCCCATTTGACGTTGGCTGTCGGGAACAAGCGTGTGCCGGCATTCGTTCGTCGCAAAGGCCGGTTTGTTGGGATGCGTACAACGCGGAGGCCGTAGATGCCGTACAGTTCACCTGCCGGCTCGATCGCCGTTCCGGTCATGCCGCAAAGGTGCACGTAGCGGCGAAAGAAGCGCTGATAGGTAATTTGTGCAAGGGTCGTGCGTTGCTCCGTGATGGTGCAATGTTCCTTGGCCTCGATAAGTTGGTGAATGCCGCCGTCCCACGAACGGTCTGGCATGATGCGCCCGGTGTACTCGTCGACGATCTGCACCTTGTCATCGGCGACGATATACTGAACGTCGCGTCGGTAGAGATGAAGGGCGGCAAGCGCGTGCTGCGCGAGTTCCTCGCGCGCGCGTCGGATTGCCCATAGGCCCGTTAGTCCTGCAGCGAGCTGAGCGATCCGGCTTTCGCCGCGGCTGGTTAGCCGCACCGATTTCTCGCTTGCGCGCACATGGAAGTCGTCGCCGGGCACCAGGCGTTGAGCGAGATCAAGTGCGGTCTCGTGCAGGCCCCCGGCATTCTCAGGCCTTTCTTGCGTTCCGGAGAGGATCAGCGGCACGCGAGCCTCGTCAATCAGGACGCTGTCTGCCTCGTCTACGATCGCAAAATGCAGACCGCGCAGAAGCGGTGTTTGATGGTGGCTGGCAAGTCTGCTTTTGAATATTGTGTCGAGAGAAAGCCGAGAACGGGCACGGCGAGGGCCGAGCGTGAGCCGATCGCGGAGATAGTCGAACACAAGCTCCTTATTGGTACAATAGGTGACGTCGCTCGCGTAGGCTCTTTGCCTTTCCTGCCGCGACTGCCCGTGCTCGACGAGCCCGACGGTGAGATCAAGCGCGTTGTAGATAGGTGCGAGCTGTTCGGCGTCGCGGCGCGCGAGATAATCGTTGACCGTGATGATATGAACCGGACGTCCCATGAGTGCGGCGGTGATCGCCGGCAGCAGCGCCGTCAAAGTCTTGCCTTCACCGGTTTCCATTTCGGCGACTGCGCCTCCCATCATGGCGGCGCCGCCGAGCAATTGGACCGGAAAGAGACGCATCCCGACGTGACGACGCGCCGCCTCGCGCGCCAGCGCAAACGAACGCGCCATTTGATGCGAGTAGGGGGGAGTTGACAGTAATGATGCGCGCAGCTCCTCCGCGGTTTCGCGCAAGCGCCGGTCCGTCAGGACAGCGAACTGCGGTTCCAGATCACCGACCGACCGGACGAAGCGGCCGAGGCGGTCACGCGCGAGGGCCGGCTGAAGGAAAGGCAAGACCCGGCCCCAAGCGTCGAGGAGGGCAGCATCGAGTCCAATCTCTTGACGAGCGGCCTGCTCCGCATAGGGTGCGTCTACTGCCACCGAGGCCAAACCGACGAAGTTTCGTTTGCGCGTGAGCATACGGATGCCTTCAGACCTGCAGCTGAGACAGCAGCAATTGTCGTAGACGACGCCAGATCTGCTGGCCCGGCGGCTCCCAATTAAAGTTGAAGCGGACGTAGGCGCGGCCGCCGAACGCGGTGGCCGCCGGTGCAATTTCGGGCAGTACAAGATCGATCTGGAAGACGCGTTGCAGCGTCTTTACGCCTTCGGGATCGCCGGGATCGACGGTGAAGGCCCCGCCGCCAGCGCCTCCCAAAGCTCTGCTGGGGAGGACGTCACGGCCTGACGGTATTTCGCGAATGGACTCAACGCGCAATGTCTCATCTGGGCGCTCTGCGAGTCTGACTTCGGCGCTCCGCAGCCGATGGCGAACGAGGTCGATGTCGTCCTGACGGATCGTTGCGCGCACGATGCGTGAGCCGGGAGTAAGCACGTAACCGATTTGTTGCCCTTCGCGCAGGAACCGTCCGGGCAGATCTTGTGGCTTCATAACGGCAAAGGTGCCCTCGCTGCGGCTGTGCACGACGAGGCGCGCGGCGCGATCGGTTGCGGTCGCAAGCTCGGCGCGTGCCTGTCCTATTTCCGTCGAGGTGATCTCTGCGCTCGCGCGGTCGGTAAAGCGCTCGATGGCAAGCCTCGTCTCGAGTTCGGCGACGTGTGCGCGGAGAATTATGAGTTCGGCCTTGAGTGTCGAGTCTTCGCTTTCGACCAGCGCTTCCCCGACCGTGACGTTCATGCCGGGATGGACCAGCAGTACGCGCGCGAAGCCATCGGTTCTCGCGCGCACGATTGCATTCTCCGGCAACCAGGCAACGCCTTCCGTCGTGGTGTAACAAGGGGCCGGAATTAGGAAAAGCATCAACCCGACGGCCAGGATCATGCCGAAAGTCGCAGCTACTGCGCGGGCGCGATTGCGTTGAAGCTTCGGGCTCGCGAGCACGAACCACAGGGCCTTGCCGATGGGCAGCGCAACACCGGTCAGCAGACTCCAGACCGCGATCAAGACGCCGAAGGCGAGATACTGCGAGGCGACGAACACGGCGATCGCGAGCATCACGAATTGGCGGTAAAGGAAGGCAGTCGGTGCATATAGAAGTAGCCAAATGCGTTCGCCAGTCGCGGCCACGAAATCCTTCGACCCGTCCGCGCGAAACACATGGCGATTGACAAGGTAGCCCCAGTACCGGGTAGCACGCTGCGCCAGGTTAGGGATTTCCAGCAGATCCGCGAGAATGTAGTAGCCGTCATATCGCAGGAGTGGATTGCCGTTGTATACCAGGGTCGAGACACCGGCGACGGCCAATGCGTCGAATGCGAGCGTGCGGACAAGTCCGGCCTCAACAGTAAGCCATACGTAGAGCGCGAGCGCCGCCAAGAACACTTCGACAATCATTCCGGCCGCGCCAACAAGCGCGCGCCTCCACTTGCTGCGGAATGCCGATGCGGCAGAAGCGTCGACATAGGGCAATGGGGCGAACACCAGGATCATGACTCCGAATTCGGGTATTGTTCCCCCGAACGCCGCGACCGCAAATCCGTGCCCAAATTCATGCAGCGTCTTGAGCAGGAGATACACCAGCGCGAGCAACAGAAGGTTATCGGTGGCTAGAATTCGGTCGGAGACGTCGGCTGTTAATTCCTGCCAGTTTTGTGCCGCGAGCAGAGGCGCCGGCAACACCACCAGTAGCCACAGCACGGCACCCGGCAACCCGAATAACCATTCTGCAAGCGGCCGGGTACGTTCGAAAAACCTGACCGGATGCCAGAGCGGAATCCGCAGGGCCAGCGGGTAGAGCACGTTGCCGAGCCACCTGGATCGTTTGGCTTTCGCCGCACGTGCGACCAGCGCACTTGCATCCGGAGTCACTTCGGTTTGTAACAGGTCGAAAGCGCTGAGTTCGGCCAACAATTGGATGGCCTCGCTCTGGCTCGGCGCCTCCTCAGCAAGAGCGGATCCGACCTCGTGCCAGATCTGGTCAACCGTTCGCACGCCGTCCATCGCGGCCACGATCATGTAGCCGGCGGGCGACAAGCGGTGCATGCGGCCGGTCGCGTGATCCTGAACGACATACCAGATGCAGCCGCGATACCGATGTCGGTAGATCGAGGTGTGGTCGCGAAGCTTCGGCCTGAGTTGCGCGACGCGATACCAGGACGAGCTCAGAAACGGGGCTGTGGTCATATCGCCCCTCTCACGGCAGGTACTTCCAAGCGGCAATGCGCAGCCAATCGATCACGGGATGCAGCCAGATCCACGCAATCGAGCGTCGTCCCGAATTGATCTTTGCAACGCCTTCCATCCCGGGGCGCAGTGCAATGCCCGGTTCCGAGAGGCGGGCCTCGATCCGAAAAGCATTGCGTCCTTCCTCGGCGAGCGTAACCGGCGTGATCTTGCTCAGCGTCATCGGCACCGGTTCGCCGGGCCTGCCTGCGAGTGCGACGGTGCCGCTTTGTCCGACCGCCACGAAGCGAACGTCACGTTCGTCGACCTGAACGATCAAGCGGTAGGAATTGAGTGGCGCCACCTCGAACAGTGTTTTTCCCTTCTCAATGGGAGAGCCGAGCATCTGGCTCAGATCGCCCGAGACGACAATACCGTCGAATGGAGCGAGGATGCGGGTGCGCGCGAGGTTCTCTTCCGCGAGTGCCAACTGGGCTTCCGCTTGCCGGATCTGCGGTTCCAGTACCGCGAGGCCGTTGCGATTGTGCTTGGCGAGCGCCTCGCGATCGCGCTGAAGTAGCTTGTCGAGTTCGGCTCGCCGCTTCAACCGATCGAGAACAAGATCCCGGTCGTCAAGCAGGGTGAGAAGGTCGCCTTGGCGAACCGTGTCGCCGGCTCGAGCCGGAGCCGCTCGAACAAATCCGTCGAACGGAGCCACAGCTGCGCGCTGCACTTCGGCCTCAAGGACCGATTTCGCGGTGACGCGGTGCTCGCCTTTCGCAAAGGCCAAGATCAGCGCAAGCGCGATGGCACCGGCGACGCAGAGCTTGAGGGCCGGCCGCCGTGCGCCGAACAGCGCCGCGCATCCGTCGCCGATACTATCAACCACACGTCCGCCCAAGAGCCGGTTTGCGCGCAGCTGCAATCCGATCTGAGGTCCCAGCAGCGCCGCGATCCCCTCCACCAACTTCAGCTCGTCGTCCGAAAAGGGCTCGGCGCGGTGACGTTCGAGCGTGAGAGCGCCGATCGGTTTTCCATGGGGGCCGATCAGTACAGCTGACATCGTCGACGAGCCCGACGCCTTTGCTTCCTCCGCCAGCGCCCGGTGGGCGATGGCCGCGACGCGTCTCATGCTTGGCAATGGCGGATAAGCGACGCATTCACGCTGCTCGATCGCCTCTTCCATTGCGCTCTCGATCGAATTGACGAGGCGGCTCTCGCGTTTGAAGCTGGACGAGAATGAAACCGCGCGCAGGCGGATTGTGCCGTTGCGACCGACAACACCCAGCGATACGCGCTCGCACCGCAGGCGGGTGGCCAGCTCGTTGACGACCGCGATTGCCATACCGCTCAGCCGCGGCTGCGCGTTCACCGTGACGAGGAGGTCGAGGCACGATGCGGCTCGCGTTACGTCAGACGAGAGATCCTTGGTATGTCTAGCCCAAGGCAGTGCCTCGAGCCAGCCCGCGCCCCAGCGCAATTGCTCAGCGACGATGGCCGGGGTAACCAGAGGCTTGGCGGCCGTCGTCGTCAATGCGATGGCCACAGCCGCAATCGGCTCGTTCGTAGTGCCCAGTGGCTGGGCGACTATCAGGGCCACCGGTTGTGCCGGCCTGGAATCGGGACCGACGCGACCGGGAGCAACGACCAAGCGACGCTCCTTGTAGGCAGTTTCGGCCAGGCGCATGAGATCGCTGGCATCGACATCCCGAGGCGGCCACGTCACGGATAGTGACGGCGCAGTTGAATCAACCCCCCGCATGAGCAACAGACCAGCTGACACGCCGGCAATACGGCTGCATTGCAGCGCCAGCCAGGCCGAAACAAATGTCGCTTCGTTTCCTGCGTTCAGCAATCCCTGCCAGTGCGGCGACGTCGTCGCATCTGAGGGCACCCTCCGCAATTGTGGAGCGGGGCCGCCGCTTGCCGTCAAGTCGGGCTCAGACATGTGCTTTCCAAAGCAAGCGACCAATAACCAGGTGCTGCTGCCGGAAGGGGTCGCCATTTGCCGATCCCCTTGCTTTAAATATTTATCGCAGTTTTGATTTTAATCCCTATTAAGTCAAATTAATATAATATAAATGATATGAGAGGAAAAGCGGAATTCGGTGGGAACCTCGCATGGTGAGTCCGATTGCGGAAATTGTCCGCAGAGCTCAGCGCATGAGCTGCATCCTGTTGTGCTTGTACGTGCCGGCGGGGATCTTGCTAGCCCGTTCCGGTGCAAGGGCGGAGACCCTAGAAATCTCGGCGGAGAAGCGAGAATTCAATTGCGTGATCGAGCCGCAACAAACCGTCAAGCTGGCGAGCCCGGCGGTCGGCATGATCGCGCGCCTCGACGTTGACCGCGGCGACATCGTTCGGCAGGGCCAGATCATTGGCAAGATCGAAGATGGGGTTGAGGCCGCGACGCTGGCGCTGGCGCGGGCCCGCGCAACCAATGATGCCCCCGTTAAATCGGCCGAAGCTCGCGCGCAGTTCCTGCATCAAAAACATGAGCGCCTGAGGGAGCTTCATACAAGGTCCGTCAGTCCACTCGCTTCACTCCAGGAAGTTGAAGCCGAGGTGCGGGTCGCCGAACAGCAGCTCAAGGAGGCGAAGCTTCACAAGGAGCTTGCTCGCCTGGAAGTCGCGCACGCCGAAGAGGTTCTGAATCAACGCGCGCTGCGTAGCCCGATCGACGGCGTGGTGGTCGAGCGACTTCTCGTTCCGGGTGAATACCGAAATGACCAGAGCCCAGTGTTCACCCTCGCACAGATTGATCCGCTGAGGGTCGAAGTGTTCGTGCCCACCGCGTATTTTGGTCAAATCCGTACCGGCAGCAGAGCCAATGTGCGACCGGAGCTGCCTATCGCCGGTCTCTATGCTGCCTCTGTCACCGTTGTCGATCGTGTCCTCGACGCTGCGAGCGGAACGTTCGGGGTGCGTCTGGCCCTGCCGAATCCGCGTTTGGCGCTACCTGGGGGAATTCGCTGCAAAGTCGAATTTGTGTTGGACGGTGACAATCCGGCGCTGATGGCTGGTGACGCGCCATCATCCTTTGAAAACAGCAAAACTTACAATCAATGATTAACAGAGTCGGGAGCTCGATATGACACTGAGTTCTATCGGAGACATTGAGTTCGTCGGCGAGGTCGAGTGGGACGGCAAGGCCATCGTGATTAGGGCAGTGACCCCATTTGGGCACGTATCCTGCCGTATCCCGCGTGAGACAATCCACGCGATTCCGATCTACTCGGACGCCCTCGAACGCGAGATCCGTTCGGAGCGGCGCCTGATTTTGGAACGGCTCGCCCCCGCCCTGCGCGCAAAAATATCCACTTCGGGAGCAGGCGAACTAGTGGATTTGTGGCCCTGGGAGATCAGCCGCGCACGCACCGGCCGTCGCGAGCCCATTACACGCTGATCAAGAGGCCGCTGGCAGACTGCCGGAAGGTGATCGAAAAGCAGCAGCCGTCATGACTGGTCAGTGGGCGCAGTAGCGGAATTCGTTCGGCTGCCTTGACGAACAACCCCACACCTCAAACGCGGCACAAGCGGACTTGAACGTCCAATCCCAGCGCTCGGATTGAATTCCGATTGGAAGATCCCACCGCAGGCTTTTGTCAGGCGTCACAACGCGCGAGAAGCAACGCCGGCGACTTCGACTCGCATCGCCGCCCCGCGCACGAAATTGAGCGCGATTGCGGCGATTCCCCGACGCAAGAAACATGCCCGCTCAGTGCATCCATTCGCCTGGCGGCAGGGCAGCGTAGGCGCAGCGTTCCCGGAAAGAACTAACCGCCGTTGACCCTGATCGTCCCCTGGCAGGCAGAACGTTTTTTCGCCTGAGGCTGGATTATTTAATCCATTATTATTCGCTTGATCATTATATAATTATTAATATAATTAAATAGAAAAAATCATTAACCGCGCGGTGCGGCGATGGCCCTGCTGCGGCGGGATCCGAATCTCAGTGGTGTTTGCAGGGGATCGGCAGATGTATCGAGTCTCCGGCTCCATCTTGTTTTTGGCGGTCGTCATGGCGGCCGGAGGTACTGAATGGGCGGGCGCAGGACGCCTGGCGATGCCCACGCTTCCTCAAGCAGCACCAGGGCGCATCAAACTCGGGCCGCCCGCTCTTCCGCCTCTGACGTACACGATGTTCTGCCTGCGCTATGAGGCCGAATGCCGCTCCCGGCGGGGATTCCGGGGTGGTCCGGTCCGGTTGACCGACGAGCGGTGGGTGGATCTCTTGGAGGTTAATCGCGTGGTCAATCTGGCTATTGCGCCAGTGCCCAATGACCTCGGCTTGGCCGGCGAGGCGTGGAGCATCAATCCCGATCGCGGGGACTGCAATGACTACGCTGTAAGCAAACGCCACGAACTCCTGCGGCGTGGCTGGCCGGCGCGGGCCTTGCTACTGAGCGAGGTCATCGTCAGCTCCGGAGAGCATCATTTGGTGCTGCTCGTCCGCACCCAGAGCGGCGATCTCGTGCTCGACAATCTCGCTCCGGAGATCAAGCTCTGGTCGCGCGTCCCCTATCGTTGGCTTCGCGTACAGATGCCGAGCAGTCATCAGCTGTGGGCGACAATCGACGGCAAAGGAGCATAACGCCGCCTCGGCCAGCGTAACGCGAATCGCCATTTCTTTCCGTTGGCCCAGTAAGCTGTAGAGAAAGGCGCGGAGGCTTTCGTCGTAACCTGGCCGAATCATGTCGGCGACCAGGAGCCGCTCGATCGACGAGTGATAGGGGCTTTGGACTCCCCTGAGTTTGCTTGGTCGGCGAGAATGGCCCCGATCCGCGCACTGCACTGGTCCATGGGAGCACTCCGTCACCTGCGCTTCGAAGCTCGCAGCCCTTCGGATTATCTACTCTTTGGCAAATCGTGGTAGAGACGCTTAGTGCCGGACTTGCGAGCTTTGGCGGAAGGCCAGGAGACACCAATGCGGCCCAGTGACTTGTTTTACTCTCCTATGGAGGAAGAATTCGAGAAATGGCTGTCGAGGTTCGCAACGCTTGAAGATCTATTTTCCTCTCGGGATCAGCTTTACGCCAAGCTCGGTCGGCAGCAGATTGACGGGACTATCGAAGACAAGGCCATCGTGTCAGGGCTCGTCTACTTGGGTCCGAATAGTCACGTTAAATCGGGAGCCGTTTTAAGCGGCCCTCTAATAGTTGGCCCGGACTGCGTCGTTGAATGTGGGGCGAGAATTTTTGGCAGATCGTTCATTGGGACAGGATCACAGCTTCGAGCCGGGTCATTCGTTTCTGACAGCATACTCATGAACCGCTGTACCATTTCTGAGAACTCCGTTGTGCAGAACTGCGTTCTGGGGTCTGACGTATTGGTCAGAGCAGGGTGTCTCGTGGGAGACGCAGCAGCTCAAGCACCAGATCTGGTGGCATTCGTCGGCGACGGAGCTCAACTAGGTCTTGGGGCTATAATTTGCCCAGGCTCGATTGTGGCTTCATCTGACAAAGTCGCGGCGGGATCGGTCGTTCGCAGTTCCTAAGACATCCAATGTAACGAGCCAGGTACGCTACAAATGAAGAAGCTTTCGCTCGTCGACAGACTTGAGCTCCTTGCTGAGAAGGGCGTGGATCTCGTTGATCCCCGCCAAATATTCATCGACGATCAAGTTCAACTTGATCGCATCTTTCCGGGATCTGTACTTTTCCCGGGGGTCCGCTTGCTCGGGTCCGGGACCGTTGTTGCTCCTGGCGCAAAGCTGGGGAGCGAGGGACCTGCAACCGTTGTGAACTCGATCGTTGGAGAAGGCGCCGAAATCGCCAGCGGATTCGTCACCGACTCGGTGCTTCTTTCGAAAGCTAGAATAGGATCGAATGGGCACATTCGCGGAGGTACTCTTCTTGAAGAGGAAGCTTCGACTGCTCATGCGGTCGGCCTTAAGCACACGATTCTGACGAGCTTTGTAACTCTGGGTTCGCTCATTAATTGTTGCGACTGTTTTATCTCAGGGGGGCGTTCAAGGTCCAATCACACGGAAGTCGGTAGCGGGTTCATTCATTTCAATTTCACCCCGTGGGGAGAAGCCGGTGACAAGGCAACTCCCTCGCTGATTGGAGACGTTCCTCAAGGGGTCTTTCTCAGGCAGGAGCGAATCTTTATAGGTGGCATCAGTGGGATGGTGGGCCCTAACCGGATAGGCTACGGCACCTTCACTGTTGCCGGGCAAGTCATACGTTCGGATGTTGGAGCCGGACGAATCCATGCCGAAAAGCTGCGCGAGATCGACGCTCCTTGGACCTTCGAAGCAAGAGGGCTCTCTGGTCCAAGAGTCGAACGAAACCTGGAATACGTCGGCCAACTAGCGGCCCTTCGTTCTTGGTATGTTTCGGTACGAAAGGCACGCTTAACCAGCGAGCAGAGACAGTCTCATCTAGGGATGACGATGGATGCAGCGATCCATCTCATTGACAGCGGGATGTCGGAGCGGTGGTTCAGGCTTGCTCAATTTCTTGGAGTCAGCTCTCTGCCTGCCATGCAGCTCCCCTCAATTGCGTGCCCTTTGGCAATAGAGCCAAGCTCCATGAGCCATGTGGAATGGCTACGGACGCTTCCTGACGATGCAGTTGATGCCGGGACAGATTGGTTGCAAACCATCGTGCAAGAGTTTGTCGGAAATAATCAAATCAGGAGTTAGAATCGGGGCCGATGGCGGAAGTGAGCCGGGTTCGATTGCAAGCCCTCGATGAAGGCGAAGATGTCGCGCTGGGCCTCGGCAGGGGTTCGGTACCGGCGGTGATGAACGAGCCCGGTCGACCCACATGTGGTTGCACTATCGCCCAACCGACGATCTTGCGGCGAAGAGATCCATGACGGCGGCCAGGTACAACCAGCCCTCCGCGTGGGGCAGACTGCGGGATCGTCGCGGCGCACTACGATAGCGCGGCCGGCGCTCAGCCGGTCCTGCGGCGCCTTTGTGCGGACGAGCGATCGATCAGGAGATCGTTCAGTTTTTTACCGGCTCGAAGCTGAGCTTTCAGCCATCGGGGCTGCTTACCGCGACCGGACCACGTTTCGGACGGATTCTTCGGGTTCTGGTATTTCGGCAACACTGGGGGGTAGGGGCGGCGCGGACGTTCTTCGTCCCGGGCCGCAGCGGCCGTCCCCTCAATCTTGCGAAGCCGCTCTTCGAGCTTGGCCTTTTCCGCGGTCATCCTGCGACCAAGAACAGTCGTGACCTCATCGTAGAGTCGCCACAGCTCCGCTGTGGACATGGATGCCCAATCTGAAGTGGACCCCATGCTGAGGACCACTGGGTCCGGTTTTTTAAGTGGAGCTGCTGCCGTTCGTTCTTCCCAGTAACTTTACGCTACTCTTGCCTGCTGCTGTTGTGGCTGTGGGGATGTGGGTAAC
>NZ_JBWJZE010000018.1:0-122788 GCF_056429085.1 Bradyrhizobium sp. CFUWI
GTGGCGCGGCCGGGCGCTGCGGTGCGGCCGCGGGCGGCGGCGCAGCGGGCGGAGGTGCAGCCGCGGGCGGCGGTGCGGCGGGCCGCGCGGGCGCGGCAGGCGGCGCCGCTGCTGGCGGTCCCTTCGGCGGCTGCTTCGGTTTTCCGTCAGGGCCCGTGTCTTGCGGCTGGGCCTGCGCGACCACGAGCGGCGGCGCACTTTGCGCTTGCGATGCAGAGCCTGCGAATTGCATCGCGGTCAGAGCCGTCGTGGCAAGCAGCACGAAACGAAGATTGGTCATGGTGGTGAACTTCCCCGGAAGGTTCTTTGACGAAGTGTGTTGATGAACGGCTACGCGTTAGGCCGGATTGTGGCAGGCGAAGCGGTCGCGGCCCGATTTATTTCTGCACGGAAATCGACTCACTATGATGACGTTCATTGCGCATTCAGACGCAGCTTGCAATCGCCACGCATGCGATCTCGCTTCACGCGCGATCCTGCGTTGAATTTGCATCCGTTGCAGGATTGGGCGTGAGCGGGCCGTTCGGTCCGCGCGATGGAATCTCTTCGGGCATGCGGCCGGGCAATTCGTCGGGCCGCGGGGATTCGCCGGGCTCGCGCACCGGCGGCGTGATTTCGGGTTGCGGATTGCCGGGCGGAATTCCCGGCGGCGGCTCGGTCGGCGTGCCGGGTGTCGACGGTGGAATCTCGGGCGGTTCGATCGGCATCGGCATCATCGAGATAGTTGTCCGGAGAAAGACAACGATAATGCCGCGCCGATGTTCCCTATCGCATCGCGCAGGGTCTGCCTTATCCCGGCGCGTGGCAGACGGCCTCGATGTTGTGACCATCAGGGTCGAGCACGAAGGCGCCATAATAGTTCGGGTGGTAGTGCGGTCGGATGCCGGGCGGGCCATTGTCGCGTCCGCCGGCTGCGATCGCCGCCTTGTAGAAGGCATCGACCGTGGCGCGGTCTTCAGCACGAATGGCGATATGCACGGGCTTGTTCATGGCGCCTTCCGCGCCGAACCAGAAGTCCGGCTTGCCATCGGCGCCGAAGCCTGCGGCCGCAGCGTGTCCGGTCTGCTCGGCGGTCACTTCCATGATCAGGCCGTAGCCGAGCGGCGCCAGCGCCTTGGTGTAGAAGGTTTTCGCGCGCTCGTAGTCGGAGACCGAGAATCCCAGGTGATCAATCATCGTCATTCTCCCAGTTCGTCGTCTTCAGCGTGACAGGAACGTATTGCTTCGTGTCTTACGCACGATCGTAAAGCCGCGTGCGACCATGTCGGCGATACAATCCTGCTGCCACTCGTTCTGTGACAGGTGCTCGATCACCACCGCGCGCGGCCACAGCGACGGCGGCGCGTCGCGGAAGAAGCCGATCAGCACGCGGTCTTCAAAACCCTCGACGTCGATCTTGAGCGAATCGATCTGGGTAACGCCGGCCTCGTCGAGGATGCGCGTCAGCCGCCGCGACGGCACCTTGATCGCGTCGGTGCCGGCGGTGCCGGTGACGACGTGGGTGGCGCCGAGATTGCCGCCGCCGCTCTCGATCATCAGCTCGCCGTCGCTGTCGCCGGCCGCGGCCTGCACCAGGCGCACCTGCGCAGCTTTCGACGCGGCTTGATTGAAGGAGAGCCGTCCAAACGTCAGCGGATGCGGCTCGATCGCGATCACCTTGCCGGCGCTGCCGACCTGTTGCGCCATCACCAGCGCGAACGTGCCGACATTGGCGCCGACATCGACGAACACGCCGCCCGGACGGGTGTGCTGGCGCAGGAAGTCGAGCTCGTCGAGATTGTAATCGGGATTGAACAATGCGCCGCGCTCGGTCGCGCTGCCCTGGTGATAGAGCCGGAACGAGGCGCCCTGATATTGCACGTCGACGGGGCCGCTCCGCAGCAGGTTCACCAGCCGCGACATCCACGGGCGGAATGCGCCGCGCTTCAGCCCCGATTGCGTCGCGAGGCGAATGATCGCGGCCTGCGCCGCGTTCGGCGCAAACGCGCCGAACGGCGCGGACGAAGGGGCATTGTCAGTCGTCAAGCAGCAGATCCTCATTGCAGGCGGCGCATGCATAGCCGGTTTTGAGGAGGACTCCAACGCTCCATCACAGACCACTGCGAGTCTTTGCAAGAGTACTCCCTGGGGGATGGATCCCGGATCTGCGCTCCGCTTCGCTGCGCTTGTCCGGGACGACGGAGAGAACGTCTGCTACGCCGCCCTCTTCTTCGGCGCCTTGCGCTGCCGCAGGAATCGCCCGAGCAGCCGGCGCTTGCCCTTGCGCGGGATCAGGTCGATGTCGCTGACCAGCTTGGCGCCGCCCTTGCGGCGCTCCAGCACGATCTTGCGGCTGTGGAAGGCCTCGAGCTCCGCGCGATGCGCGACGCTGACGATGGTCGCCTTCGGCAGCTCGTCGGTGACCAGCTTCATCATCGTTTCCTGGCTCTTTTCGTCGAGCGCCGAGGTCGCCTCGTCGAGCACGATGATGTCGGGGCTGTGCAGCAGGAGCCGCGCGAAGGCGAGGCGCTGCTTCTCGCCGCCCGACAGCGTCTGGTCCCAGGGACCTTCCTCCTCGATCTTCTCCTTGAGATGATCGAGCCCGACCTTGTGCAGGGCTTCGCCGATCTCGTCCACGGTCCAGTGATCGGCGGCGCCGGGATAGGCGACGGCGCGGCGCAGCGACCCCGAGGGCACGTAAGGCCGCTGCGGCAGCATGAACAGCCGCCGGTCGGGGTGAAAGTTCACGCTGCCGCCGCCCCAGGGCCAGAGGCCGGCGATGGCACGCACTAGCGTGCTCTTGCCGGTGCCGGATTCGCCGGCCACCAAGAGCCGCTCGCCGGGCTCGATCACCACTTCGGTCTCGCCGACCACCGCGGTGCCGTCATCGAGCGTGACCGAGAGATCCTTCATCTCCAGCATGGCGTCGTTGCGAGTCTCGCCGCGCTTGATGCGGCCAAGACCATCGCCCTGCTCGGCGCGCTCCAGGCCGTCGAGCGACATCATCAGCGAGGCGATGCGGCGCGCGCAGGCATTCCAGTCGGCGAGCCGCGGATAATTGTCGACCAGCCAGCCGAACGCGCTCTGCACGATGGTGAAGGCGGAGGCCGCCTGCATCACCTGTCCCAGCGTCATGCTGCCGTCGAGGAATTTCGGCGCGCAGAGCAGGAGAGGGACCACGGGCGCAACGAGGCTCGAGCCCTGCGACACCAGCGTGGTGCGCATGTGCTGGCCTGCGAGCCGGGCCCATTGCCGGATCACGCTGCTGAAGTTGCGGTCGATGCCGTCGCGCTCCTCCTCCTCGCCGCCGAGCAGCGCGATGCTCTCGCCGTTCTCGCGCACGCGCGTCAGCGTGTAGCGGAAATCGGCTTCGGCCTGGTTCTTGTCCTCGGACACCTGCACGAAGCTGCGGCCGATCACCAGGATGGAGCTCGAGGCGATTGCGGCATAGAGCATCGCGGCGATCACGAGGAAGCCCGGAATGGTGATGCTCGTGCCGCCGAGCGTGACGGTGAGCGCGCCGCCGATGGTCCAGAGCACGACGATGAAGGTCGCCGCCGACAGCAGCGCCGAGGTGACGCCGGCCAGGAAATCGACCGGCGAATCGGTCGCGACGCGCAAATCCTCCGCGATCCGGTATTCGGGGTTTTTGTGATCGCCGCCGACGAGATTGAGCTGGTAGTACCGTCCGCTGGCGAGCCACCGCGTCAGCACGCTCGCCGTCAGCCAGGCCCGCCAGCGCCGCTGAATGCCCATCCGCGCGAACACCTGCGCCACGCCGAGCACGATGCTGCCGATCGCGAGCGGAATGAACATCGCGGTGAGATGGAAGACGCTGGCCGCATCGCGCTTTTCGATCGCATCGAAGATCGCGCGGTTCCAGACATTGATGCCGTACTGGAAGCCGACGGTGAGAATGATCAAGAGGCCGAGGCCGATCGAGAACGGCCAGGCGAGGCGGTCGCCGCTGCGTCCCCAGAAGCCGCGCGCGCTGATCCAGAACCGCGTCAGCAGATAATCCTTGCGGGCCTGCTCGGCCTCCTCGGGCGAAAGCTCCGGATCGGGCTCGAGCAGCTCCGGCGGTGGCGGTTCGATCTCGGCGCCGTTCTCGCCCTTGATCCCGACGATCGGCGGCTGGTGCTGTTCGCGCTTGGCGGCCGGCTTGTCCATGCGCGGACAACGCGAGAGAAATCAACCGGTTCCCTCGGGTTCCCGGAGCGGTCTATTCGGCGGCACCGTCCCTGACGCGCCGGATCCGGGCTGCGCGATGCAGAACGCGCGACAATTCCTCGATCGAATAGGGTTTTTGCACCAGATCGAAGCCGGTCACGCCCTCTTGTGACAGGGCCTGGCTGTAGCCCGTGGTCAGCACGACCGGCACGTCGATGCCGCGGTCGCAGATGGCCTGCGCAAGATCGAGCCCGGTCATCCCCGGCATCACCACGTCGGAGAACACGACGTCGAAGCGGTCCGCATCCAGGACGAGCTCCGCGAGGGCGTCGGTCGCATTGTCGACCAGCGTGATGCTGTAGCCGAGCTCGGTGAGGCCATCTGCGGCGAAATTGGCAAGCTCGATATTGTCCTCGACCACCAGCACCGACATGCCGCTGCCGGCCACGGCCGGCGCGGTATTGGGCGCCTGCCGCTGCGGCAGCAGCTCCGGCGGTACGCGCGGCAGATAGAGCGAGAAGGTGCTGCCGCGCCCCACCTCGCTCGCGACCGTCACCTCGCCGCCGGATTGCCTGGCGAAGCCGAACACCTGGGACAGGCCAAGGCCGGTGCCGTGGCCGACCTGCTTGGTGGTGAAGAACGGCTCGAAGATGCGCCCCAATCGGGCGGCGGGAATGCCGATGCCGGTGTCGCTGACGGTGACGCTGACGAAGCCATGGTTGGCCGAGCTCTGGCTGCCCAAGTTCTGGCGGCCTACGTTCTGGCTGTCCAAGTTCTGGCCGCCCGCGCCCGCCAGCGTATCCGGAACGGTGGTCGCGGGCTCGACCTTGAAGGTGATCCTGCCCTTGCCCTGCATGGCGTCGCGCGCATTGGTTGCCATGTTGATCAGCGCCGTCTCGAACTGGCCGGCATCGGCACGGACGAGGCAGGGCTCGGCGGGCAGGCGCATGGCGATCTCGATGGCCGGTCCGAGCAGGGGCGCAAGCATGTCGCGCAGCGACTGCATGCGTTCGCCGACGTCGAACACCTCCGGCTTCAGGGTCTGACGCCGCGCAAAGGCGAGTAGCTGCGAGGTCAGCTTGGCCGCGCGGCCCACGGCGTCCGCAATGGCCGTGATGTAGCGCTGGCGCCGCTCCTCCGTCAGTTGCGGCCGGTTCAGCAGGTCGACGGAAGCGCGGATCACCGTCAGCAGATTGTTGAAATCGTGCGCGACGCCGCCGGTGAGCTGTCCGAGCGCCTCCAGGCGCTGGCTATGCTTGAGCGCCTCCTCGGCCTCGCGCCGCTTGGCGGCTTCGGCCTGAATCTGCTGGGTTCGCCGCAACGCCAGCGCCAGCAGCAGAAACAGCAGCGCGGTGGCAGGAAGGCCGAACACCAGATGCTGGCCGATCGTGGCCAGCCAGCGCGCGCGGATCGCCGAGGTCTCGAGCCCGGCGCTGACATAGATCGGATATTCCGCGACGCGTCGGTAGCCGATCCGACGCTCGATCCCGTCCGACGGCCAGGCGATGGTGATGAGGCCGTGCTCGGGGCGCGCCGCGATCTGGCGGCCGACCGGTCCGGTCGGATCGAGCCTGATGTCGCGGTCGAGCCGCGGGAAATGCGTGAGCATCGCGCCGTCGGTGCGGCCCATCGCGAAGAAGCTGCCGGGATCCGATCCGATGCGGGCGTAGAAGCTCTCGAAATATTCGGGGAGGACCGAGGCCTGGATCACCCCGATGAAGCGGCCGTCGTCGGAATCGCGGCGGCGGCTCATTCCGAAGAAGCGCGCGCCCTGGTAGGGCGGACGCGGCGTCAAGGCGGTGCCGATGAATGTGCCGATGGCTTGGTCGACATGGGCGTAGAAATAGTCGCGGTCCGCAAAGCTCAGCTCCGGCGGCGGCGAGACGAGGCTGTTGACCAGCGCCTTTCCGTCCGCGTCGAAGATCCAGGCCGATTTCAGCTGTGGCAGCGAATCGGTCAGCCGCTTCAGGCGGCGGTGCAGCGCCGGCTCGCGCGCGCGGATGGTATCGTCGGACAGGCCGCGGACCACCTCGTTGAGTTCGGCCAGGCTGCGATCGATGGTCTCGAACACCTTGAGCGCGTGCTCATGCGCGACGTCGAGCGTGCGCTCGATCTCCCGGTCGGCGATGTCCCTGGTCGAGGTGTAGGAGATCGTGGCCGCGATCGCGAACAGCGCAACCGGCAGCGCCAGGGATGCCGCCATCATCCACTGCAACAGCCTCAGCGAGTTGCGTTGCGCCCTCTGCACAGTCGCTCCGTCCCTGACGGCAGCTTAACTGAATCTCGCGCGAGGAAGGAAGCAGCTTGTGCGGGAACCGCAGGTTGCGATCAGAAAAATTTGCACGCCCCGCGGGCCGGAGAAAATTCTACTCGAATTGACCGCGATCTCGGAACGTCCCGGCCGGTCCGGCCGGCACGCGAAGCATGAACGTCGTCTTCAGACCTGGCGCTCGACCATCTTGAGCTTGAGCTCGGCGATGGCTTCGGCGGGGTTGAGTCCCTTCGGGCAGGCCTTGGCGCAGTTCATGATGGTGTGGCAGCGATAGAGCCGGAACGGATCCTCGAGATTGTCGAGCCGCTCGCCGGTCGCTTCATCGCGCGAATCGGACACCCAGCGGTTGGCCTGGAGCAGCGCGGCGGGGCCGAGATAGCGTTCGCTGTTCCACCAATAGCTCGGGCACGAGGTCGAGCAGCAGGCGCAGAGGATGCATTCGTAGAGGCCGTCGAGCTTCTCGCGGTCCTCGTGGCTCTGGCGCCATTCCTTCTGCGGCGTCGGCGAGGTCGTCTTCAGCCACGGCTCGACCGAGGCGTATTGCGCGTAGAAATTGGTGAGGTCGGGGACGAGGTCCTTCACCACCGGCTGATGCGGCAGCGGATTGATCTTCACCGCGCCGTCCTTCACGTCGTGCATCGAGCGGGTGCAGGCCAGCGTGTTCTGGCCGTCGATGTTCATGGCGCAGGAGCCGCAGACGCCTTCGCGGCAGGAGCGGCGGAAGGTCAGCGACGGGTCGATGTGGTTCTTGATCCAGATCAGGCCGTCCAGCACCATCGGGCCGCAATCGTTGGTGTCGACGTAATAGGTGTCGACGCTCGGATTCTTGCCGTCGTCCGGATTCCAGCGATAGACCCGGAATTCGCGCAGCTCGGTCGCGCCCGGGGGCTTCGGCCAGGTCTTGCCGCCGGAAATCTTGGAGTTCTTCGGAAGTGCGAATTCAACCATTGCTCTAACCTTTCGTCATTCCGGGGCGGTGCGCAGCATCGAGCCCGGAATCTCGAGATTCCGGGTCTGGTCCTTCGGACCATCCCGGAATGACGGCTAATGTTCGCTCAGTACACGCGCGCCTTCGGCGGGATGTACTGCACGTCGTTGGTCATGGTGTAGTCGTGGACCGGGCGGTAGTCGATCTTGACCTTGCCGGCATCGTCGAGCCAGGCCAGGGTGTGCTTCATCCAGTTCTTGTCGTCGCGTTCGGAGAAGTCCTCGCGGGCATGCGCGCCGCGGCTCTCGGTGCGGTTGGCGGCCGAGTTCATCGTCACCACCGCCTGCACGATCAGGTTGTCGAACTCCAGCGTCTCGACGAGGTCGGAATTCCACACCAGCGAGCGGTCGGACACGGCGATGTCGGTGATGCCGCTGTGGACCTTCGCGATCAGGTTCTGGCCTTCGCTCAGCACCTCGCCGGTGCGGAACACCGCGCAATTGTTCTGCATCACGTGCTGCATGCCTTCACGCAGCTTTGCGGTCGGGGTGCCGCCGGAGGCGTAGCGGTAATGATCGAGGCGGCTGAGCGCCTTTTCCGCCGAGTTCGCCGGCAGTTCCGGTTGCTCGGCGTTGGGCGTCAGCTTCTCGGCGCAGCGTAGCGCCGCGGCGCGGCCGAACACGACGAGGTCGATCAGCGAGTTGGAGCCGAGCCGGTTGGCGCCATGCACGGAGACGCAGGCAGCTTCGCCCAACGCCATCAGGCCGGGAACCACGGCATTGTCGTCGCCGTCCCTCTTGGTCAGCACTTCGCCGTGGTAGTTGGTGGGAATGCCGCCCATGTTGTAGTGCGTGGTCGGCACGATCGGGATCGGCTCGCGCGTCACGTCGACATTGGCGAAGATTTTTGCGGACTCGGAGATGCCGGGCAGCCGCTCGGCCAGCACCGCGGGATCGAGATGGTCGAGATGCAGGAAGATGTGGTCCTTCTTCTTGCCGACGCCGCGCCCCTCGCGGATCTCGATGGTCATCGCGCGCGAGACGACGTCGCGCGAGGCGAGGTCCTTGGCCGAAGGCGCATAGCGCTCCATGAAGCGCTCGCCCTCGGAATTGACGAGGTA
Organism: Bradyrhizobium sp. CFUWI; assembly: GCF_056429085.1. Classification (NCBI taxonomy): domain Bacteria; kingdom Pseudomonadati; phylum Pseudomonadota; class Alphaproteobacteria; order Hyphomicrobiales; family Nitrobacteraceae; genus Bradyrhizobium; species Bradyrhizobium sp. CFUWI. Next base: position 8,470 of record NZ_JBWJZE010000018.1, read on the forward strand.
GCCGCCTTCGCCGCGCGCGCCCTCGGTGACGAGGCAGCCCGCGCCGTAGATGCCGGTCGGGTGGAACTGGACGAACTCCATGTCCTGGAGCGGCAGGCCGGCACGCAGCACCATGCCGCCACCGTCGCCGGTGCAGGTATGGGCCGAGGTGCAGGAGGCGTAGACGCGGCCATAGCCGCCGGTCGCCAGGATCGTGGTCTGGGCGCGGAAGCGATGCAGCGTGCCGTCGTCGAGCTTGAGCGCGATCACGCCGCGGCAGGCGCCCTGGTCGTCCATGATCAGGTCGATGGCGAAGAACTCGATGAAGAACTCGGCCGCGTGGCGCAGCGACTGGCCGTACATCGTGTGCAGCATGGCGTGGCCGGTACGGTCGGCGGCGGCGCAGGTGCGCTGCGCCTGACCCTTGCCGAAGTCCATGGTCATGCCGCCGAACGGGCGCTGATAGATCTTGCCGTCTTCGGTGCGCGAGAACGGCACGCCCCAATGCTCGAGCTCGTAGACCGCCGCGGGCGCGTTGCGCACCATGTATTCGATCGCGTCCTGGTCCCCCAGCCAGTCCGACCCCTTCACGGTGTCGTACATGTGCCAGCGCCAGTCGTCCTTGTGCATGTTGCCGAGCGAGGCGGAGATGCCGCCCTGCGCCGCGACGGTGTGCGAGCGGGTCGGGAACACCTTGGTGATGCAGGCCGTGCGCAGGCCAGCCTCGCTGCAGCCGACGACGGCGCGCAGGCCCGCGCCGCCGGCGCCGACCACGACGACGTCGTAGGTGTGGTCTTCGATCGGATAGGCTTTGCCGTTGGTGGCGGGAGCGCCGTTGCCCGAGCCATTCGTTGTGGTGGCCATGGGTTACACTCCGGAGGACAGCTTCAGGATCGCATAAGTCGAGGCGAGCGCCACGGCGACCGAGAAGAAGTTGTTGAACATGATCGAGACGAGCTTCAGCTTCTCGTTATGGACGTAGTCCTCGATCACCACCTGCATGCCGATCTTCATGTGCCAGGCGCTGGCGAAGATGAACAGCAGCAGGATCACCGCGACGGGAATCGAGCTGAGGATCTGCGCCGCGCCGACCTGGTTGCGGCCGAGCAGCATCATGATGATCACCAGCACCGGGATCATCAGCAGCGTCATGGCGACGCCGGTGATGCGCTGGCGCCAGAAATCAGACGTGCCCGAATGCGCTGCGCCGAGATTGCGGACGCGCCCGAGCGGGGTCCGCATCGAGGAACGCTTCGGAGAGCCGTGGGATTCGTCGAAACTCATCGTCCGCCTCCGATCGCATAGGCGATGATCCAGACCAACACGGTCAGCGCGATGCCGCCGATCAGCGCGCCCCAGGTCAGCGCCTCCCGCTCGTTGGCCTTGAAACCGTAGCCGAGGTCCCAGACGAAATGCCGGATGCCGCTGAGCATGTGGTGCATCAGCGCCCAGGTGTAGCCGAACACGATCAGCCGGCCGATGATGCTGCCGGCGAAGGCCTGGACGTGGGCATAGGCGGCCGGGCCGGAGGCCGCCGCAACCAGCCACCAGACCAGCAGCAGCGTGCCGACGTAAAGGGCGATGCCGGTGGCGCGATGGACGATGGACAGCGCCATCGTCAGCGTCCAGCGGTAGACTTGCATGTGTGGTGAGAGCGGTCGTTCGATCCGTGCGGTCATGGGCTTTGATGTTGTATTGCGGCCCAACAGGGGGCGCGCGGGGATCGGAAAGGTCGGCTCTATTTACGGAGTCGATTTGGCCCGCGCAATCACCAAATCGCCATAAATCGAACGGTCGTTCAGCTCTAGAGCGTTGATGATGCAAGGCCAATCAGGGCCTTGGTATACCAGCACGTTCGTCCGCCAACAAAGTAATGAATATATCTTCACTTATTGTGCGCGGAGCGAGGTCCGTTGAAATTACTGTTGGAACGCATCTAAACGGGCCCTGCCGCGAAAACTGGCTGGTCGCCCAGCCGTGGCGCCAACCCACGCCGGCGCACGCCATTCCGGTGTCCCCGCGCGACCGGGGTTTGGATATGCGCACGCCGCATTCCACCCGCTCGGTTACGTCTCGCTGATCGGCGCCGTGCTGGTGAGCCGATGGGCCTCGTCACCGCGCCGCTGGGCGTGAGGGCGGCGCGCCCGATGTCGAAGCGCCGGCTGGAAGTGGCGTTCGGCTGCTAACTGTTCATCGTCGGCAGCCGGTTTGTGCTGAGCTTGTTGGGCGGACAGTAGCCGCCACAACCCCCGTCATTGCGAGCGCAGCGAAGCAATCCAGGCTGTCTCCGCGAAAGATTGGATTGCTTCGTCGCAAGAGCTCCTCGCAATGACGCCGAGAGAGCGAGTCCCCCTCACTTCTTCGCGTAAATATCCTTGTACGTCTCGCGCAAAATATTCTTCTGCACCTTGCCCATGGTGTTGCGCGGCAACTCGTCGACGACGAAGACGCGCTTGGGCATCTTGAACTTGGCGAGGCGACCATCCAGGCTCTTCAGGACCGCGGCTTCGTCGATGCTCGCGCCGGGCTGGCGCACCAGGACCGCGGTGACGCCTTCGCCGAAATCGGCATGCGGCACGCCGATCACGGCGGACTCGATCACGCCGGGCATGGCGTCGATCTCGCTCTCGATTTCCTTCGGGTAGACGTTGAAGCCGCCCGAGATGACGAGATCCTTGCCGCGGCCGAGAATGTGGACGTAGCCCTTGGCGTCGATCTTGCCGAGATCGCCGGTGATGAAGAAGCCGTCGGGGCGAAATTCGGCCCTGGTCTTCTCCGGCATGCGCCAATAGCCCTTGAAGACGTTCGGGCCCTTCACCTCGATCATGCCGATCTCGTCGCGCGGCAATTCTTTCCCCGTTTCGGGCTCGGTCACGCGCACGGAGATGCCCGGCAACGGAAAGCCGACCGCGCCGGGCACCCGCTCGCCGTCATAGGGGTTCGACGTGTTCATGTTGGTCTCGGTCATGCCGTAGCGCTCGAGCACCGCGTGCCCGGTGCGCGCCGACCATTCGCGATGGGTCTCGGCCAGCAGCGGCGCCGAGCCCGAGATGAACAGCCGCATGTGTTTCGTGGTCTCGTGCGACAGCGCCGGATTTTGCAGCAGCCGCGTGTAGAAGGTCGGCACGCCCATCAGCACGGTGGCGCGCGCCATCAGCTTGATGATCAGGTCCGGATCGAGCTTCGGCAGGAAGATCATCGACGCCCGCGCGAACAGCGTCACGTTGGTCGCCACGAACAGCCCATGGGTGTGATAGATCGGCAGCGCGTGGATCAAGACGTCCTTGTCGGTGAAGCGCCAGTAGCCGACCAGCGAGAGCGAGTTCGAGGCGAGATTGTCGTGGCTGAGCATCGCGCCCTTGGAGCGGCCGGTCGTGCCCGAGGTGTAGAGGATCGCGGCGAGATCGTCGTTTGCCCGCGGCACCGTGGTGAACTCGCCGCTGGCCTTGTCGGCAGCCACGGTCAGCGAGCCCTTGCCGTCGGGGCCGAGCGTCTCGACCCTGGCGTTCACCTTGGCCGCGATCGGGGCGAGGCCTTCGGCCTTGGCGGGATCGCACACCACAAGCGACGGCTCGGCGTCGCCGATGAAGTAATCCAGCTCGTTCAGCGTATAGGCGGTGTTGAGCGGCAGATAGACCGCGCCGGCCCGCACCGTGCCGAGATACAGCACGATGTTGGCGACGGATTTTTCGACCTGAACCGCGACGCGGTCACCGGGCTTCACGCCGCGCGCGACCAGCACATTGGCCATCTGCCCAGCCCGCGCGATCAGATCGCCATAGCTGATGCGCCCGCCGTCATGCGTCTCGATCGCGAGGCGCTTGGGGTCGTCGAGGCCGTCGAACAGGCGGGAAAACAGGTTGGCGTTAGCTGCTGGGTTCATGCAAGATTTCCTCGACCGCAGGGACTTGTACGACAAGGCTTGTTGGACAAGGCCGGTCAAAACCGAGGGCTGGATTAGCAAAAACCGCCCCGATGAAGCAACGGAGACAGTTTGCATGACCAAGAACGGGAAACGCGTAGCCTGGGTCACGGGCGGTGGCAGCGGAATCGGAGAGGCCGGCGCCGAGGCGCTGGCTGCCGACGGCTGGGTGGTGGTGGTTTCGGGTCGCCGCCAGTCCGCCCTGGATAATGTGGTGGCGAAGATCATCAAGGCGGGCGGAGCCGCCGAGGCCATTGCACTCGACGTCTCCAACGCCGCCGAAGCCCAGAAGGCCGCCGACCAGATCGTCGCCAGGCACGGCCGGATCGACCTGCTCGTCAACAATGCCGGCATCAACATTCCCAAGCGCAGCTGGAAGGACATGGAGCTGGAGGGCTGGGACAAGCTGGTCCAGGTCAACCTCAACGGCGTGCTCTATTGCATGCGCGCGGTGCTGCCGACGATGCGCAAGCAGCAGGACGGCGCGATCATCAACGTCTCGTCCTGGGCCGGCCGCCACGTCTCGAAGATGCCGGGCCCGGCCTACACCACCACCAAGCATGCGGTGCTGGCGCTGACCCATTCCTTCAACATGGACGAATGCGTCAACGGCCTGCGCGCCTGCTGCCTGATGCCGGGCGAGGTCGCGACGCCGATCCTGGAGCTGCGCCCGGTGGTGCCGAGCAAGGAGGAGCAGGCGAAGATGCTGCAACCGGAAGACCTCGGCCGCACCATCGCATTCATCGCCAGCATGCCGGCGCGCGTTTGCATTAACGAAGTGCTGATCAGTCCGACGCACAATCGCGGCTTCATCCAGACGCCGAACAACAGGGATTGAGACGAGCGCTGCCGTAGGGTGGGCAAAGGCGCGAGTGCCGTGCCCACCATCTCTCTCCATTTGCGCTTGGTGGGCACGCTTCCGCCGTCGCTCTTCGAGCTATGGCGGACAAGTCGCTTTGCCCACCCTACGGCCGAGCAGGGACTAGCCACGGCCGTAGCCGCGAGTTCGTCATTGCGAGCGTAGCGAAGCAATCCAGGAATGTGTCCGCGGAGACAATCTGGATTGCTTCGTCGCTTCGCTCCTCGCAATGACGGTGGAGCGGCTACACGAACATCCACCCCTATAGTTTCACGCATCACGATAAGTTATTTCCCGAAACCCCATCGCAGACCCTCCCGTAGTTCTGACCATCAACGACGCGTTCCTGCTTCACGTCAAACTGTCGCAGGCGTCGTTGTTGCCAAACTTGAACGCCGGCCATCGCCGGCACCAATTCAATCGGGAGATCTCCATGTCGAAGCGCCTTGCCTATCTCGCTGCCGCCGCCTTCAGCGCCCTGGCCATCACCGCGACCGTCGTCGCGCCCGTGAGCGCCGAGGAGAAGACCGTCATGGTCGGCGGCGCCGCGATGTTCCCCTCGAAGAACATCGTCCAGAACGCGGTCAATTCGAAGGATCACACCACGCTGGTGGCGGCGGTGAAGGCCGCCGGCCTGGTGCCGACGCTGGAAAGCAAGGGCCCGTTCACGGTGTTCGCGCCGACCAACGCCGCTTTCGGCAAGCTGCCGGCCGGCACCGTCGACAATCTGGTCAAGCCCGAGAACAAGGCGACGCTGACCAAGATCCTCACCTACCATGTCGTGCCCGGCAAGCTCGGGGCCTCCGACCTCACCGACGGCAAGAAGCTGAAGACCGCCGAGGGCGAGGAGCTGACGGTCAAGAAGATGGACGGCAAGGTCTGGATCGTCGATGCCAAGGGCGGCACCTCGATGGTGACGATCTCCAACGTCAACCAGTCGAACGGCGTCATCCATGTGGTCGACACCGTGCTGATGCCGGCGACGTAACACCACGCGATCCTGTTTCATCCCCGAACAGGATGCTTCGAGACGGCGAGCCGGGGATGCCCGGCTCGCTTTTTTGTGACCACAATAGCCTCGCGGCATCGATTCGATGGCCAGCAGGGCGTAACGAAAACCGGCGACCGGGCGTATAATCCCCGACACACGGTCCCAGGACGGAACGACCAGGACGGAACCATCATGGCGAGCCTCACAGTCACCGACGCGCAGGTCAGGGCTAATCCGGCCAAAGTGATCCAGCCGGCCTGGGTGCGGGTCATGCATTGGATCAACGCGCTTGCCATGATCCTGATGATCCTGTCGGGCTGGCAGATCTACAACGCCTCGCCGCTGTTCGGCTTCACCTTCCCGCGCGAGTATACGCTCGGCGGCTGGCTCGGCGGCGGCCTGCTCTGGCACTTTGCGGCGATGTGGCTGCTGATGATCAACGGTCTCGCCTATCTCGTCACCGGTATCGTCACTGGCCGCTTCCGCAGGAAGCTGCTGCCGATCACGGCGTCCGGCGTGCTTCACGACGTCAGGGCGGCGCTGACCTTCAAGCTCGGCCATGACGATCTCACCGTCTACAATTACGTGCAGCGCCTGCTCTATGCCGGCATCATCGTGGTCGGCGTGCTGATCGTGTTGTCCGGGCTTGCGATATGGAAACCGGTGCAGCTCTATTACCTCGTGATGCTGTTCGGCGATTATCCGGCCGCGCGCTATGTCCACTTCTTCTGCATGGCCGCGATCTGCGCATTCCTCGTCATCCATGTCCTGCTCGCGCTGCTCGTGCCGAAGAGCCTGCGCGCCATGATCATCGGCCGCTGAGGAGGAGACTATGGCAAAGCGCTCATTTCTGATCCCCGGCGTCGACAAGCGGCTCCTGATCAAGGACTCCCTCAAGACGATGCCTGATGTCACCCGCCGCCGCTTCATCGCAGGCGGTGCCAGTCTCGGGGCGCTGACGCTGCTCACCGGCTGCGACGTCATCGACTCGTCCTCGGCCGAAACCATGCTCGCCAAGGTCTCGAAGTTCAACGACGCGGTGCAGGCCTTCATCTTCAATCCCGACGCACTTGCGCCGACCTTCCCCGAGAGCGCGATCACGAAGCCGTTTCCGTTTAACGCCTATTACGATCTCGACGACGCGCCCGATATCTCGGCCGCAGACTGGAACCTCGAGGTGCGCGGCCTCGTCGACAACAAGAAGTCGTGGACGCTGGACGAGCTCCACAAGCTGCCGCAGGTCACGCAGATCACGCGTCACATCTGCGTCGAGGGCTGGAGCGCGATCGGCAGCTGGACCGGTGCGCCCTTGCGCGATTTCCTCAAGCTGATCGGCGCCGACACGCGCGCGAAATATGTCTGGTTCCAGTGCGCTGACAAGGACGGCTACAATTCGCCCCTGGACATGCGCAGCGCGCTGCATCCGCAGACCCAGATGACGTTCAAATATGCGAACGAGATATTGCCGCGCGCCTACGGCTTCCCCATGAAGATCCGCGTGCCGACCAAGCTCGGCTTCAAGAACCCGAAATACGTGGTCTCGATGGAGGTCACCAACGACTACAAGGGCGGCTATTGGGAAGACCAGGGGTACAATTCGTTCAGCGGAAGCTGATCGAGGCAGTCATTCCGGGGCTCGCGAAGCGAGAGCCCGGAATCCATCGGGCCGCAGTACCGGTGGATGAATGGATTCCGGGTTCGCGCTACGCGCGCCCCGGAATGACAACCTAGCCCGGCCCCACCTTCCGCTGGCACAGCGCCGCCACCGCGCCCAGCGCCAGCAACCCCGCCGAGACATTGAGCGCGTAGCTCAAGCTTCCCAGCGCATCCGTGATCGCGCCGACCACGATCGGTCCCAGCGTCTGGCCGACGCCGAACGAGATCGTCATCGCCGCGATCGCGGTCGGCCACACCTCCGGCGGATAGTTGAAGCGCACGAAGGCAGTGGTCGAGCCGACCACGGCGAAGAAGGCGACGCCGAACACGATCGCCGAGACCGCGAGCCATGCCGGCGAATGCCCGAGCATCGGCAAGGCGGCACCCAGTGCGTTGGTGCCGAGGATGATGGCGGTGGCGAGCCCGCCGCGATCGAGCGCCAGCACGCCGCGCCAGGCCCAGGGCGTGACGAAGGCGCTGAGACCAATGAGGCCCCAAAATCCCGCCTGCGCCGCGGCCCCGCCGCCGCCGTCGCGCACATAGGCGATCATGAAGGTCATGTAGGCGATGTAGCCTGCGCCGAACAGGAAGTAGCTCGCGAGGTAGATCAGCACGGGCAGGATCGCGAACGTCGCGTGACCGCCTTCCGAGAAGCGGACATTGCTCTCGATCCGGATCAGGAACAGCGGGATCGTCATCGCGACTGAGAGCAGCGTCAGCGCCCACCACACGATCCACCACGAGCCCGGCCCGAAATATTGCAGCGTGAACGGGGCGATCAGCCCGGAGGACAGAATGCCGATGCCGGGTCCGGCATAGAACAGGCTGAGCAGGAAATTGGCCCGCGCGGGCTGCGTCTGGGCAATGGTGGCGGCGAGCGCGCCGCCGGCGACGAAGCCGGCCGCGGCGCCGAGGCCCAGCACGAGCCGCGCCAGGCTCAGCGCGACGAAATTCCCCGTCAGCGCGCAAGTCGCGAGCGCGGCAACGCAGGCCAGGGTTCCGCCGCGGATCGCGGCCGACCAGCCGACGCGCTGGATCAGGCGGGACGCCGCAAGCGCGCCCACGAGATAGCCGACGGCGTTGATGGTGTTCATGAATCCGGCCGCCGAGTACGACCACCCGAGGTCCTCCCGCATGTCGGGCAGCACCAGCGCATAGGCAAAGCGGCCGATGCCGAGCCCGACGGTGGCGGCCAGCGACAGCGTCAGGATCAGCCGCGCGGGATGCGCGTAGGGCGGGGCGCGATCAGGGGCGTGCAAGGGGGTACTCCGGCGTATCGCAGTGTGGCAGGCCCCGCCCGCCTTGCACAGCCGCACCCCGGCAATGGTGTCTTGCCAAGCGCGCAACGCCGCTCTAGCACTCCGGCCGAAATTCACGAGATGCCGTCATGCCCGGTCTTGTGCCGGGCATCCACGTTCTTCTGCACTCGAGGCAAGACGTGGATGGCCGGGACAAGCCCGGCCATGACGAAACGGAGGAAGAACGACCATGGCGACCCACAAACTGCTGCTGCTTCCCGGCGACGGTATCGGCCCCGAAGTGATGGGCGAGGTGAAGCGGCTGCTCGACTGGCTCAATTCGGCCGGAATCGCCAGCTTCGAGACCGACACCGGCCTTGTCGGCGGCTCCGCCTATGACGCGCACAAGGTGTCGATCTCCGAGGGCGACATGGCCAAGGCGAAAGACGCCGACGCCGTGATCTTCGGCGCGGTCGGCGGCCCGAAATGGGATGCGGTTCCCTACGAGGTGCGCCCGGAAGCCGGTCTCTTGCGCCTGCGCAAGGATCTCGCTCTGTTCGCGAACCTGCGTCCCGCCGTGTGCTATCCGGCGCTGGCCGAGGCCTCGAGCCTGAAGCGCGAGGCGGTCGAGGGCCTCGACATCATGATCGTGCGCGAGCTCACCGGCGGCGTCTATTTCGGCGAGCCCAAGACCATCACCGATCTCGGCAACGGCCAGAAGCGCGCCATCGATACCCAGGTCTACGACACCTATGAGATCGAGCGCATCGGCCGCGTCGCCTTCGAGCTTGCCAGGAAGCGCAAGAACAAGGTGACGTCGATGGAGAAGCGCAACGTCATGAAGTCGGGCGTGCTCTGGAACGAGGTCATGACGGCCGTCCACAAGCGCGAATATCCTGATGTCACGCTCGAGCATCAGCTCGCCGATTCCGGCGGCATGATGCTGGTGAAATGGCCGAAGCAGTTCGACGTCATCGTCACCGACAATCTGTTCGGCGACATGCTGTCCGACATCGCGGCGATGCTGACGGGCTCGCTCGGCATGCTGCCGTCGGCTTCGCTCGGCGAGGTGGATGTGAAGACCAAGAAGCGCAAGGCGCTGTACGAGCCCGTGCACGGTTCGGCCCCTGACATCGCCGGCAAGGGCCTCGCCAATCCGATCGCGATGATCTCGTCCTTCGGCATGGCGCTGCGCTATTCCTTCGACATGGGCGATCTCGCCGACAAGGTCGACGCCGCGATCGCCGCGGTGCTCGCCAGCGGCCTGCGCACCGCCGACATCAAGTCGGAAGGCACCACGGCCGCGTCCACCACGCAGATGGGCGAAGCGATCCTGAAGGAATTGCAGAAGCTGCACGCGTAAGGCGGTAAGCACCGCTCTCGTAGGGTGGGCAAAGCGACTTGTCCGCCATAGCTCGAAGAGCGACGGCGGAAGCGTGCCCACGTATCTTTTGCGACCGAGAGAGATCGTGGGCACGGCGCTTCGCGCCTTTGCCCACCCTACGCACTCGCGGTCATTCCGGGGCGGCTCGAAGAGCCGAACCCGGAATCTCGAGATTCCGGGTCTGGTCCTTCGGACCATCCCGGAATGACGGTGCGAGAAAAACGAAAACGGCCGGGCGTGAGCCCGGCCATTTTGATTCGGGTAGTCTTGCGTCCGCTCAGTACAGCGGGAAGTTCTGCGGATAGCCGCCGACGTCCTGCGGCGGCGAGAGCGGCTGGCGGTCGATCGGGCGGTTGAGGTTCTCGCGCGCGAAGGACGGATAGCCCACGGCCGGCGGGAAGGCGTAGTCGGTGAACTTGCGGTCGCCCGGGTTGACCTCGGTGCCGCCGTCGAGCCAGGAGCGCTTGCTGACATAGATGCGGGTGCGGCCCTGCTGGTAGACGGCGTTGGGGCCGCTCGGGCCGTAATAGGGCCGGCCGCGCTCGTCATAGCGCTTGGTCTTGTTGTCGGCCGAGGCCGGCGTCGCCAGGAACACGGCAGAGGACATGGCAATCACGGCGCCCGCAGCAAACAAGGTCGCCAATTTGGCAGAGAATTTCGAGCTCATCACGTCCCCTTCAAGCGGCGCACCGCCAGTCGATTTCACCCCATACTAGCCCGGCCGGGGTCGGCGCAACTAGGTCTATTGGGTCACACCGGCGCGGAATAATCGTGTGCGCCGGCAAAAGTTGCATCAATACCAGCCACTTGAGCTTGATGTCGCTCAAAGCGCCCCGCGCAATTGCGCATTCGCGGCGCCCAGCAGCCAGTCCTGAGAGCCGGCAAGGTCGCAAGCACGGCGTTTCAGCTCGGCCTTGGCGAACAGGCCCGCCAGCTTCGGCTCGTTGCCGGAGGTCAAGAGCGTCAGCCGGTTCAGCGTGCAGGCGATGGCCGCGCGCTGGGCGGGCAGGGTGTCGCCCTGGCAGGAGAAGCCGGAGATCTGCAAGGCGGGCTCCTCGCTGCGCTTGAGGTAGCCGAGGCAGGCCCGCGCGCCCTCCGCTGCGGCGACCGGCCGGAACAGCGCCACGGGGCCGAATTTGGTCTCGATCAGACCGGCCTGCTCGAGCGGGGTCGCCGCGTTCAGGCCCATCTGGACGGCAAGGTCCATCGCTACAGGACGGGTCACGTCGAATTCGCCGCCCTGCCGGTAAATCTCGAGCTCGGCCAGCACCTTGTCCGCTTCGCCGGTCCAGCGCATGACGTCGCGTCGGCCGCCTTCGGGATGCCGGAGGATGATGTAAGAGGCTGTTTTCTCTGACGAATCAAGCCGGCTGAGGGCGAAGGCCGGATGCGAGCGATCGGCCACGCTCCAGGTGGGTTTCGGCGGCAGCTCATCGTCGCGCAGATCAGGTAATTGGCCCAGCGCCGCAAGGCCCAGGATGGCAAACAAAGCGAGCGTCCCCACATAGGCGAACAGCCTCGCCAGCGTGCCGACGACTTCGTCGGCGAAGGCCGCCAATGCCAGATGGAGACTGGTCCGGGTCGAGATTGCGGCCGTGCTGGCCTCGGGCGACTGCATCCACGGCGTTCCGGCATGGTCCCACGTTGTCTTGAGGCCGGTTCTCGCATAGAAGCGCTGCTCTTCCTGTTTAAGCGTCAGCTTCAGGAACGGGCTTTTTCACCGGAGAGTGAACGATGGGTTACAAAGTCGCAGTCGTCGGCGCGACCGGCAATGTCGGACGGGAAATGCTCAACATCCTGGATGAGCGCAAATTTCCCGCGGACGAGGTTGTGGCCCTGGCGTCACGCCGCAGCATGGGCGTCGAGGTCTCCTATGGCGACCGCACCCTGAAGGTCAAAGCGCTCGAGCATTACGACTTCTCCGACGTCGACATCTGCCTGATGTCGGCGGGCGGCGCGGTGTCGAAGGAATGGTCGCCGAAGATCGGCGCCGCCGGCGCTGTCGTGATCGACAATTCCTCGGCCTGGCGCATGGATCCGGACGTGCCGCTGATCGTGCCCGAGGTGAATGCGGCCGCGACCGAAGGCTTCAAGAAGAAGAACATCATCGCCAACCCGAACTGCTCGACCGCGCAGCTCGTTGTGGCGCTCAAGCCGCTGCACGACAAGGCCGGTATCAAGCGCGTCGTGGTCTCGACCTATCAATCGGTCTCGGGCGCCGGCAAGGACGCGATGGACGAGTTGTTCTCGCAGACCAAGGCCGTCTACACCAACAGCGAGATCGTCAATAAGAAGTTTCCCGCGCGCATCGCCTTCAACGTCATTCCCCAGATCGACGTCTTCATGGAGGACGGCTACACCAAGGAAGAGTGGAAGATGATGGCGGAGACCAAGAAGATTCTTGATCCCAAGATCAAGCTCACCGCCACCTGCGTGCGCGTGCCGGTGTTCGTCGGCCATTCCGAGGCCGTCAACATCGAGTTCGAGAACCCGATCAGCGCGGACGAAGCCCGCAATATCCTGCGCACCTCGCCGGGCTGCCTCGTCATCGACAAGCAGGAGCCCGGCGGCTACGCCACGCCGTATGAGGCGGCCGGTGAGGACGCGACCTACATCAGCCGCATCCGCGAGGACGCCACGGTGGAGAACGGTCTCGTGCTGTGGTGCGTGTCAGACAATTTGCGCAAGGGCGCAGCCCTCAACGCGATCCAGATCGCGGAAGTCCTGATCAACCGCAAGCTGATCACCGCGAAGAAGCAGGCGGCGTAAGCGGCGAATGGTGAGTGGCGAATAGCGAGTGGACCATTCGTTACTCGCCATTCGCCTTCTTGAATTCCTTCGCGACCTTGTCCAGCACGAACAGCGATCCCTCCGCGACGCCGAAATAGGCGCCGTGGGTCTGCATCTGCCCTGACTCCACGGCCTTGCGCACGAACGGGAAGGTCATCAGGTTTTCCAGGCTGCGGAACACTGCGGCCTTCTCGATGCGCTCGACGAATTGCGCCATGGTTTCGTGGTCGCGCTGCTCCACCACCTCGCCGGGCTTGATGAACATCTGCATCCATTTGCCGATGAAGTCGCCCGGCGTCAGCGGCTCGATCTTGTCGACGAAGGCGCGGATGCCGCCGCACTGCGCGTGGCCGAGCACCACGATGTGCTTCACCTTCAGCACCGTCACCGCATATTCCAGCGCCGCCGAGACGCCATGGGCGGTGCCGTCGGGCTGATACACCGGCACCAGGTTGGCGATGTTGCGGACCACGAACAATTCGCCCGGGCCGACGTCGAAGATCACTTCGGGCGAGACGCGGCTGTCGCAGCAGCCGATCACCATCACTTCCGGGAACTGCCCCTTCACCGACAGCTCGCGATAGCGGCTCTGCTCTGTCGGCAGCCGCTGGGTTGCGAAGGCCTTGTAGCCTTCCAGCAAATGCTTCGGGAATGTCATCATGGCCCATGCCTAATCATATACCGCCGGGGCGAACAAGCCTTTCGAATGGGCAGGCCAAGTGCTATCGGCTCCGGCCAGAATAGGTTCGAGGAAACCGGAAGGAACGCTCGCATGACCCGCCCGCGCCGCAGCCATCTGTTCATGCCCGGCTCCAATCCCCGTGCGCTGGAAAAGGCGCGCAATCTCCCCGCCGACGGCCTGATCCTGGATCTGGAGGATTCCGTCGCGCCGGACGCCAAGGCGCTGGCGCGCGACGGCATCGCCGCCGCGATCGCAGCCAAGGGCTTTGGCAAGCGCGAGATCCTGATCCGCACCAACGGCCTCGACACGCCCTGGTGGGCCGACGACGTCGCGATGGCCGCCAAGGCCTCGCCCGATGGCATCCTGGTTCCAAAAGTTTCAAGCATCGAGGATCTCGACACGATCGGCCTCCGCCTCACCGAGCTCGGCGCCGCGCCCACGGTGAAGGTCTGGGCCATGATCGAGACCGCGCGCGCCGTGCTGCACGCGGAGGAGCTGGCCGAGGCCGGGCGCGATCCATCGCGGCGCCTCGCCGGTTTCGTGTTCGGCCCCAACGACATCTCGCGCGAGACCCGGATCAGGATGCTGCCCGGCCGCGCCGCGATGATTCCGATGATCACCCATTGCATCCTGGCGACGCGCGCCCATGGGCTCGAGATTCTCGACGGCCCATACAGCGACATCGCCAATTCCGACGGCTTCGCCACCGAATGCGCGCAAGCGCGCGATCTCGGCTTCGACGGCAAGACGCTGATCCATCCCTCGCAGATCGACGCCTGCAACGCGATCTTCACCCCGCCCGAGGAGGAGGTCGCGCGTGCCCGAAAGATCATCGCGGCGTTCGAGCTGCCGGGGAACGCCTCGCGCGGTGCGATCCGCCTCGATGGCGCGATGGTGGAGCGCCTGCACGCCGACATGGCCAGGCGCACGATCGCCATCGCGGACGCAATCGCCGCGATGGGCAAGGGTTGAGGCGTCCCCGTCGCGGCCGCTCTGTATCCGTGGCCGAACGCCTGCTGCTCGCGGCCCCGCTGCGAATTCAGCGGCAGCGTCGTCACGTCAGCGAATACGTGCGGCTGTATTCCTGTGATTTAGATCACACAGTCCGGCAGGTTGCTTCGATAAATTTGCGTCGTTTAAATAACGCTCTCAGTCCCCGATATCGCGCGTGGGCTTTCATATGCTTCGCAAATTATTCTATTGCCTTGCACTTCTTGTTCTCGCCGGGCCTGCAGCCGCCAATGACCGCGTCAAAAGCGAGGCGAGCGCTGCGATTGCCACCGCCTCCGAGGCGATACGTCGAGATCCCAAGGACGCGAATGCGTACTACGATCGCGGAAACGCTTATGCCGCGAACGGCGATGCCGACCGCGCCATAGCCGACTACACCGCGACGATCCGGCTCGATCCTGCGCATGCAAACGCTTACTACAACCGCGGCAATTCTTACAGCAGCAAGGGCGATACGGAGCGTGCGATCGCGGACTATTCGGCGACCATCCGGCTCGATCCGGCCTACGCGAACGCCTATTACAATCGGGCCAATACCTACAGCAACAAGGGCCACACCGATCGCGCCATTGCCGATTATACCGAAGCAGTGCGCCTGCAGCCGATCAATGCGAACGCGTATTTCAACCGTGGCAACGCCTATGGCCGCAAGGGCGAGACCGACCGTGCCATCGCGGACTACACCGAAGCGATACGCGCGGATTCCACCTATGCGAACGCCTATCTCAACCGTGGATTGGCTTACGAGAAGCGCGGCGATTTCGCCAAGGCGAGGGCCGACTTCAACGCCACGCTTGGACTAGCCCATACCGCCACGAGATGGGCCCTGGACAAGGCACGGGAGCGGCTTGCCGTCCTGCCTTCGCCGCGACCAGCAACGATCTTGGTGGAGAAGACCGGCCTCGCTCCGCTTGTCACGGCGCCCGGGGCTGCGAACACTGATCGCCGCATCGCTCTCGTCATCGGCAACTCGGCCTATGAAAACGTCGCCGCCCTGCCAAACCCCGTGCGCGATGCAAGCCTCGTCGCCGACGTGCTGAAGCTCACCGGGTTCGAAGCCGTCACGCTGCTGACCGATCTGCGCAAGGATGCCCTGGTGAATGCCTTGCGCGAGTTCGCGGCACGTGCGGAGACGGCGGACTGGGCCGTCGTGTATTATGCCGGACACGGCATGGAGGTCGGCGGCATCAATTATCTCATCCCGACGGATGCGAAGATCGCCGCGGATCGCGAGATCGCGTTTGAAGCCGTGCCGGTCGATCAGGTTCTCAATGCTGCGGAGCGCGCCAGGAAGCTGCGCCTCGTCATCCTCGATGCTTGCCGGGATAACCCGTTCGCAGCCCAGATGAAGCGCACGATGACGGTGGCGTCGCGTTCGGTGTCGCGAGGTCTGGCCCCTGTCGAGCCGGAGGCGGGTACGCTGGTGGTCTATGCCGCCAAGGATGGCGAGACCGCGCTCGACGGTGATGGGAGCAACAGTCCGTTCGCAACCGCCTTCGTCAAGAATGTTCCGACGCCGGGCCTCGAAGTCCGCAGGCTGTTCGACTTCGTTCGCGACGACGTCATGGAGGCAACCGGCCGCAGACAAAAGCCGTTCAGCTACGGCTCGATCTCCGGCCGGCAGGACTTCTATTTCGTGGCCGGCAAGTAATTTCCTACGAGTCGCGCCTCAGCGTGGCACGACGTCGGTGCGCTCGAGCGACTCCAGGGTCGAGGCATTGGCGCAATAGCCGTGATAATTCGCCGCGGCGGTGCCGTCGGCGAGATCGCGATCGCATTGGCCCTTGTGCCCGCAGAGCGAGCAGACCCGCTCCAGGTCGCGGAGCAGCAGTGGCTGCGCGCGGCCGAGGCCTTCGGCGCTGATGCCGAGCTGTTCCAGCATTTTGGGCAGCTCGTCGGCTGAATGCTGGCCGTGGCGGACCAGTTCCTCCAGATCGTCTGGCGCGATCCTCAAGTCGTTCGCGATCCGGTCGAAATCGGCACGATCGAGCTGACGCATCTCGTTTATCTCGCGGCGGTGCTTCAGCCAGCCGGCAAAGGACTCGATGAGGTCCTGGACGACGGGATAAGGCCTGCTTGCGGTGCTCATGGAAAGCTCCCTTCGGACGGCGGAATTGGAGCGAATTAAGCACAATGTTGCAGCGGCGCGTTGCGCTGGATCAAACTTGGAATGCTGAAAAGCGGTCTCCGCTGCACCTCTCCCGCTTGCGGGAGAGGTCGACGCGTCGCGGGCGATGCGAAGCATCGTCCGGCGCGTCGGGTGAGGGTTTTCTCCTCTTGGGGATTGTCCCATTGCGGAAACACCCCTCCCCAACCCTCTCCCGCAAGCGGGAGAGGGAGCGCACCTCCAGCGCGGCAGCTACACAAACCGCTCCGTCGCCCAGGCATAGAGGCTGCCCGGAATCGGCTTTTCGCCGCCACGGCCCTTGGGCGAGATGTGCAGGCCGATGATCTCCGGGTTGGTGACGAGGCCGAGATAGCTCGAGGGGTCGAAGAACAGTTTCGGCTCGGCATGCACGGCGTAGAACGATTGCTTCGGCAGCGCGCATCCGAGCTCGCCGGTGCGGCGCGCCAGCGCGGTCAGCGCGGCGGGTCCGTAGATCGCGACGCGGATGTCCGCAAGACGGTTCGAGCCGCCGCGCAGGCGGCGCATCATGAAGGTGACGCGGTGGCGCAGCGACAGCCAGTTGGGTGTCAGCTCCTCCTGCTCCATCAGCTCCTCGAAGGCGGCGACGATGCCGTGCCCGGGCGGCAGATAGATCACGGAATTGCCGAGCTGGCGCGGCCGCTCCCAGGCGAAGTAGGGCTTTGCCGGATCGATCTCGACCGGTTTGAGCAGCAGCACGTCGGCATCGAGCCAGAGGCCGAGGCCTTTCGCCATCAGCTTCATGCGGAAGAAGTCGCTGAACTGCAGAATGGTCCAGTCGCGCCAGCTGCCGTCCGGCTGCGGCGGCCGCAAGCGTTCGGAGAATGCGTGCGGCAGGATCGCCTCGGCGTCCGCGTTGGCGATTCCGGCGGGAAGGCCGGGAATGGTGTCGAAGCTATAGACCGTGACCCTGTGGCCGGCAGCTAACTGCGAACGCAGACAGGTCTGGCGCAGCGCATCCATCGGGCCGTGCCAGAAGGTGACGATCTCGGGGAGCATGCGCAAAGCTATACGGGATGACGAGGGCAAAGAAATAGCCCCGGCGCGGACGGCACCGGGGCTCGAACCAAAATCGGCAATCAGGCCCAGGCGCGTTCGCGCTTGAGCTTGTCCTCATAGCTGTCGATCGAGGCCTTCTTCTCCATGGTGAGGCCGATGTCGTCGAGGCCGTTGATCAGGCAGTGCTTGCGGAACGGGTCGATCTCGAACTTGACCTTGCCGCCGTCGGGCCCGCGGATCTCCTGGTTCGGCAGGTCGATCGTCAGCGTCGCGTTGGCGCCGCGCTCGGCGTCGTCGAACAGCTTGTCGAGGTCTTCCTGGCTGACGCGGATCGGCAGAATGCCGTTCTTGAAGCAGTTGTTGTAGAAGATGTCGCCGAACGAGGTCGAGATCACGCAGCGGATGCCGAAGTCGAGCAGCGCCCAGGGCGCGTGCTCGCGGCTCGAGCCGCAGCCGAAATTGTCGCCGGCGACCAGCACCTTCGCGTTGCGATAGGCGGGCTGGTTGAGCACGAAATCCGGGTTCTCGCTGCCGTCGTCCTTGTAGCGCTGCTCGGAGAAGAGCCCCTTGCCAAGGCCGGTGCGCTTGATGGTCTTGAGGTACTGCTTCGGAATGATCATGTCGGTGTCGACATTGATGATCTTCAGCGGCGCCGCGACGCCTTCCAGCGTGGTGAACTTGTCCATGGTTGCGCTTTCCCGCAGGTGTTCAGGGAAGGCGTATTTATCGCGGTTGGCGCGGAAATCCTAGGCCGAATTGGGCAGGGCTAGCCTGCCTGGCGGGATCAAGCCGCGGAGGAGTTGCGCTCCCTCTCCCGCAAGCGGGGGAGGGAGCGCACCTCCCTCGACGCTTCCTACTCCGCCCGCGCCTCGATCGCGGCCATATCGTCGTCCGAGAGACCAAAATGGTGGCCGATCTCGTGGATCAGGACGTGGCGGACGATGTGGTCGAGGCTTTCGTCGTGCTCGGCCCAATAGTCCAGGATCGGCCGGCGGTAGAGCCAGACCATGTTGGGCAGCCGCGCCACGTCGCCGAGGCTCTGCTGCGGCAGGCCGACGCCCTGGAACAGGCCGAGCAGGTCGAACTCGCTCTCGCAGTCCATCTCGTCCAGGACCTCCTCGGTCGGGAAGTCGTCGACGCGGATGATCACGCCTTCGCACAGGGCGCGAAACTCCGCCGGCAGGCCCTCGAAGATCTCGTGCGCCGTCGCTTCCATCTCGGCCAGCGAGGGCGCTTTCAATTCCGTCCACATGGGGTTGTTCTAAAGCGTTTTCGAGCGAAGTGGATACCGGTTCGCGTGAAGAAAACGCGTCAAACCAAGAATCTGGAGCCCGTTTCAATTCCATTGAAACGGGCTCCAGCGCGGGTTCCTTGGCGATGCATCCCGCTTTATAAGCGTGGCGAGGTTGACGGGCGCCGCCAAAACGGGGAGCGTGGGGCTCGACCAAGACGGTTCAGGTGGGCGAAAAAATGCGAGCAAAAACAGCGCTGACGCTACTGTGCATGGGGTTGTTTTCGCAGTTTTGCGTTGGCGCGGAAGCGCAGACGGCGGCCCCCGGTGTCAGGCTGGCGCAGCTGGTCGCGCCGGACGACATCCCGCCGCCGCGCAAGCGCCCGCCCGCGCGCCTGCGCGTCACGCCCTATTACGCGCCTGACGGCGTCTATCCGCGCTACAATCCCGGTCCCGATGCGGTCCGCGTCTGCAACGCGACCTATGTGCAGGAATTTCGGCCGAGCGGCACGGTGATCGTGCCGCGTGTGAGCTGCTACTGGCGCCGCGGCTAAGCCGGAGCGGGAGCCCGGTGGGATAGCAATGGCGAGACGGGTTTTATTGGTGATTGTCGCCGCGCTTGCCGCCAGCGTGCCGCGCGCGTCCGCGACGCCAGGGGTGGCGATCCCGGAGGCCACGGCCGGGATCGCGGTGTTCGATGTGCGGCGACCCGCGCGAACCTACGTCGTGCGGCCTGCCCTTCGCCGTGATCCCCGCTATTACGCGCGGCCCGTCCATTACCGTCCCTATCCCTACGGCGTGCCCGCCCCCTTCGTGTTCGGCTACGGGCCGTTCTGGTGAGCCGCTAGCCGGCAAATCCCTTCACCAGCAGCACGGTCGCCTGCGCGCCGGCCTTGCGGTCGCGCGAGATCTCCTCGTACTCGGGTGAGCTCGAGAAGGCGAGGAAGGCGGCCTCGTCGGGAAACGACATCATGACAAGCTTGTCGTGCGGCCAGGCCCCTTCGAGCACGCGCGGGCGCTCATCGGCGGCGAGCAGCCGTCCATCGAACTTCCTGAACACATCGAAGAACCGCGCCTGGTAGCGGTCATAGGCCGCGCGCTCCGTCATCTTCAATTGTGCAATCGCGTAGACAGTCATCTCCAAGCTTCCTTTCGGAGTGGCGCGGCGCCGCAGCGCGGAGCCCGGCTTCGTTCATTCATGGCGCGTTCAGATCGCTGTCCGCAATTTAACCCCGGGAGCGACTGCAATTGAACAGGGACGACGCGGGCCGGGAACGAGCATCGCAACTCCGCTGTCCGGATTCAGGGAGGATTCCATGCTGAGGAGAAGAGGTCTCAGGGCAGGCCCGATGCGCCTGCTCGGGATTGCGGCCGCCGCGACGCTGATGCTGTCGGCGGGGACCGCGCGTCGGGCTGAAGCGCTGACCTTGATCAATCCGTCGACGTCACCCGTGACCAAGGCGGCGACCGATGACCTCGTCACGCAGGTTCGCCACGGCGGCGGACACGGCGGAGGCGGACATTTTCACGGCGGCGGTTGCTTCCGCGGTGGCGGCGCACATATCGGCGGTTTCCGCGGCGGTGGCGGACATTTTCATGGCGCTCGCATCGGCGGCTTCCGCGCCGCGCCGGCCTTCCACGGCGGCGGCTATCGCTATGGTGGCGTTCACCGCTATGGCGGATTTCATCGCTACGGGATCTATCGGCCGCACTACGGCCATCGCCACTTCCACCGGCGCTATTATGTCGGCGGCTATTATCCCTATTACCATCATCCGCGCCGCTGCCGGATCATCTGGACCTATGACGGCCCGCGCCGCATCTGCCGCTGGCATCGCTGGCACTATCCGTACCGGTATTGGTGATGTGAGTGAATTGCCGGCTCCGCATTCGTCATGGCCGGGCTTGTCCCGGCCATCCACGTTCGTGGCGCGCGCATGAAGATCGTGGATGCCCGGGACGAGCCCGGGCATGACGGGGAGGCTGCCTACAGCCAGTCCTTCAGCTTCCACGACGAAGCTTTCCACCGCATCAGATTGTCCAGCTTCCACTGCTTGAACATCGCCGGCGGCCAGCGGCTGAGCTTCGAGGTCTCCTCGACCTCCGGCTTGGCGACGATGCGCAAGGGCGCGGCGCGCCGGCGGCGCTGGCGCGTGGCCTCGCTGATCAGGTCGACATATTCAGGCTTGTTGGCCATGGCGCGCGTCCTCGCGAAATCATCGCGAGGACGAGAGTGTCAGGCGATCGATTAACGGCGGTTTGCCGCGATCGCTACAATTGCAGGCAGTGGCTTAGCGCCAGTCCCTGACATCGACGAAGTGACCGGCGATCGCCGCCGCCGCCGCCATCGCCGGCGAGACGAGGTGGGTGCGGCCCTTGAAACCCTGGCGTCCCTCGAAGTTGCGGTTCGAGGTCGAGGCGCAGCGCTCTTCCGGAGCCAGCTTGTCCGGGTTCATCGCAAGGCACATCGAGCAGCCCGGCTCGCGCCATTCGAAACCGGCCTTGATGAAGATCTTGTCGAGACCCTCGGCTTCGGCCTGCTCCTTCACGATCCCGGAGCCCGGCACGACCATGGCGTTGACGTTTGCTGAAACGGTCTTGCCTTCCGCGATCTTCGCCGCCGCGCGCAAATCTTCGATGCGGCCGTTGGTGCAGGAGCCGATGAAGACGCGATCGAGCTTGATGTCGGTGATCTTGGTGCCTGCGGCCAGGCCCATGTACTTCAGCGCGCGATGCTTGGAGATGCGTTTGGCTTCGTCGGCGATCTTGTCGGGATCGGGCACGATGCCGGTCACCGAGATGACGTCCTCGGGGCTGGTGCCCCAGGTCACGATCGGCGGCAGTTTTGCAGCATCGAGGCGCAGCTCGTGGTCGAAATGCGCGCCGTCGTCGGAGCGCAGTTTCTCCCAATAGCGCATGGCCGCATCCCAGTCCGCACCCTTCGGTGCCTTTGGGCGGCCGCGCAGGAAGTCGAACGCCTTCTGGTCGGGCGCAACGAGACCGGCGCGGGCGCCGCCTTCGATCGACATGTTGCAGACCGTCATGCGGCCTTCCATGCTGAGCGCACGGATCGCTTCGCCGGCATATTCCAGCACGTAGCCGGTGCCGCCGGCGGTGCCGATCTCGCCGATGATGGCCAGGATGATGTCCTTGCCCGTCACGCCGTCCGGCAATTTGCCGTCGACGGTGACGCGCATGTTCTTCGCCTTCTTCTGGATCAGCGTCTGCGTCGCCAGCACGTGCTCGACTTCGCTCGTGCCGATGCCGTGCGCGAGCGCGCCAAAGGCGCCATGCGTCGAGGTGTGGCTGTCACCGCAGACGATGGTGGTGCCGGGCAGGGTGAAGCCCTGCTCGGGGCCGATGACGTGGACGATGCCCTGGCGCTTGTCGAACTCGTTGTAATATTCGATGCCGAATTCCTTGGCGTTCTCGGCCAGCGCCTTGATCTGCTCGATGCTCTCCGGATCGGGATTGGGCTTGGTGCGATCGGTGGTCGGCACGTTGTGGTCGACGACGGCGAGCGTCTTCTCCGGCGCGTGAACCTTGCGCCCCGTCGCGCGCAGGCCCTCGAACGCCTGCGGCGAGGTCACCTCGTGCACCAGGTGGCGGTCGATATAGAGCAGGCAGGTGCCGTCCTCGGCTTCGTGCACCAGATGGTCGTTCCAGATCTTGTCGTACAATGTGGTCGGCTTGGACATGAGCGTCAGCTCCGAAGAATGTTGGTAGCGGATGTGCGCGTGCGCGCGGGCAACAAGATCGTCAGCGCAGCCTCTCAGGCTGCGCGAATAAGCTCAGACGTTGCCGAGGTCGCGAAGCGGCCGAAGAACCGGCCAGGCAGCCGCGAGCGATCGTCGATGACGATGCGCTGGACGGACGAGGGGCTGGTCGGATCTGGAAACATTCCAAGAATATATAGCAGGCCGAATTGAAATCGCGAGTGGTTTCAATGCGCGATCAGGGCATGACCCTCATCCTGAGGAGCGCGCTCTTGCGCGCGTCTCGAAGGATGAAGGCCCGGTCTGCGGCCTCGCCCTTCGAGACGCGCGTTCCGCGCTCCTCAGGGTGAGGGGCGGCACCGCATGCGCGGCATGAGGCCAAACAAAAAAGCGCGGAGCCGTGCCCCGCGCTTTTCGAAACTTGCCTGGTCGCTGAGCTTACTCGCCGACGGCCGCCTGGCGGTCCTGCTTCTCGACGATGCGGGCCGACTTGCCGCGCAGGTTGCGGAGGTAATAGAGCTTGGCGCGACGCACCTTGCCGCGGCGCACCACCTTGATCGAGTCGATCATCGGCGACATCACCGGGAACACGCGCTCCACGCCCTCGCCATAGGAGATCTTGCGCACGGTGAAGCTCTCGTTGAGGCCACCGCCGGAACGGCCGATGCAGACGCCTTCATAGGCCTGCACGCGGGTGCGGTCGCCTTCGACGACCTTCACGTTGACGATCACGGTGTCGCCGGGACCGAATTCCGGAATGTCCTTGCCGGCGGACAGCTTGTCGAATTGCTCTTGCTCGAGCTGCTTGATCAGGTTCATGGGTAAATCTCCATCGGCGCGCCCAGCCCTGGAAACGGGGGGCTGCGCAAAATTCGTCTATCCAGCCATTGCGGATTTGGCCGCTCCTATAAGGCAAGCCGGAGCGTTTGTCACCCGTCTGTCTTGTTTTTTGGCGTTTTTTGGCGTCCGGCTCGATTCGTCGGCTTTGGCGGGATCTGGGCCCATAAATCCGGCCGCCGGGCCTCGGTGAGGGCCTCGGATTGCGCCCGCCGCCAGGCTGCCACCTTGGCATGGTCGCCGGAGGTCAGGATCTCAGGGATCGGAACCCCCTCGAATAGCTGCGGGCGGGTGTATTGGGGGTATTCCAGAAGGCCCTCGGAAAAGCTTTCCTCGGTTCCCGAGGCTTCCTTGCCCATCACTCCCGGCAACAGCCGCACGCAGGCGTCGATCAGGGCCAAAGCTGCGATTTCGCCCCCGGACAGCACGTAATCGCCGATCGAGACCTCCTCGAGGCCCCGTCCGTCGATCACTCGCTGGTCCACCCCCTCGAAGCGCCCGCAGACGATCAGCGGGCCGGGCCCCCGGGCGAGCTCCCGGACGCGGGCCTGGGTCAATGGCCGACCCCTCGGGCTCATGAGCAGGCGTGGCCGCTCCGGTCCTGTCTCCGCCGCATCGATGGCCGCCGCCAGCACGTCCGCGCGCAGCACCATGCCGGGGCCGCCGCCGGCCGGGGTGTCATCGACGCTGCGGTGGCGGTCGGTGGCGGACGCCCTGATGTCGCGCGCCTCAAGCTGCCAGATCCCGGTGGCCAGCGCCCGCCCGGCGAGGCTCACGCCGAGCGGTCCCGGAAACATCTCCGGAAACAGCGTCAGCACCGTCGCGCGCCAGGGTGAGGGATCGATCATCGGATCTCAGTTCTCGTCGTCCCGGACAAGCGAGCCTTAGCGAGCGCTGATCCGGGATCCATAACCACCGCGGCCGGTTTTGCGACGGCTGGAGCGATCAGCTTAGCGAAAAAACTCGGCCTGTGGTTATGGGTCCCCGCGTTCGCGGGGACGACTCGCGGAGGGATCGTTGTCCTTGTCTTCGTCTTCGATCTCCGCAGGCAGCGAAATCACCACGCGGCCGCCTTTGAGGTCGACCTCCGGCACCACCGCGTTGGAGAACGGCAGCAGCAGCGTCGGGCCTTTGAGAGGCGCGATCTCGATAATGTCGCCGGCGCCGAAATTGTGGATTGCGAGCACGCGGCCGAGCGCATCGCCGTCTGTGGTGACGGCGGCGAGCCCGATCAGGTCGGTGTGGTAATATTCGTCCTCGTCCGTCGCGGGCAGCTTGTCGCGCGCGACGTAGAGCTCGATGCCGTTGAGGCGCTCGGCCTCATCGCGGGTCGTGACGCCCTTGAACGTCGCGACCAGATGGTCCTTCGCCTCGCGCGCCTGTGCGACTTCGAACTGGCGCTTGCCGTCCTTGGACAGCAGCGGACCGTAGCGCTTCACGGCGAAAGGATCTTCGGTGAAGGTCCACAATTTGACCGCACCGCGCACACCATGCGCGGCGCCGATCCGCGCGACGCAGACCAGCGCCGACATGATCTGGCCTTAGCCCTTGGCGGCGGCTTCGGCCTGCGCCTTGCGCTCCTTGCGCGGCACGGCCTTCTGCGGGTTGTTGCGTGCCTCGCGCTTGGCAACGCCGGCGGCGTCGAGGAAGCGCATCACGCGGTCGGACGGCTGCGCGCCCTTGGCGACCCAGGCCTTCACCTTGTCCAGGTCGAGCTTGAGGCGCGCCTCGTTGTCCTTCGGCAGCAGCGGGTTGAAATAGCCGAGACGCTCGATGAAGCGGCCATCGCGCGGAAAGCGGGAGTCGGCGACGACGACGTGATAGACGGGACGCTTCTTGGTGCCTGCGCGGGCGAGGCGGATAACGACGGACATTCAGTTCTCCTTCAAAGTACGTTTTGTTCGGTTGATCGGTATTTTCGCGTCACGCGGGACACTTGCGACCCGTGCGACGAATTCGTCATTTCTTCTTGCCGGGAAAACCGCCGAGCCCGGGAAGGGTCGGCTTGCCGCTGAGGCCGGTAAGCCCCGGCACATTCGGTAGGCCTGAGCGAAGACCGGGCGGCAGATCCTTCGGCAGGCTGGGCAGGCCCTGGCCGCCGCCGCTCTGCATCTTCTCCTGCAACGCCTTCATCTCTTCCGGAGACGGCATCTTCATGCCGCCGCCAAAGCCCATCGCCTGCGCGATGCCGGCCAGCGGGCCGCGCTTGCCCGAGCCCATGGCCTTCATCACGTCGGCCATGTTCCGGTGCATCTTGAGCAGCTTGTTCACTTGCTCGACGCTCTGGCCGCTGCCGGCGGCGATGCGCTTCTTGCGGCTGGCTTTCAACAGGTCCGGATGACGGCGCTCGTCGCGCGTCATGGAATCGATGATGGCGACCTGGCGCTTCAAAATCTTGTCGTCGATGCCGGCGGCCGCGATCTGGTTCTTCATCTTGGAGATGCCGGGCATCATGCCCATCAGGCCGCTGATGCCGCCCATATTGGCCATCTGCAGCAGCTGCTCGCGCATGTCGTTGAGGTCGAACTGACCCTTGCGCATGCGCTCGGCGGTGCGTGCGGCCTTCTCGGCGTCGATGTTGGCGGCGGCGCGCTCGACCAGCGAGACCACGTCGCCCATGCCGAGGATGCGGCCGGCGATACGATCGGGGTGGAAATCTTCCAGCGCATCGGTCTTTTCGCCGGTGCCGAGCAGCTTGATCGGCTTGCCGGTGACCGCGCGCATCGACAGCGCGGCGCCGCCGCGGCCGTCGCCGTCCACGCGTGTCAGCACGATACCGGTGAGGCCGACGCGCTGGTCGAACGCGCGCGCCAGATTCACGGCGTCCTGGCCGGTGAGAGAGTCGGCGACCAGCAGCACTTCGTGCGGGTTCGCGGCGGCTTTGATCGCCGCCGCTTCCGCCATCATCTCTTCGTCGAGCGTGGTGCGGCCGGCGGTGTCGAGCAGCACGACGTCATAGCCGCCGAGCTTGCCGGCTTCCAGCGCACGCTTCGCAATCTGCGGCGGCTGTTGCCCCGCCACGATCGGCAGGGTCGGAATGTCGAGATCGCGGCCGAGCACGGCAAGCTGCTCCATCGCCGCCGGACGGTAGACGTCGAGCGAAGCCATCAGCACCTTGCGCTTGTCGCGCTGGACCAGGCGGCGGGCGAGCTTTGCGGTGGTCGTCGTCTTACCCGAGCCTTGCAGGCCGACCATCATGATCGGCACCGGCGGCACGGAATTGACGTCGATGGTCTGGCCTTCGCTGCCCAGCGTATTGACCAGCTCGTCATGGACGATCTTGACCACCATCTGGCCGGGGGTCACCGACTTGACGACGGTGGCGCCGATCGCCTGCTCGCGGACGCGCTCGGTGAAGCTGCGCACCACCTCCAGCGCGACGTCGGCCTCCAGCAGCGCGCGGCGCACCTCGCGCATCGCGGCATCGACGTCCTTTTCGGTCAGCGCACCGCGCCCCGTCAGACGATCGAGAATTCCGCCAAGCCGTTCCGACAGATTGTCGAACAATGCCGTTGTCCTTGTCCTGCTCGCGCAGGGGTTGCCGCGTTCACCACTGTCATGCCCCGGCTTGACCGGGGCATCCAGTACGCCGTGGCTGTCCGGTTCTACCCGAGCCGCCTCTGGAATACTGGATCCCCCGCCTTCGCGGGGGATGACCGCTTCCTTGGCCAAACGATCTTCCAAACACCTTTGCGCCCGAGGGCGCACAGCGCTGTCGGGCGTTGACCTCCGGCCTCAAGGGCCGGTCGGCGGGTCGAAAAGAAAGCCTTTCCGAGAAAGTGGCGGGGTTAAACGCCGCTGCCGCTCAAAAGTCAAGGAAAGTTAGGGTGCCGGGGCGGCTTTGCCAGGGCAAGATCCTGAAAAGAGGGCCTTTTTGGCTGCCGGTTCCTTTTCGCCGGGGTCCGCCCATATACACTTGATGACCTGCCCCCGTTACCACCGCTGAAAACCCCGTGTCGATCACCCGCCGCCGTCTGTTCGGAGTGCTTGCCGGGGCCGGCGTCCTGGTCGGTGTTCCCTCCCTCTGGATGTCCCGTATGAAAACCTATGACGGCCCGGTCTCCGATCATTTCGACGGCCTCACCTTTTTCGATCCGGACGGAGCGCCGCCGAAATCGCTGCGTGAGGTGCTGCGCTGGCAGTTGGGCGGCAAGCGGCGGCGCGCGACATGGCCGGATTGGGCTCCCAGCCCTCATGCCGACACCCCGCCGGAGCGGGTCGACGGCGACAAGGTGCGGCTCTCCTTCGTCGGCCATGCCAGCTGGCTGATCCAGGCCGGCGGCCTCAACATCCTGGTCGATCCGGTCTGGTCGATGCGGGTTTCGCCGGTCGCCTGGGCCGGGCCGAAGCGGCACAACGATCCCGGCATCGCCTTCGAGAAGCTGCCGAAGATCGACGTCGTGCTGGTCTCGCATGGCCATTACGATCATCTCGACATCGCCACGCTGTCGCGGCTCACCAAGAATTTTGCCCCGCGCGTGGTCACTCCGCTCGGCAACGACGTCACGATGCGCAGCTGGGATCCGAGCATCAAGGTCGAAGCGTTCGACTGGCATGATCGCGTCGAGCTCGGTGGCGGCATCGCCGCGCATCTGGTGCCGACCCGGCACTGGACGGCGCGCGGCATGTTCGATCGCAACAAGGCGCTATGGGCGAGTTTCGTCCTGGAGACGCCGGCCGGGAAAATCTACGTCGTCTGCGATTCCGGCTACGGCGACGGCCGGCATTTTCGCCGCGTCGCCGAGAAGCACGGCAAGCTGCGCCTCGCCATCCTTCCCATCGGCGCCTACGAGCCGCGCTGGTTCATGCGCGACCAGCACATGAATCCGGAGGACGCCGTGAAGGCGCTGGCCGATTGCGGCGCCGAGGCCGCGCTCGGGCATCACCACGGCACGTTCCAGCTGACGGACGAAGCGATCGATGCGCCGGCCAAGGCGCTGGTGGACGCGCTGGATGCCGCGAAGATCCCGCAAGAGCGGTTCGTGGCGATGCAGCCGGGACAGGTGGTGGAGATTTAGCTCTCTCCGCACGTGCCCCGGACGCAGCGCAGCACGTCAGTGATGCGCTGCTGAGCCGGGGCCCATGTCGCCGCGATGTGCCGTGTGGCCTACCGGGTCCCGGCTCTGCGCAGCGTCACTGCGTGCCGCAGCGCGTCCGGGACACGAGACCTACTGTCCCGGCTTGATCGCCCAGCTCACATTCACCGTCACCGATAGCGTCTCCTCGCCGGGTGCCACCGCCGCCTGCGGTGCTGCAGCCATTGGCGCTGCCATGCGGCCCTTGAACAGCGGCACCGGGCCGCCGCCCTCGGTGACGCTGAGCGGCGCGCCCAGCGTCACGCCGGTGGCCCTGGCATAGACCTCCGCCTTGCGGCGGGCGTCCGCGACTGCCTGCTCGCGCGCATCGTCGAGCAGCTTCGAGGCCTGCGTCACCTCGAAGGAGATGTTGCCGATGTCGTTGGCGCCGGCGCCGACCAGCGTGTCGATGATGGTGGCGACCTTGGTGACGTCGCGAATCTTGACGGTGACGCGATTGCTGGCACGGAAGCCGACCACCGGGGATGCGCCGGTGGATTTGTTCTGGCCGTATTGCGGCTGCAGCGACAGGCGCGAGGTCTGGTAATCCTTCTCGGCGATGCCAGCGCTCTTCAGCGCCAGCAGCACCTTGCCCATCGCGGCATTGTT
The DNA here is from genome assembly GCF_056429085.1 of Bradyrhizobium sp. CFUWI. Taxonomy (NCBI): domain Bacteria; kingdom Pseudomonadati; phylum Pseudomonadota; class Alphaproteobacteria; order Hyphomicrobiales; family Nitrobacteraceae; genus Bradyrhizobium; species Bradyrhizobium sp. CFUWI. Next base: position 37,595 of record NZ_JBWJZE010000018.1, read on the forward strand.
GGCGTCGGAGGCTTCCTTCGCCGTCTTGGCGTCGTTGGCGACGCCGGCGTCGATCTGCGCGAGATCCGGCGCCACGGAGACATTGGCTTCGCCGCTCACCGAAATGGCGGACGGAAAATCATCGGCGAGCGCGGGCGCTGTCAGCAGCGCGGCGGCAACAACGGCGGCACGGGACACGGCAAGGACGGCAGGGTTCTTCATGACTCTCATTTCAGCGGCACGAAAACGTTGATCACGAGCTTGTCTTCAGCGGTCTTCAGGGGATCGGTGAGGTATTCCTCGATGAAGGTGTCCTTGGCTTCCAGCCTCTTGTCGTCGAGGTGATTGGTGATCGCCTCGTAGGTGTTGTCCATGTTGTCGTAGGAGCCGCGATGGACGAATTTCAGCACCTTGCCCTCCGGCGATTTGCCGATGCTCATGTCCTTCGCGAGGTTCTTGGGGTCCTGCTCGACCGGGATCTCGGCCAGGAAGGTGAAACCGGTGTCGTCGGTCGAGGTGTAGACGATCATCGCATTGCCGGCCGGCTTGATGCCCTGCTTGTCCAGGAGCGTGTTCAGCGCCTTGAAAGCGTCGATCAGCGTGTCGAAGGCCGAGTCCCAGTTCGCGGTGCCCTTGACCATGACGACCTTCCTGGCCTCGAGCGTGGTCTCCAGGCCGAACGGATCGGCGGTCTGCACCGGGGCGGGGGTTGTGGCGGCGGCTGGCGGCGGTGTTGCCGGGCTGGGTGAGGCACTGGCTGCGGGCGACGGCGTTGCCGCAGGCGCGGGCGAGGCGCTGGCTGCTGGCGATGGTGCGGCCGCAGGTGCCGGCGACGCGCTCGCGGCCGGGGAGGGGGCCGCCGGCGGGGCCGGCGAGGGACTTGCCGAGGCGGCCGGTGCCGGGCTCGGGGCTTGTGCCAGAACCTCAGGCAGGCCAAGCGACAAGGCCGCTGCCGGGATCAGCGCGGCCAGAGCAAGACGACGAAACCTGATCATTTTATTCTCCCCGAGGCCTTAACCTACCAAGGCCTTGACCACCAAGGCCCTCAATCACCAAGACCTTGCCCACCAAGGCCCAAATCCGGCTTTAGCCCGGCCCCGCATCCCGGTTCGCGGCGAGCGGCGCCGTTCTAACACGCGAGTGCCGAATCCGTCCCATGACAGATGCGTCATGCGCCCGACCGCAAATCACTGGTCAAGCCGGCAAGGATCGCCATATAAGACGGGCGAAATTCGGGATTTTTCATGAGCGCGCTGGCCAACCACGCATTTGCCAAGATGAACGGCATCGGCAACGAGATCGTCGTTGTCGACATGCGCGATTCCGCAGGCCGGGTGACGCCGGACGACGCCCGCGCGGTGGCGTCCGCGAACGGCGGCGTGGCCTACGACCAGCTCATGGTGCTGCAGAAGCCGCGGCTCGACGGCACCGAGGCCTTCATCCGCATCTACAACAATGACGGCTCGGAGGCCGGCGCCTGCGGCAACGGCATGCGCTGTGTGGTGCGGCGCATCTTCGAGAAGAACGGGCAGACCGCGGCGACGTTCCAGACGGCTGCGGGCCTGCTCAACGCCTGGCAGGGGCCGTCGCCGGATCTCTACACCGTGGACATGGGTGCGCCGAAGTTCGGCTGGCAGGATATCCCGCTGGCGGAAGAGTTCCGCGACACCCGCTACATCGAATTGCAGATCGGGCCGATCGACAATCCGATCCTGCATTCGCCCTCCGTGGTGAGCATGGGCAACCCGCACGCGATCTTCTGGGTCGACGATGTCGACGGCTACGATCTCGAGCGTTTCGGCCCGCTGCTGGAAAACCATCCGATCTTCCCGGAGCGCGCCAACATCACGCTGGCCCATATCGTCGATGACAAGCACATCACGATCCGAACCTGGGAGCGCGGTGCCGGCCTGACCAGGGCCTGCGGCTCGGCGGCCTGCGCCACGGCGGTCGCCGCGGCCCGGCTGAAGCGTGCCGAGCGCAATGTCGAGATCACGCTGCCCGGCGGCAAGCTCGGCATCGAATGGCGCGAGCGCGACGACCACGTGCTGATGACGGGCACCGCGACCTTCGAATATGAGGGCAGATTCGATCCGGCGCTGTTCGCGCCGGTCGCTTGATGGCCGTCGACATCGTCACCTTCGGCTGCCGCCTCAACGCCTTCGAGGCCGAGGTGATGCGCCGCGAGGCCGAAGCGGCAGGGCTCGAAGACACCATCGTCATCAACAGTTGCGCCGTCACCAACGAGGCGGTGGCGCAGGCGCGGCAATCGATCCGCAAGTTGAAGCGCGAACGGCCCGGTGCGCGCATCGTCGTCACCGGCTGCGCGGCACAGACGCAAGCGGCGATGTTCGCCGGCATGGCCGAGGTCGATCGCGTCCTCGGCAATGACGACAAGATGCGCGCTTCCGCGTGGCAGGAGACGCGCAGCGCTTTAGACCTCGGCGCCCACGAGAAGATTGCCGTCAGCGACATCATGGCGATCAGGGAGATGGCGCCGCATCTCGTCGACGGTTATGCGAGCGGCCTGCCGCGCGTGTTCGTGCAGGTGCAGAACGGCTGCGACCATCGCTGCACCTTCTGCATCATCCCCTATGGCCGCGGCAATTCGCGCTCGGTGCCGATGGGCGCGGTGGTCGAGCAGGTGCGGATGCTGGCCATGCACGGCCATGCCGAGATCGTGCTGACTGGTGTCGACCTCACCAGCTACGGCGCCGACCTGCCGGGTGCACCGAAGCTTGGCCTGCTGACCAAGCAGATTTTGCGGCACGTGCCGGAGCTGAAGCGCCTGCGCATTTCCTCGATCGATTCGATCGAGGCGGATTCCGATCTGCTCGATGCCGTCGCTGACGATCCGCGCCTGATGCCGCATCTGCACCTGTCGCTGCAATCCGGCGACGACATGATCCTGAAGCGCATGAAGCGGCGGCATTCGCGGCAGGACGCGATCGCGTTCTGCGACCAGGTCCGCCGCCTGCGCCCCGACGTCGTGTTCGGCGCCGACATCATCGCAGGCTTCCCGACCGAGACGAATGAGATGTTCTCGCGTTCGCTCGATCTCGTCGAAGAATGCGGCCTGACATTCCTGCACGTCTTCCCCTATTCGCCCCGCCCCGGCACGCCGGCCGCAAGGATGCCGCAGGTGGCGGGCGGTGCAATCAAGGAACGTGCGAAGCGGCTGCGCGCGGCGGGCGAAGCGGCGCTGCGCAAGCGGCTGCAAGCGGAGATCGGCGCGACGCGCGAGGTGTTGATCGAGAGCGAGGAGCAGGGCCGCACGGAGCACTATTTGCCGGTGGCGATTGCGGGCGAGTGTGTTGGAAGCGTGGTGTCGCGCAAGATGACCGGCAGCGATGGCGAGCGGCTCACCACATAGTCGGTGTCGTCGCCCGGCTTGACCGGGCGACCCAGTACGCCGCGGCTTTTCTGCATCTCACCGACGTCTCTGGAATACTGGATCCCCCGCTTTCGCGGGGGATGACACCGTTCGTTTGGCGAATAGCGCGCCCCTACGACGCCCTGACCTGCCAGAACCGCAGCGTCCGCTTTGCATTCTCCGGCGTCATGCGCGCGTAGTGCGCTTGCGCTCGCGCGAGGTCCGCCGGCTTCATCGCGCCGGTGGCAAAACGGCTTTCGAGCACGGCGATGGCGGTTTCCCAGCTGAGTTGCGCGGCCTTGCACGGCACCAACAGGCCGTCGTCGCGCAGGCTCTGCATCAGCGGACGGATCACCTCGACGGTCGATCCGGACAGGGCGGCCAGGGCGGCGGCGGTCTCCTCGTAACGGCGTTGCCTGGCGAAGCCGAGCAACGTCGCCTCGTTGAGCTGGCCGGTGGCCTTGAGGCCGGCGATGGCGCGCTTGGCGCCTTCGAAATCGCGCACGCTCGACATCTCGCGCTCGACGCCGACGGCGATGGCCGCGATCGCGCTCTGGATCTCCTCGAACAGATGCGGCGGTGCGCACGACAACAGGCGGGCGCGCACGGCATCGGTCGCCGAGCGCAGCAATCGGCGGCGCAGCTCCGACGGCAGGTCGACGCGGACGCCGACGCTGACGGCAAGCTCCGGATCCGCCTCGGCCTGCCCGACCATGAGCGCAAATCCCGTCCCGGAGACGCGCGCGCCGGGATTGGCGGCGAGCCTGCGGCTGACGCTGGGATAGCGGCGCGCCAGCAGCGCGTCGGTGACGATCTCCTTCAGCCACCAGCGGCCGGCCATCGCGAGCAGATGCGGCTCGCCCTTGCTGGAGGCGATCTTCACCAGCTCGCCGTCGTCGAGGCGGGCGGATTCCTGCAGCACGGGACCGGCGATGCGGATCTCGTCATTGCCGGCGAGGCGGCGGATCACGGAGGGCGGCGCCTGCGCGACCGGCGCCAGCTGCGCGCTGATCTCGGCGAGCGCGATGCGTGCGCCCATGTCGGCGATCGCGCGCAGCTCGATGGTGCCGATCAGGCGATCGAGCACCTCGTCGAACAGCGCGATCTGCTCGTCGTCGAAACTGCCGGCGGAGGTGAGGAACAGATCGGTGACCCGGCGGGCCGTTGCCAGGCCTTTTTCCGGTGAGCCGGCGCGAATCGCGGATTCGACCTCGTCGATGATCGATAGCCCGGCCGTGGACATGACGCGTTGCTCGTCCTGAGCGAAGTGACGGAAGCTTGTTCTAAGCAACCGCGATCATGAGGGACGAGGACTGAAGGTTTCGTAAACCATGGGGCGGTAGCTGAGCGCGACGCTCCTTCCAACCACCGCTCCTCATCCTGAGGAGCCCGCTGAAAGCGGGCGTCTCGAAGGATGGCGGCAACGATTGGGGCCTTCATGGTTCGAGACGGCCGCTACGCGGCCTCCTCACCATGAGGAAAGGCACCTATTCCCCGTTCCACCCGCAAGCCCTCAGCTTCTCATGCATATGCGGCGGGGCCGGCGCCACGACGCGGATCGGCTCCTTGTTCCGGGAGATCGGCACCACGATCTCGCGGGAATGCAGGTGCAGCTTCGGCTCGCCGAAGCGCGGGCCGTTGCCGTAAATGTTGTCGCCGAAGATCGGCCAGCCGGTGGCTGACGAATGCACCCGCAATTGATGGGTCCGTCCCGTCACCGGTTCCATGGCAAGCCAGGTGAAGCCGTCGCCGCGGCCCATCACCTTCCAATTCGTGACGGCCTTCTGGCCTTCCGGATCCGGCTTCTGCCACCAGCCGCGCTCGGCGTTGAGCCGTCCCAGGGCTAAGTCGATGGTGCCTTCGTCTTCAGTGGGACCGCCCTCGACCACTGTCCAGTAGGTCTTGCCGATCTTGCCGTGCTTGAACAGCAGGCCGAGCGAGGCGGTCGCCTTGCGATGGCGGCCGAGCACGAGGCAGCCGGAGGTGTCCTTGTCCAGCCGGTGGGCCAGCACCGGCGGCCGCGGCAGGCCGAAGCGCAGCGCGTCGAAGGAATCCTCCAGATTGGGACCGCCCTTGGGGCCGCGATGCACGGGCAGGCCGGCCGGCTTGTCGATGACCAGCATCAGGCCGTCGCGATGGAGCACGCGGGCCAGGATCTCGTCAGCCGTCAGTTGGGGAACATCGAGCAATCGCAGGACTTTCGGTCAAGACTTTCGTTTATGGGCCGGAACGGCTAACACACCCCCGCCATGAACGATACCACGTCAGATCCCCCCAAGCTGAGCTGGTGGCGCCGCCTGTCCAACGGGCTGAAGCGCACCTCGTCCTCGCTCGGGACCGCGGTCGCCGACCTCGTCACCAAGCGCAAGCTCGACCGCGCCATGCTCGACGACATCGAGGACGTGCTGCTGCGCGCCGATCTCGGCACCTCCGTCGCGGTCCGAATTGCGGACGCGGTCGGCACCGGCCGCTATGACAAGGCGATCTCGGCCGACGAGGTCAAGGACGTCGTCGCCACCGAGGTCGAGAAGGTGCTGGCGCCGGTGGCGAAGCCGCTCGAGATCGATGCGGCCAAAAAGCCGTTCGTCATCCTCGTGGTCGGCGTCAACGGCTCCGGCAAGACCACCACGATCGGCAAGCTCTCGCAAAAATTCGCATCCGAAGGCCGCAAGGTGATGTTGGCCGCCGGCGACACCTTTCGCGCAGCGGCGATCGAGCAGCTCAAGGTGTGGGGCGAGCGGACCAGGACGCCCGTCATCGCGGGCGCGCAAGGCTCGGACTCCGCAAGCCTTGCCTTCAATGCGCTCACCGCGGCCAAGGAGCAGAACGTCGACGTGCTGCTGATTGACACCGCCGGCCGTCTGCAAAACAAGGCCGAGCTGATGAACGAGCTCGAAAAGGTCGTGCGCGTGATCCGCAAGGTGGATGCGACCGCGCCGCATGCGGTGCTGCTGGTGCTGGACGCCACCGTCGGCCAGAACGCGCTGTCGCAGGTCGAGGCCTTCCACCGCACCGCCGGGGTCACCGGCCTGGTGATGACCAAGCTCGACGGCACCGCGCGCGGCGGCATTCTGGTGGCGCTCGCCGAGAAGTTCAAGCTGCCGGTGCATTTCATCGGCGTTGGCGAAGGCGTCGACGATCTCGCGCCGTTCACCGCGCGCGACTTCGCCCGCGCCATCGCCGGAATCGAGTCGTAGGTTTCCTCGTCATGCCCCGCGAAGGCGGGCATCCACTACGCCGCAGCTTCTCGGTTCAGCCGAGCTGCCTCTGGAATACTGGATCCCCCGCCTTTCGCGGGGGATGACAGCAAAGAAGGTCAGGTAATGGACAAGACCCAGCCGCATCCGCTGTTCAAACTGGCGACCGAGCTCGGTCCGCTGCTCGTGTTCTTCTTCGTCAACGCGAAGTTCAACCTGTTTGCCGCCACCGGCGCCTTCATGGTCGCGATCGTGGCGGCAATGATCGCGTCCTACGTGGTGACGCGTCACATCCCGGTCATGGCGATCGTGACGGGCGTGATCGTGCTGGTGTTCGGCACGCTGACCCTGGTGCTGCACGACGAGACCTTCATCAAGCTCAAGCCGACCATCATCTACGGCCTGTTCGCGGCGATCCTCGGCGGCGGCCTGTTGTTCGGCCGTTCCTTCATCGCCGTGATGTTCGACCAGGTGTTCAACCTGACGCCGCAGGGCTGGCGCATCCTCACGCTGCGCTGGGCGCTGTTCTTCGCCGGCATGGCGGTGCTGAACGAGATCATCTGGCGCACGCAGAGCACGGACTTCTGGGTGAACTTCAAGGTGTTCGGCGTCACCCCGCTGACCATGATCTTCGCCATCGCCCAGATGCCGCTGACCAAGCGCTACCACCTCGCGCCGGTGTCGCTGGAGAGGAGCGAGGCCGAGGCGGGGGACATCAGCAAGGGGTAGGACGAAACGTGGCTCCCCATTCCGCCGTCATGCCCCGGCTTGACCGGGGCATCCAGTACGCCGCAGCTTCTCCGTATACGACTGACGTCTCTGGAATACTGGATCGCCCGATCAAGTCGGGCGATGACAGTTGAGCCTGTGGCACGAGGGCGGCGCTAGCTTCCGGCAGCCTTCAACGCCTTCTCCATCTGCGGCAGCAGCACCTTCTGCAGATTGTCCGGCGTGATCGGGCCGACCAGCTTATAGAGAATCGTGCCCTCGCGGCCGACGACGAATGTTTCGGGCACGCCATAGACGCCCCATTCGATCGAGGCGCGGCCGTTGGCGTCGACGCCGACGCGGCTGAACGGGTTGCCGTAGCGCCCCAGGAAGCGCCGCGCATTGTCGGATGCGTCCTTGTAATTGATGCCGACCAGCTGGAAGCGCTTGTCTTTTGCCAGCTCGGTCAGCAGCGGCGCCTCGTCGTGGCACGGCACGCACCAGGACGCCCAGACATTGACGAGACTGACCTTGCCCTTGAACGCGGCGGGATCGAGGCCGGGCACCTGGGCGCCGTTGTCCTGCAATCCCTCCAGCGGCGGCAGCGCGGTCTGCGGCGCGGGACGGCCGATCAGCGCCGAGGGAATCCGCGAGGGATCGCCGCTGCCGAGCCGGAACCAGAACAGCAGCGCAAGTGCGATGAAGGCGATCAGCGGCAGCACCATCAGGAAGGTGCGGCGCTGCGGCCCTGCGGCGGCGGGTTGATCGCTCATCGCAGCTCCGTCGCGCTACGGCCGGACCGGCGCGTGATGCCGCGCTCCTCCAGCTCGCGCAGCCGCTGCGTCTGGTTGCGATAGTCGAGCGCGATCCAGCCGATCAGGATCGCGACCACGAGGGCCGCCGCCGCATAGGACGTCACGATGAAGGATGCATAGGGACCAAGCGACATGATCATGCGGCCCCAACTTCGTTCGACGCGTTTTGTCCGCGCGAGCCGGTGCCCATCTCGCTCGAGAACGCGACGCGGCTCGCCTGCATCATCTGCAGGGAGCGGACCCGGCGGCGCAGGATCTCGTTGCGCATCGCCGCCAGATGCAGCGTGACGAACAGCAGCGTGAAGGCGATCGCCATCACCAGGAGCGGAATCAGGAACGATTTGTCGAGCGCCGATCCGCCCATGCGCATCACCGAGGCCGGCTGGTGCAGCGTGTTCCACCAGTCCACCGAGAATTTGATGATCGGCAAATTCAGCGCGCCGACCAGGGTCAGCACCGCGGCCGCGCGTGCCGCGCGCGAGGGATCGTCGACCGCGCGCCACAGCGCCATCAGGCCGAGATACATCAGGAACAGGATCAGCACCGAGGTCAGCCGCGCATCCCATTCCCAATAGGTGCCCCACATCGGCCGGCCCCACAGCGAGCCGGTGAGCAGCGCCAGGAAGGTGAAGGCGGCGCCGATCGGCGCCGCCGCCTTGGCGGCGACGTCGGCGAGCGGATGCCGCCACACCAGCGTGCCCAGCGAAGCGATGCTCATCACGCCCCAGACGAACATCGACAGCCAGGCATTGGGCACGTGGATGAACATGATCTTCACCGTCGCGCCCTGCTGGTAGTCGTCGGGCGCGAGCGCGGCTTGATAGAGACCGATCGCGAGCAGGACGACGGTCGCGGCCGCGAGCCACGGCAGGACCCGCGCTGTCAGCGCGAGGAACCGCGTGGGGTTGGCGAGGTCGATCAGTGTCATGGTACCCTGATAATCATCGATGGCCGCTCAGGCAATCAGCACGAAAGCGAGGGGCGAAAGTTGATCGGGGTCAAGGCCGGTCGCGCGCATCTCAATCGAGCCCGTGCCGCAGGCTCGCTGCGGCTGCGAAGGGGCCGATCACGAGGCTGACCAGCGACAGCGCGCACAGGATCGAGAACGGCGCGCCGAACGTCATCGGACCGACGATCACGGCCTGCGAGGCCGCCACGCCGAAAATCAGCACCGGGATCGACAGCGGCAGCACCAGCACCGCCATCAGCAGGCCGCCGCGGTGCAGCGTCACCGCCAGCGCCGCGCCGATCATGCCGGTGAACGTCAGCGCCGGGGTGCCCGCGAGCAGCGTCAGCGCCACCGCCCCGGTCGCGACCAAGTCGAGGTTGAGCAGGAGGCCGAGCACGGGGGTTGCGACAATCAGCGGCAGGCCCGCCGCCAGCCAATGCGCCAGCGCCTTGGCGGCACAGGCGAGTTCCAACGGCGTCCGGCTCATCGTGATCAGGTCGAGCGAGCCGTCCTCGTGGTCGGCCATGAACAGCCGGTCCAGGGTCAGCAGGCTCGCCAGCAGCGCGCCGAGCCAGAGGATCGCCGGCCCCAGCCGCGACAGCAGCGCCAGATCCGGCCCGACCGCGAACGGCATCAGCACCACCACGGTCAGGAAGAACAGCACCCCGATCAGCGCCCCGCCGCCGACGCGGAGCGCGATCCGGATGTCCCGGCGAATGAGGGCGGACAGGGCGGTCATCGGGTGCGCCTTCCGGCCGTTGGGTAGCCTTGTGAGCCCGGCTCTCCCCGCCGGCAAGCTGCGCTCCCTCCCCCCTTGCGGGGGAGGGCGGGGGAGAGGGGTGGCCCCGGGCGAGACGTCCGTTTGGGGCGGTCTTCCGAAGGGCTTGAAGCGACAGAGCACGCCGTGTGGCACCCCTCTCCCTGGCCCTCCCCCACAAGGGGGGAGGGAACGGAGAGGCCGGTGCCCAGCCGCTCGGAAAGCTGAGGGTGCCCTGAAATCACGCCACACCCCCGATCCGCAGCTCCCGCGATTCGATTCCGAGCGGGGCATGGGTCGCTGCGACGATGAGGCCGCCGCGCGACAGGTGCTCGCGCATCAGGCCGCCGAACATGTCCTGGCCGGCAACGTCCAGCGCATTGGTCGGCTCGTCCAGCAGCCAGACCGGGCGGCGGACGGTCAGCAGGCGCGCCAGCGACAGCCGGCGGCGCTGGCCCGCGGAGAGGAAGCCCGCAGGCAGATGGGTGGCATGGTCGAGCCCGACGGTGGCGAGGGTCGCGGCGGCGTCACCGCGCTCGCCGCCCAGGAAATCAGCCCAAAAGGTCAGATTTTCAGCGACGCTGAGGGCCGGCTTCAGGGCATCGCGGTGGCCGAGATAATGGCACTGCTCGGGCAGCGTCAGCTCGGCATCGCCGCCCGCGAGCGCGATCTGGCCGCCCGCCGGCACCAGCAGGCCCGCGATCAGCCGCAGCAGCGAGGTCTTGCCCGAGCCGTTGCGGCCGACGACCGCCACGGCCTCGCCGGAGACCGCGGCGAAATCGAGCCCGGCAAACACCGGGCGGCCGCCCCGCACGCAGGCGACTCCGTGTCCGGAGAGCCGCATCTCGCCTCGTTTCAATTCAGTCAAAGCCGGGCCTCAGGAAAACTTGGGGTAGCGCATGGGAATTTTTGGCTCGCGATTGCTGCGGCACGATTGTGGCTGTGGCGGCGCGGTTAGAAAGCTTCTATAAGCCCGGAACTACTTGATGCAGCAACTCAACCTGCCCCTGCAAGCGGCCCAGCCTGATACGCTGACGGTGTTAAGATACCCTGCCGGGTATAGCTAACAATTGGGATTCCTACATGACCTCGCTCGACAGCTTCAAATGCAAAAAGACCCTCAAGGTCGGCGCCAAGACCTACGTCTATTACAGCCTGCCCACGGCCGAGAAGAATGGTCTGAAGGGGATTTCCAAACTTCCCTATTCGATGAAGGTCCTGCTCGAGAACCTGCTGCGCAACGAGGACGGCCGTTCGGTCAAGAAAGAGGACATCGTCGCCGTCTCCAAATGGCTGCGCAAGAAGTCGCTGGAGCATGAGATCGCGTTCCGCCCGGCGCGCGTGCTGATGCAGGATTTCACCGGCGTGCCGGCGGTGGTCGATCTCGCCGCGATGCGCAACGCCATGCAGAAGCTCGGCGGTGATGCCGAAAAGATCAATCCCTTGGTGCCGGTCGACCTCGTCATCGACCACTCCGTGATCGTGAACTTTTTCGGTGACAACAAGGCCTTCGGCAAGAACGTCACCGAGGAATACAAGCAGAACCAGGAGCGCTACGAGTTCCTGAAGTGGGGCCAGAAGGCGTTCTCGAACTTCTCCGTGGTGCCGCCCGGCACCGGCATCTGCCACCAGGTCAATCTCGAATATCTGGCCCAGACGGTCTGGACCAAGAAGGAGAAGATGACGGTCGGCAAGAAGACCGGCACTTTCGAGGTCGCCTATCCCGATTCGCTCGTCGGCACCGATTCCCACACCACCATGGTCAACGGTCTGGCCGTGCTCGGCTGGGGCGTCGGCGGCATCGAGGCGGAAGCCTGCATGCTCGGCCAGCCGTTGTCGATGCTGCTGCCCAACGTCGTCGGCTTCAAGCTGAAGGGCGCGCTGAAGGAAGGCGTCACCGCCACCGACCTCGTGCTGACCGTGACGCAGATGCTGCGCAAGCTCGGCGTGGTCGGCAAGTTCGTCGAGTTCTTCGGCCCCGGCCTCGACCATCTCTCCGTCGCCGACAAGGCGACCATCGCCAACATGGCGCCCGAATACGGCGCGACCTGCGGCTTCTTCCCGGTGGACGCCGCCGCGCTCGACTACCTCAAGACCTCCGGCCGCGCCTCGGCGCGCGTCGCGCTGGTGCAGGCCTATGCCAAGGCGCAGGGCCTGTTCCGCACCGCCAAGTCGCCCGATCCGGTGTTCACGGAAACGCTGACCCTCGACCTCGGCGACGTCGTGCCGTCGATGGCGGGCCCGAAGCGTCCCGAAGGCCGCATCGCGCTGCCGACCGTCGCGGAGGGCTTCTCGCTTGCGCTCGGCAGCGAGTACAAGAAGGCCGAGGAGCCCACCAAGCGCTTCCCGGTCGAAGGCAAGAATTTCGATATCGGTCATGGCGACGTCGTGATCGCCGCGATCACCTCCTGCACCAACACCTCGAATCCGAGCGTCTTGATCGGCGCCGGGCTGCTCGCGCGCAACGCCGCGGCGAAGGGCCTCAAGGCCAAGCCGTGGGTGAAGACCTCGCTCGCCCCGGGCAGCCAGGTGGTTGCGGAATATCTCGCCAATTCCGGCCTGCAGCCCCATCTCGACAAGGTCGGCTTCAACCTGGTCGGCTTCGGCTGCACCACCTGCATCGGCAATTCCGGTCCGCTGCCTGAGGAGATCTCGAAGTCGATCAACGACAACGGCGTTGTCGCGGCCGCCGTGCTCTCCGGCAATCGCAACTTCGAAGGCCGCGTCTCGCCGGACGTGCAGGCCAACTATCTGGCCTCGCCGCCGCTGGTCGTTGCCTACGCGCTTGCCGGCAGCGTCACCAAGAACCTAGCCAGCGAACCGCTCGGCGAGGGCAAGGACGGCAAGCCGGTGTACCTGAAGGACATCTGGCCGACGACGAAGGAGATCAACGCCTTCATGAAGAAGTTCGTGACCGCGTCGATCTTCAAGAAGAAATATGCCGACGTGTTCAAGGGCGACACCAATTGGCGCAAGATCAAGACGGTCGAGAGCGAGACCTACCGCTGGAACATGTCTTCGACCTACGTGCAGAACCCGCCCTATTTCGACGGCATGAAAAAGGAGCCGGAGCCGGTCACCGATATCGTCGAGGCGCGCATCCTCGCCATGTTCGGCGACAAGATCACCACTGACCACATCTCGCCGGCCGGTTCGATCAAGCTCACCTCGCCCGCGGGCAAATATCTCAGCGAGCACCAGGTGCGTCCCGCCGACTTCAACCAGTACGGCACGCGCCGCGGCAACCACGAAGTGATGATGCGCGGCACCTTCGCCAACATCCGCATCAAGAACTTCATGCTCAAGGGCGCCGACGGCAACATTCCGGAAGGCGGCCTCACCAAGCACTGGCCCGACGGCGAGCAGATGTCGATCTACGACGCCGCGATGAAGTATCAGGAAGAGAAGGTGCCGCTGGTTGTGTTCGCCGGTGCCGAATACGGCAACGGCTCCTCGCGCGACTGGGCGGCCAAGGGCACGCGTCTGCTCGGCGTGCGCGCCGTGATCTGCCAGAGCTTCGAGCGCATCCATCGCTCCAACCTGGTCGGCATGGGCGTGCTGCCGCTGACCTTCGAGGACGGCACCTCCTGGTCCTCGCTCGGCCTGAAGGGCGACGAGAAGGTCACGCTGCGCGGCCTCGTCGGCGACCTCAAGCCGCGCCAGAAGCTGACCGCGGAGATCGTCTCCGGCGACGGCTCGCTGCAGCGCGTTTCGCTGCTCTGCCGCATCGATACGCTGGACGAGCTCGACTACTACCGCAACGGCGGTATCCTGCACTACGTGCTGCGCAAGCTCGCGGCGTAAGCGCGGATTTGTGAACGATGGCTCACTGCGAAGTGAGTAGAAGACTGAACGAAGGCGGCCTATCACAAGGCCGCCTTCGCGCGTTTGCGGCATGCTCCAGATGGGCCCGCCGGGCGGAAAACCTCCCCTTTGGACGGTTCGCCCGGACGGTCGGGTGTGCTGCGCCCCGTAAGACTACGGTGACCATCCGGCGATAAGATCTCCCTTCCCACGAGCAATGGTGTGCGGCGTTCGACATGACAACAATGACGGCTTCTCATCTGGTTTCACGTTGGTCCGGTGCTCTCTGGTCGGGCGCTCTCGGCATCTGTGCGATCGTCGCCGTCATTCGTCCTGCCGAAGCCGAGCCCCGCGCCGTTGTCGAATTGTTTACCTCGCAGGGCTGCTCGTCCTGTCCGCCCGCCGACCAGATCATCGGCGATCTCTCGAAAGATCCGTCGATCATCGCGCTGAGCATGCCGATCGATTATTGGGACTATCTCGGCTGGAAGGACACGCTGGCGGATTCGCGTTTCTCTGCGCGGCAGCGCGCCTATTCGAAGATGCGCGGCGACCGCGAGGTCTATACCCCGCAGGTCGTGGTCAACGGCTCCACCCATGTCGTCGGCAGCGATCGTGCCGGCATCGAGAATGCGATCGGCAAGACCGACAAGGGGACGGGCGTGATGAGCGTGCCGGTGACGATGTCGCTCGCGGGCAAGCAGATCAACGTGTCGGTCGCCGCGAGCAACGAGCCGGCCGTCTCGCATGGCGAGGTCTGGATCTGCTCGATCGCCAAGTCGGTGCCGATCGCGATCACCCGCGGCGAGAATCGCGGACAGCAGGTCACCTATCACAACGTGGTGCGCAACCTGCTCAAGGTCGGTGACTGGACCGGCCGTCCGGAAAGCTGGACGGTACCGATCGAGAACCTCACGCGCGATGGCGTCGACGGCGCGGTGGTCTACGTCCAGGACGGCAGCCGCGAACGACCGGGCCCGATGCTCGGCGCAGCGTACACGTCGCTGCATTGAAGGCGCAGAGGTCTCAAGACAATCAGCCTCTCGTCATTCCGGGGCGCGCCACTTGGCGCGAGCCCGGAATCCATCGATCCACTTGCTGAGACGAGAAATGGATTCCGGGCTCGCACTTCGTGCGCCCCGGAATGACTGAGACAACGGAAACCTCCCGCCACAAACAAAAAAGGACCAACTTGCGTTGGCCCTCCTTGTCGTGCGTACAGACCCGATCCTGTTCGACCCCGGGGGGCTGGGGGCTGAGGAATCCGGAACCGAAAGGACCGGGTCAACGCACGCGAATCTTTTCGCAGTGCAGGGCGGCAGTCGCTAGGCGGAAAAGCGGCGATACTATGATTCCTGCTAACGATCCCGTGACGGTTTGCCGCGACAGAGTTCCACCTTTGCGTGTGCCGGAAATCGCACCCGATTCGACCGGTTGAAAGCAGGCACCGAGTTCCATCTAGGGCCCTTGCGGCGAGGAACGGTTGGCGCAATCATGTCCTTGTCATGATCCGGTTCCGGGGACGGTTCGCGGGACCGGGGTAAAGTCGTGTGCGATGAGGAGGCTCTCCATGAGTCTGATGTCGGAGGATGCCGATCCGAGCGAGCAGCGCGCGGCGGCGCGCCCCGCCGCGAATGCGCAACCGAGCAGGGTGACGTTCAACCGGCTCGAGCTGCACCGTATTCTCAATCTGTATGGGCGCATGGTCGCCGACGGCGAATGGCGCGACTACGCCATCGACTTCCTGAAGGACCGCGCCGTTTTCTCGGTCTATCGCCGCGCCTCGGAAGTGCCGATCTATCGCATCGAGAAGGACCCGCGCCTGGCGCGCAAGCAGGGCATGTACAGCGTGATCTCGGCAACGGGCCTGATCCTGCGCCGCGGCCACGAGCTGGAGCGGGTGCTGCTGGTGATCGATCGGAAGCTGGCGGTGGTTTAGACGGACAAAGTGCCGTAGTGGCGTAGGGTGGGCAAAGGCGCAAAGCGCCGTGCCCACGTCCTTTTTCGATCGCCGCAAATCGTGGGCACGCTTCCGCCTTCGCTCTTCGAGCTACGGCGGACAAGTCGCTTTGCCCACCCTGCGAGACCTACTTCCCCGGCACCGTTGTCGCGCCCTCGCCGAGGTCGCGCTGCATCATCACCGTATCCAGCCAGCGGCCGAATTTCAGCCCGACATTGGGATGGGTGCCGATCATCTTGAAACCGCCCCTGGTGTGCACGCCGATCGATCCGGCATTGGCGGAATCGCCGATCACCGCGATCATCTGGCGGAAGCCGCGCGCCTCGCATTCGGCAACCAGCCGCTCCAGCAGCAACGAGCCGATACCGCGGCGGTGGAAAGAAGGATCGAGATAGATCGAGTTCTCGACCGTGAAGCGATAGGCCGGCCGCGGCCGATAGGCGCCGGCATAGGCGTAGCCGGCCACCCGTCCCTTGAGAATGGCGACGAAATAGGGATAGCCGCCGTCGATCAGCGTGCGGTAGCGGCGCGTCATCTCCGCGAGGTCGGGCGGCTCCAACTCGAACGTCGCGGTGCCCTCGCGGACGGCCTGCTGGTAGATGGCGGTGATGGCGGGAAGGTCGGCCTCGGTGGTGGGCCTGATTTCGGGTGCGGACATGGGGGGAGATTAGAGGGTTCCGGGAGGCGCTGGAAGGGCCCCGGCGGCCTCAGCACCGTCATTGCGAGCGAAGCGAAGCAATCCAGAAATGCATCCGCGGAGGGACTCTGGATTGCTTCGTCGCGAGGGCTCCTCGCAATGACGGGGATAGACCACAGCCCAAACAAAAACCCCGGCCTCGCGGCCGGGGTTGGTGTCGTTCGCTCTGGTCCGTCGCCTACTCGCGCTGGCCGAGCAGCTGCAGCAGCAGCGTGAACAGGTTGATGAAGTTCAGGTACAGCGACAGCGCGCCGGTAATGGCCGAACGCTCTGCGATGTCACCGCCGGCCGACGCATAGCCGTAGATGTAGTCGTTCTTCAGCCGCTGGGTATCCCAGGCGGTGAGGCCCGAGAACACCAGCACGCCGACCACCGACACGATGAACTGCAGCATCGAGCTGGCCAGGAACAGGTTCACCAGGCTGGCGAGAACGATGCCGATCAGGCCCATGAACAGGAACGAGCCCATGCCGGTCAGGTCACGCTTGGTGGTGTAGCCGTAGAGGCTCAGCGCGCCGAAGGTCGCCGCGGTGATGAAGAACACCCGCACGATCGAGGTGTGCGTGAACACCAGGAAGATCGACGACAGCGAGATGCCCATCAGCGCCGCGAACACCCAGAACAGGACCTGGGCGGTCGAGGGGGCGAGACGGTTGATGCCCGCCGAGATCACGAACACCATGGCGAGCGGCGCGAGCATGAACAGCCACTTCAGGGGGCTGACGAACATGGCGTAGCCGAACGGCGTCAGGAACAGCTTGCCGACGCGGACCGCGTCCGCCGTCGGAACGTCGGTCACGGCGGCCATGTAGACGCCGAGCGCGGCAAGGCCGGTGATGGCCAGGCCAATGCTCATGTAATTGTAGATGCGCAGCATATAGGCGCGCAGGCCGGCATCGACCGTCGCGGCGTCAACACGCCCGGCGGCCCTGCCGAAAGGAGAAGCGTAGTTACGGTCTAGGTCCGACATGGTCGAATTCCCGTTGGTTGGTCCGGTCCGGCACGAGGGTCGCCATGCCGCCGGTTCGTCAAATTCTATCTCGGATACCGACACCAGCCGACTAAATTTTGGCTAACGATCGGGGCTCCGAACCCACTCGATATGTGGGAAACTAACACATTCACTGCAACCTTCCACGCGCGGCTGAATGTCGCCCTTGGCGGCAATCCTGACGCGAACCTGACGAGCAGTCGTGGTTAATCGCGGGAATCGTGCGATTCCGCATCCGTGCAGCCCCCCGCTACATTTTGTCACAAATTCCGCAACACCGTGGCGGGCTTTTTGTTCAACGCCAGCAGCGTGCCCGCGAGCCCGAGCCCGACGGTGACGACGAGCGCGGCCGCCACGACCCCGGCCGCGCTGCCGGCCTGCCAGACGAAGCTCAGCGTCATCAGCCGCGTCACGATCATCCAGGCCGCGACGCTGCCGGCGATCACGCCGAACAACGCGGTGGCGAGCCCGATCAGGAGGTATTCGAGCGCATAGGCGCCCAGCAGCCGCAGCCGCGTCGCGCCCAGCGTCTTCAGGATCACGGCATCGTAGACCCGGTGGCGATGACCGGCGGCGAGCGCCCCGCCCAGCACCAGGATCGCCGAGATCAGGGTCACCGCGCTGGCGCCACGAATCGCCAGCGCCAGATTGGTCACCACCGAGCCGACCGTCTCCATCACCTCGCGCACCCGCACGCTCGTCACCATCGGATAGGCGTCGGCGACCTGCTTGATGATCTTGCCGTCGGCTGTCGCATTCCCGCCCGGTTCCGTCAGTGTCGCGATATGGGTGTGCGGCGCGCCCTTGAAGGCGTTCGGCGAGAACACCAGAACGAAGTTGATGCCGAGTCCCTGCCAGTCGATGGTGCGCAGATTGCCGATTTTGGCCGGGATGTCGCGGCCGAGCACGTTGACCACGATCTCGTCGCCGAGCTTGAGGCCCAGTCCGTCGGCGATCTTCTTCTCCATCGACACCAGCGTCGGGCCGGAATAATCGGCGCTCCACCATTCGCCCTCGACCACCTTGGAGCCTTTGGGCAGCTCGGCGGTATAGGTCAGGCCGCGGTCGCTCTGCAGCACCCATTCGGAATCGGTCGACGGCTTGAGCTCCTCGGCGCGCAGCCCGCGCGCGGCGACGATGCGTCCGCGCAGCATCGGCACGTCCTCGACCTTCGCGCCGGGCGCGATCTTGCGAAGATAGTCGTCGAACGGTGCGGCTTGGGCGCTCGGAATGTCGATGAAGAAGAACGACGGCGCCTGATCGGGGAGGGCCGCCAGGAACTGCCGCCGCAGATTGCCGTCGATCTGGGTGATGGTGACGAGCACGGCGAGCCCGAGCCCCAGCGACAGCACCACCGAGGGCGTCAGCGCGCCCGGCCGGTGGATGTTGGCGATCGCGAGCCGCAGCATCGGCAGCCGCGTCCGCGGCAGCCGCCGCGCGATCGCCATCAGCAGGGCGGCGATGCCGCGCAGCAGCGCGAACACGACGACGGAGGAGGCCACGAACACCGCGGCGATCCGCTTGTCGAAGGAGAGCCCGATCACCACGGTGATCAGCAGCGCGATCACCACGCCCATGAACACGACATAGCCCGCGCGCGGCCGGTGCCATTCCGAGCTGATGGTGTCGCGGAACAGCGCCGCCACTGGCACGTCGTGGACGCGTCCGAGCGGCCACAGGCCGAAGGCCAGCGCGGTCAGGAGGCCGTAGACGAACGACAGCGCGAGTTCGTCGGCATGCACGGCCGGCACCACCGGCAGCGGCAGCAGCTTGCCGAACAGGCCGACGATGGCGAACGGCATGGCGGCGCCGAGCGCAAGGCCGGTCGCCGAGCCCACGCCCGCGAGCACGAGAACCTGCGCCAGATAGATGCCGAACACGTCGCGACCGGTGGCGCCGACGGCCTTGAGGGTCGCGATCACCTCGAGCCGGCGGTCGATATGGCTCTTCACGGCATTGGCGACGCCGACACCGCCGACCAGCAGCGCCGCGAGGCCGACCAGGGTCAGGAACTGGGTGAAGCGGTTGATGTTGCGTTCGAGCTGCGGCGAAGCGTTGGAGCGGCTGCGGATCTCCCAGCCGGCCTGCGGCGCGGCGTTGCGCGCATCCGCGATGAAGGCTTCGGTGGCGCGCTCGTTGTTGGCGGTGTCAGGCAGCTTCACCCGGTAGACCCAGCGCACCAGGCTGCCGGGCTGGATCAGGCCGGTGGCGCGCAGCGCGGCCTCGCTGATCAGGAAGCGCGGGCCGAAACCGATGCCGCCGGCGAGCTTGTCGGGCTCGGCTTCGACCGTCGAGCGGATCTGGAAGGTCGCCGAGCCGATCGTGACACGGTCGCCGGTCTTCAGCGACAGCCGCGCCAGCAGCGTCGGGTCGGCGGCCGCGCCGAACGCGCCGTCGCGCTCCGCGAGCAGGTCGGACATGGGCAGTTGTGGCGCCAGCGTCAGCTGGCCCAGCATCGGATAGGTGTCGTCGACCGCCTTCATCTCGACCAGTGCGAGCTGGCCGTCGGCCGCGCGCGCCATGCCGCGCAAGGTGGTGGCGGTCGACACCGTGCCGCGCGAGCGCAGGAAGGCGACCTCCTCGGGTTTCGCTTCGCGCTGGAACAGCACGAAGGAGACGTCGCCGCCGAGCAGCGTCCGGCCCTCGCGGGCAAGGCCGTCGGAGAGGCTCGCCGATACCGAGCCGACGCCGGCGATCGCCATGACGCCGAGCGCGATACAGGCGATGAAGACGTAGAAGCCGCGCAGGCCGCCGCGCAATTCGCGCAGCGCGTAGCGCAGCGACAGCGCGACGCCGCCCGGCTTGGCGAAGGGTTCGGCCGCCGCGCTCATGCCGGTGCAGACTGCGTGTCGATGCGGCCCGAACGCAGGCGGATCACGCGATCGCAGCGATGCGCCAGCGAGGAATCGTGCGTCACCAGCACCAAGGTCATGCCGCGCTCGGCGTGCTTGCTGAACAGGAGATCGACGATCTGTTGTCCGGTGGCCTCGTCGAGATTGCCGGTCGGCTCGTCGGCGACGAGGATGGCGGGATCGGGCGCCAGCGCGCGGGCCAGCGCGACGCGCTGCTGCTCGCCGCCCGAGAGCTGCGTCGGATAATGATGCAGGCGGTCGCCGAGCCCGACGGATTGCAGCTCCTCTGCCGCGCGCTTGGCGGCATCGGGATTGCCGGCAAGCTCGAGCGGCACCGCGACATTCTCCAGCGCGGTCATGGTCGGGATCAAATGAAAGGACTGGAAGACGATGCCGACCTGGCGGCCGCGGAAGCGCGCCAGCGCGTCCTCGTCGAGGGCATTGAAAGGCGTGCCTGAGACCACCACCTCTCCGCTATCAGGACGCTCCAGCCCCGCCATCACCATCAGCAGCGTGGATTTGCCCGAGCCTGACGGGCCGATCAGGCCGACCGTCTCGCTCCGGCCGACTCGCAAGCTGATATCCTTGAGGATGTGAACGCGTGCCGCGCCCGTGCCCAATGAGAGATTGACGTTGGAGATGGCGATGGTGTCCGCCGAAGCGACGGCGAGCGAAGAGGTATCGATGCGAGTGTCCATGGTCCGGTCATATGGCAACTCCGATAGCGCGGTCGAGAGGCGTTACGGATTGTTCATGCACATAGCCGTGTTGATGCTCGCCTTCATGACAATGGCGAACCCGGCTTGGGCGGAGGCGACAAGACCGATCAAGCTCGTCGTTCTCGGCGATTCCCTGAGCGCCGGTCTCGGCCTGCCGGCTCAGGACGCGTTCCCACAGAAGCTAAAAAAGGCTTTGCAGGCCAAGGGCATAGCGGTCGAGATGACCAATGCCGGGGTGTCCGGCGACACCACCTCGGGCGGCCGCGACCGGCTCGACTGGTCGGTCCCCGAGGGAACCGACGGGGTCATCGTCGAGCTCGGCGCCAACGACGCCTTGCGCGGCCTCGATCCCGATCTGGCGCGTGCCGCGCTCACCGACATCGTCCAGCGGCTCAAGGCGCGCAAGATCGCGGTGATGCTGTGCGGCATGCTGGCGCCGCCGAATTACGGCGCCGATTATGCCGCGCGATTCAATTCGATTTATCCGGATCTGGCGAAAAAATTCGACGTGCCGCTCTATCCATTCTTTCTCGAGGGCGTTGCCGCCGACGCCAAGCTCAACCAGGCCGACGGCATTCATCCGACCGCGGCCGGCGTCGACATCATCGTCGGCAACATCATGCCCGCGGTGCAGGCATTCCTTGGCACGATCGCTGAGCAACGGCGTTGAAAGCAGGCAGCGCTCGCCGTAATTCCCAGGGTTTTACCGGGGTGAGGCGCGGCATGCTTCGCAGAGTCACACAACTGCGATAGGAATCAAGGTACCGGTGATTCGTCGCCGGCTCTGATTTGGATATGATCCTGCTCAGGGATCGTACCCAAGCATCGGGAGTGCGAAACGATGCCGCGTTTGTTCACGGGTCTGGAAATTCCGGCCGAGATCGGCCAGGCGCTTTCCAACTTGAGAGGAGGCCTTCCCGGCGCCCGCTGGATCGATCCCGAAAATTATCACGTCACCTTGCGCTTCATCGGCGATATCGACGGCGTCTCCGCCAACGAGATCGCCTCGATGCTGTTTCGCGTCGACCGCAAGCCCTTCGAGGTCAAGGTGCAGGGTTTGACCAGTTTCGGCGGCCGCAAACCGCGCGCCGTCGTTGCGACCATCGCGCCCAGCAAGCCGCTGATGGAATTGCAGGCCGAGCTCGAACGCATGATGCAGCGGATCGGCCTCAATCCCGAAGGTCGCAAATACATACCTCATGTGACGCTGGCCCGGCTGTACGATGCCACCGACCGCGACGTCGCCGACTATCTCTCGCTGCGCGGCTATTTCCCGAGCAAGGCGTTCATGGCCGAGCGGTTCGTGCTGTTCTCCTCGCGCGCCTCAACCGGCGGCGGCCCGTATGTCGTGGAGGACGCCTACGAGTTGTGTGCGTAGCTACCGCTCTCGTGCGCCGGACGCAGTGCGCCACGCAGCGGTGCACTGCTGAGCCGGGGCCCAGCTCCACGACCGATGTACGAAACAGTGGGTCCCGGCTCTGCGCAGCGTCACTTCGTGCCGAAGCGCGTCCGGGACACGGAACGCATAGCGCCCCGCACCAATTGACGGCTTGCAATTTCCGCCGGTCTCTGGCGGTAAAGGGCCATGCTCTCGACCCCCAGTTCCCCCTTCAGTGACGCCTATCAGGCCGAGATCGCCTCCGGTGCGATCGAGCCCGATGCCGCGCAGGCCGAGGTCGCCGGGGCCTATGCGGCGCTCGACATGCGGCTTTCGACCTACAAGCCGCAGCGCAAGCAGGGCCTGCTCAGCCGCCTGTTCAGCAGCGACAAGGACGAGGCGCCGCGCGGGCTCTACGTCCATGGCGAGGTCGGCCGCGGCAAGACCATGCTGATGGATCTGTTCTTCCAGCACGCCACGGTGGAGCACAAGCGCCGCGCGCATTTCCACGAATTCATGGCCGACGTGCATGAGCGCATCTACGACTATCGCCAGAGCATCGCGCGCGGCGAGATCGCCGACGGCGACGTCATCGCGCTGACGGCGAATGCGATCTTCGAGGAGAGCTGGCTGCTCTGCTTCGACGAATTCCACGTCACCGACATCGCGGACGCGATGATCCTGGGACGCCTGTTCGCCAAATTGTTCGAGCTCGGCACCGTCGTGGTCGCGACCTCCAACGTGGCGCCTGACGATCTCTACAAAGGCGGCCTGAACCGGTCGCTGTTCCTGCCCTTCATCAAGCAGATCACCGACCACATGGACGTCGCGCGGCTCGATGCGCGCACCGACTTCCGGCTGGAGAAGCTGCAGGGCGTGCCGATGTGGCTGACGCCGGCGGATGGCGATGCGGACGCAGCGCTCGATCGCGCCTGGTTGCGGATGTCCGGTGGCGCCAAATGCCGGTCGCGCGACATCTCGATCAAGGGCCGCATCCTGCACGTGCCGTGCTCTGCTCACGGCGTCGCGCGGTTTTCGTTCGCCGACCTCTGCGAGAAGCCGCTCGGCGCATCGGATTACCTCAGGCTGGCGCACGACTATCACACCATCCTGGTCGACCATATTCCAGTGATGGACTTCTCCCAGCGCAACGCCGCCAAGCGCTTCATCACGCTGATCGACACGCTCTATGACAATGCGGTGAAGCTGATGGCCTCGGCCGACGCCAACCCAATTTCGCTGTACCTCGCCCATGAGGGCGTTGAGGCCATGGAGTTCAAGCGGACCGCCTCGCGCCTGATCGAGATGAGCTCGGAATCCTATCTGGCGCTGGCTCACGGCCGCAAGGATTCCACCGCCAGCGGCTCCACCAAGGGCCTGGTGGAGACTTAAGTCCTATTTGTGCCAGCGCTGTCATTCCGGGGCGTCGCGAAGCGGCGAGCCCGGAATCCATCCATCGGCGCGCTCTGTCGCCCGATGGATTCCGGGTTCGTGCTTCGCACGCCCCGGAATGACGAGGATGTGGCTGGCTGCTATCGCGGCAAGCCCGACAATTGGGCATTGGGCGACTTGAACGGGGGAGGCGAAAGGGATAACCACCCGTCTCAGTTTCCCCTCCTTACGTGTCTAAAGGACAGGCTCACATGGCGCGCGACAAGATTGCTTTGATTGGCTCCGGTCAGATCGGCGGAACGCTGGCTCACCTCATCGGCCTGAAAGAACTGGGCGACGTCGTGATGTTCGACATCGCCGAGGGCGTGCCGCAGGGCAAGGCGCTCGACATCGCGCAGTCCTCGCCGGTCGACGGTTTTGACGCGCATTACACCGGCGCCAATTCCTACGAGGCGCTCGACAATGCCAAGGTCTGCATCGTCACCGCCGGCGTGCCGCGCAAGCCCGGCATGAGCCGCGACGACCTGCTCTCCATCAACCTCAAGGTCATGGAGCAGGTCGGTGCCGGCATCAAGAAATACGCGCCCGACGCCTTCGTCATCTGCATCACCAACCCGCTCGACGCCATGGTCTGGGCGCTGCAGAAGGCTTCAGGCCTGCCGCACAAGAAGGTCGTCGGCATGGCCGGCGTGCTGGATTCGGCCCGCTTCCGCTACTTCCTGGCCGACGAGTTCAACGTCTCGGTCGAGGACGTCACCGCCTTCGTGCTCGGCGGCCATGGCGACACCATGGTGCCGCTGGTGAAGTATTCCACCGTCGCCGGCATTCCGCTGCCCGACCTCGTCAAGATGGGCTGGACCTCGCAGGCGCGCCTCGACGAGATCGTCGACCGCACCCGCAACGGCGGCGCCGAGATCGTCAACCTGCTCAAGACCGGCTCGGCCTTCTACGCGCCGGCTGCCTCGGCCATCGCGATGGCCGAGAGCTATCTGCGTGACAAGAAGCGCGTTTTGCCCTGCGCCGCCTACCTGAACGGCGAATACAGCGTGAAGGACATGTATGTCGGCGTGCCCGTCGTAATCGGCGCCAAGGGCGTCGAGCGCGTCGTCGAGATCGAGCTTGCCGGCAAGGATCGCGAGGCCTTCGACAAGTCGGTCGGTGCCGTCCAGGGCCTGGTCGATGCCTGCAAGAAGATCGCCCCCGATCTTCTCGGCCGCTAAGGCGCAAAACACTTCCCGCCGAAGACCGAAAACCCGGTCTTCGGCGGTTTCATTTCCGGGGCCCATGTCCGGGCGGGCCCCGGTTCGGCAGTCCAGATCGATGTCAGAGAATCCGGGTTGCAGTTCCTGTGGTATATGGTATGCCAGCCACAAGACTGAGGTGGGCCCTAGAGGTCACCGCCCGCGGGTTCAGGGAGCGACCATATGAATATCCATGAATATCAGGCCAAAGCGCTGCTGAGTGAGTTCGGCGTGCCGATCTCCAAGGGCGTCCCGGTCCTCAAGCCGGCGGATGCGGAAGCCGCCGCCAAGGCCCTGCCGGGCCCGGTCTATGTGGTGAAGAGCCAGATCCATGCCGGCGGCCGCGGCAAGGGCAAGTTCAAGGAAGCCAGTGCCGGGGACAAGGGCGGCGTCCGCATCGCCAAGTCGGCCGCAGAGGTCTCCGAATTCGCCAAGCAGATGCTGGGCGCGACGCTGGTGACGATCCAGACCGGCCCCGCCGGCAAGCAGGTCAACCGCCTCTACATCGAGGACGGCTCCGACATCGACAAAGAGTTCTATCTTTCGCTCCTGGTCGACCGCGAGACCTCGCGCGTCTCGTTCGTGGTGTCGACCGAAGGCGGCGTCAACATCGAGGACGTCGCGCACAATACACCTGAGAAGATCGTGACCTTCTCGGTCGATCCCGCCACCGGCATCATGGGTCATCACGGCCGCACCGTCGCGAAGGCGCTGAAGCTCTCCGGCGATCTCGCCAAGCAGGCCGAAAAGCTCACCGCGCAGCTCTATGCGGCCTTCGTCGCCAAGGACATGGCGATGCTGGAGATCAACCCGCTGGTGGTAACCAAGCAGGGCCAGCTCCGCGTGCTCGACGCCAAAGTGTCGTTCGACGACAACGCGCTGTTCCGTCACCCCGAGGTGCTCGCGCTGCGCGACGAGACCGAGGAAGACGCCAAGGAAATCGAGGCGTCGAAGCACGACCTCAACTACGTCACCCTCGACGGCAATATCGGCTGCATGGTCAACGGCGCCGGTCTCGCCATGGCGACGATGGACATCATCAAGCTCTACGGCATGTCGCCCGCCAACTTCCTCGATGTCGGCGGCAGCGCCAGCAAGGAGAAGGTCGCCGCCGCCTTCAAGATCATCACCGCCGATCCCAACGTGAAGGGCATCCTGGTCAATATCTTCGGCGGCATCATGAAGTGCGACGTGATCGCCGAGGGCGTCACGGCGGCGGTTCGCGAGGTCGGCCTCAACGTGCCGCTGGTGGTTCGCCTCGAAGGCACCAATGTCGAGCTCGGCAAGAAGATCATCGATGAATCCGGACTGAACGTCGTCGCGGGCGACAATCTCGACGATTCCGCGCAGAAGATCGTGAAGGCCGTCAAGGGAGGCTAAGGCCATGGCCCAGGACCATCTCGCCGCATCATCTCCGCTTCCCGAGCACGCGCGCCTCGCCGCGTTCGCCGGCGAATGGGATGGCGAAGAGATGGTCTTCCCGTCGCGCTGGACCGCGGGCGGGCCGGCCACATCGCGCACCGTCGCGCGCATGGACCTCAACGGATTCTACCTGATCCAGGACAGCGTCCAGATGCGCGAAGGCAAGCAGATCTTCGCCACCCACGGCATCTTCAGCTACGACCGCGACGACCGGACCTACAAATTGTTCTGGTACGACTCGCTCGGTTACACGCCGCCCTCGCCCGCCTCCGGCGGCTGGGTCGGCAAGACCCTGACACTGGTGCGCGGCTCGCTCCGCGGCAATGCGCGCCATGTCTACGAGATCATCGACGACAATTCCTATTCGTTGAAGATCCAGTTCTCGCCGGACGCGGAAGGCTGGGCCGACGTCCTCACCGGCGTCTACCGCCGCATCCACTGACCTCTCACTCGTTAGTTCGCGAAAGCAGACCTCATGTCCATCCTGATCGACAAGAACACCAAGGTCATCTGCCAGGGCTTTACCGGCAAGAACGGCACCTTCCATTCCGAGGCCGCGATCGCCTACGGCACCAAGATGGTCGGCGGCACCTCGCCCGGCAAAGGCGGCGCCACGCATCTCGGCCTGCCGGTGTTCGACACCGTGCGCGAGGCGCGTGAGAAGACCGGCGCCGACGCCTCGGTGATCTACGTGCCGCCGCCGGGCGCGGCGGATGCGATCTGCGAAGCCATCGACGCCGAAATCCCGCTGATCGTCTGCATCACCGAGGGCATTCCTGTCCTCGACATGGTGCGGGTGAAGCGCTCGCTGCTCGGCTCCAAGTCGCGCCTGATCGGGCCGAACTGCCCGGGTGTCATGACCGCAGGCGAGTGCAAGATCGGCATCATGCCCGCCAACATCTTCAAGACCGGCTCGGTCGGCATCGTCTCCCGGTCCGGCACGCTGACCTATGAAGCCGTGTTCCAGACCTCCCAGGAGGGCCTCGGCCAGACCACCGCGGTCGGCATCGGCGGCGACCCGGTCAAGGGTACCGAGTTCATCGACGTGCTGGAGATGCTGCTGGCCGACCCCAAGACCGAATCGATCATCATGATCGGCGAGATCGGCGGCTCCGCCGAGGAGGACGCCGCCCAGTTCCTCAAGGACGAGGCCAAGCGCGGCCGCAAGAAGCCGATGGTCGGCTTCATCGCCGGCGTCACCGCCCCTCCGGGCCGCCGCATGGGCCATGCCGGCGCGATCATTTCGGGCGGCAAGGGCGACGCCGGTTCCAAGACCGAGGCGATGAAATCGGCAGGGATTACAGTGTCTCCGTCGCCCGCCCGCCTCGGCCACACGCTTGCCGAAAAGTTGAAGGGCTAATTCACTTCTTCGTGCTTTTCCGGGCGAAGTTTCGCAGCAAATAGGGTAAAGGGTGCCTGTCGCGCCGAGCCTCTGCCGGGGAGCTCGGTGCCAGCGCCGTTTGTTATGCGCGAACCAAAATCGCCAGGAACTCCAGTATGTCTCGCCAGGACGCGAACGCAGCCTTTGCCTTGTCTTCCTTTTTGCAGGGCACCAACGCCACCTACATCGACGAAATCTACGCCCGCTACGAGAAGGACCCGTCCTCGGTCGACGCCGAGTGGCAGGAGTTCTTCAAGAGCCTCAACGACCAGCCGGCTGACGTCCGGAAGAACGCGGAAGGCCCGTCCTGGGAGCGCGACAACTGGCCGCTGACGCCGCAGGACGATCTCACCTCCGCGCTCGACGGCAACTGGGCGGAAGTCGAGAAGGCGGTCGGTGCCAAGATCGCCGCCAAGGCGCAGGCCAAGGGCGGTGACAAGGGCGCCGCCCTCTCCTCCGCCGACCTGCTCCAGGCGACGCGCGATTCCGTCCGCGCCCTGATGCTGATCCGCTCCTACCGCATGCGCGGTCATTTCCACGCCAAGCTCGATCCGCTCGGCATCGAAGCCCAGCGCAACCGCGAAGAGCTCGATCCGCGCACCTACGGCTTCAGCGAAGCCGATTTCGACCGCAAGATCTTCCTCGATCACGTGCTCGGCCTCGAATACGGCACGCTGCGCGAGATCACCGCGATCTGCGAGCGCACCTATTGCCAGACGCTCGGCGTCGAGTTCATGCACATCAGCAACGCCGCGCAGAAGGCCTGGATTCAGGAGCGCATCGAGGGACCCGACAAGGAGATCTCGTTCACCCGCGAAGGCCGCAGGGCCATCCTGATGAAGCTGGTCGAAGCCGAAGGCTTCGAGAAGTTCTGCGACACCAAGTTCACCGGCACCAAGCGCTTCGGCCTCGACGGCGGTGAAGCGCTGATCCCGGCGCTCGAGCAGATCATCAAGCGCGGCGGCAATCTCGGCGTGAAGGAGATCGTGCTGGGCATGCCGCATCGCGGCCGTCTCAATGTGCTGACGCAGGTGATGGCCAAGGCGCACCGCGCCCTGTTCCACGAGTTCAAGGGCGGCTCGGCCAACCCCGACGCGGTCGAAGGCTCCGGCGACGTCAAGTATCACCTCGGCGCCTCCTCGGACCGCGAGTTCGACGGCAACCGCATCCATCTGTCGCTGACCGCAAACCCCTCGCATCTCGAGATCGTCGATCCCGTGGTGCTCGGCAAGGTGCGCGCGAAGCAGGACCAGCACGGCGATCCGCCGGACATGCGCATCTCCGTGATGCCGCTGCTGATGCACGGCGACGCCGCGTTCGCCGGCCAGGGCGTGGTCGCCGAGTGCTTCGGCCTGTCCGACCTGAAGGGCTACCGCACCGGCGGCTCCGTGCACTTCATCGTCAACAACCAGATCGGCTTCACCACCTATCCGCGCTACTCGCGCTCTTCGCCCTATCCGTCGGACGTGGCGAAGATGATCGACGCGCCGATCTTCCACGTCAACGGCGACGATCCGGAAGCGGTGGTGTTCGCGGCCAAGGTCGCGACCGAGTTCCGGCAGAAATTCCACAAGCCCGTCGTCATCGACATGTGGTGCTATCGCCGCTACGGCCACAATGAGGGCGACGAGCCGGCCTTCACCCAGCCGGTGATGTACAAGCGGATCGCGGCCCATCCCTCGACCCTCACGCTCTACTCCAAGCGCCTGATCGCCGAAGGCGTGGTCACCGAGGGCGAGGTCGACAAGCTGAAGGCCGACTGGCGCGCCCGGCTCGATGCCGAGTTCGAGGCCGGCACCTCCTACAAGCCGAACAAGGCCGACTGGCTCGACGGCAAGTGGTCCGGCTTCAAGATCGCCGACCAGGAAGAGGACGCCCGTCGCGGCGTCACCGGCGTCGACCTTCCGATCCTGAAGGACATCGGCCGCAAGATCACCAAGGTGCCGGACGGTTTTCGCGTTCACCGCACCATCCAGCGCTTCCTCGACAACCGCGCCAAGGCGATCGACACCGGTGCCGGCATCGACTGGGCGACCGGCGAAGCGCTGGCGTTCTGCACGCTGCTCCAGGAAAACCACCATGTCCGTCTGTCCGGACAGGATTCCGAGCGCGGCACCTTCTCGCAGCGCCACTCGGTCCTGATCGACCAGGAGGACGAGAGCCGCTACACGCCGTTCAATCATCTCGGCAGCGAGCAGGGCCATTACGAGGTCATCAACTCGCTGCTGTCGGAAGAGGCCGTGCTCGGCTTCGAATACGGCTATTCGCTCGCCGAGCCGAACACGCTGACGCTGTGGGAAGCCCAGTTCGGCGACTTCGCCAACGGTGCGCAGGTCGTGTTCGACCAGTTCATCTCCTCGGGCGAGCGCAAATGGCTGCGCATGTCCGGCCTCGTCTGCCTTCTGCCGCACGGCTATGAGGGCCAGGGACCGGAGCACTCCTCGGCGCGCCTCGAGCGTTTCCTGCAGATGTGCGCCGAAGACAACATGCAGGTGGTCTACCCGACCACGCCGGCGAACTACTTCCACGCGCTGCGCCGCCAGCTGCACCGCGAGATCCGCAAGCCGCTGATCATGATGACGCCCAAGTCGCTGCTGCGTCACAAGCGGGCGGTGTCGCGTCTCGAGGAGCTGGCCAAGGGGACGACCTTCCACCGCATCCTCTATGATGACGCCCAGATGCTGCCGAGCGAGGCGATCAAGCTCGTTCCGGACGAGAAGATCCGCCGCATCGTGCTCTGCTCCGGCAAGGTCTATTACGACCTCTACGAGGAGCGCGAGAAGCGCGGCATCGACGACATCTATCTGATGCGCGTCGAGCAGCTCTATCCGGTGCCGCTGAAGGCGCTGGTGGCCGAGCTGTCGCGCTTCAAGAAGGCCGAAGTGGTGTGGTGCCAGGAAGAGCCCCGCAACATGGGTGCCTGGCACTTCATCGAGCCCTATCTGGAATGGGTGCTGAACCAGGTGAACGGCGCGAGCCGGCGTCCGCGTTATGTCGGCCGCGCCGCTTCCGCCGCGACTGCCACGGGTCTGATGTCCAAGCATCAGGCGCAGCTGAAGGCGTTCCTGGACGAAGCACTGAGCTGAAAAGTTTTAGAATGCTGTCATTGCCCGCGAAGGCGGGCAATCCAGTATGCCGTGACTTTCGTGATCATGACGAACGCCGCGGAGTACTGGATGCCCCGCCTTCGCGGGGCATGACGTATGAATTGATGACCGCATTGGCGATCTCCTTAAGGAAAAGACCATGACTGAAATTCGTGTGCCGACGCTCGGCGAATCCGTCACCGAGGCCACCATCGGCCGCTGGTTCAAGAAGGCCGGCGATCCCGTCGCCGTCGACGAGCCCTTGGTGGAGCTCGAGACCGACAAGGTCACCATCGAAGTGCCCGCGCCCTCCGCCGGCACGCTGAGCGAGATCATCGCCGCTGATGGCGCGACGGTTGCCGTCGGCGCGCTGCTTGGCCAGATCACCGATGGTGCCGGTGCTGCCAAGCCCACTGCCGCGCCCGCCAAGCCTGCCGCTGCTGCGGCGCCCGCCGCTGCTGCACCGGCTCCGGCCGCGAAGGCGGCCCCGGCCGATGCCCCGCTCGCACCGTCCGTGCGCAAGCTCTCCGCCGAGACCGGCATCGACGCCTCCACCGTTCCGGGCTCCGGCAAGGACGGCCGCGTCACCAAGGGCGACATGTTGGCGGCGATCGAGCGCGCGGCCTCGGCGCCGACCCCGGTCAACCAGCCCGCCGCCGCCGTGCAGGTTCGTGCGCCGTCGCCGGCCGATGACGCCGCCCGCGAAGAGCGCGTCAAGATGACCCGGCTGCGCCAGACCATCGCGCGCCGCCTCAAGGACGTGCAGAACACCGCGGCCATGCTGACGACCTTCAACGAGGTCGACATGACCAACGTCATGGCGTTGCGCGCGCACTACAAGGATGCGTTCGAGAAGAAGCACGGCGCCAAGCTCGGCTTCATGGGCTTCTTCACCAAGGCCGTCGTGCAGGCGCTGAAGGACATTCCGGCGGTCAACGCCGAGATCGACGGCACCGACCTGATCTACAAGAACTACTACCACATCGGCGTCGCCGTCGGCACCGACAAGGGCCTCGTCGTCCCCGTGGTGCGCGACTGCGACCACAAGTCGATCTCCGACATCGAGAAGAGCATCGCCGATTACGGCCGCCGCGCCCGCGACGGCCAGCTCAAGATCGACGAGATGCAGGGCGGCACCTTCACCATCACCAACGGCGGCATCTACGGCTCGCTGATGTCGACCCCGATCCTGAACGCGCCGCAGTCCGGCATCCTCGGCATGCACAAGATCCAGGAGCGGCCGATGGTCGTCGGCGGCAAGATCGAGGTCCGCCCGATGATGTATCTGGCGCTGTCCTACGATCACCGCGTCATCGACGGCAAGGAAGCCGTCACCTTCCTGGTTCGCGTCAAGGAGAGCCTGGAAGACCCGGCGCGCCTGGTGCTCGATCTCTGATCCCTGATGCTCTGCGAGCGCCGTCGCCATGCGCGGCGGCGCGTGTCGAACCATGGAGGCGCGCGTGACGGATAAGGTCGTTGTCATCACCGGCGGCAGCCGCGGCATCGGGCGGGCAACCGCGATCGCGGCGGCCGCGCGCGGTTTCCGCGTGGTGGTCGGGTACGCCAGCAACAAGCAGGCCGCCGACGAGGTGGTCGCGCAGATCGAGGCCAGCAACGGCAAGGCCATCGCGGTGAAATGCGATGTCGCCGAGGAAAGCGACATCCTCGAATTGTTCAAGGCCGCCGACAAGTTCGGCACGCTCGGGGCGCTCGTCAACAACGGCGGCATCGTCGGCCAGAGCGGCGTGCGCGTCGACGAGATGTCGGCCGAGCGCATCCAGCGCGTGCTGGCGGTCAACGTCACCGGCTCCATCCTCTGCGCGCGCGAGGCGGTGAAGCGGATGTCGACCAGGCACGGCGGCCAGGGCGGCGTCATCGTCAATCTGTCGTCGGTCGCGGCCAGGCTCGGCGCCCCCAACACCTATGTCGACTACGCCGCCTCCAAGGGCGCGGTGGATTCCTTCACCATCGGTCTCGGCTACGAGGTCGCGGCCGAGGGCATCCGCGTCGCCGCGATCCGTCCCGGCCTGATCGATACCGAAATCCACGCCGCCGGCGGCGAGCCCGATCGCGCCCATCGTCTGGCCCACATGGTGCCGATGAAGCGCGTCGGCACCGCCGACGAAATCGCCAATGCCATCATCTGGCTGATGTCGGACGAGGCGTCTTACGTCACCTCAGCCATTCTCGATGTGTCCGGCGGGCGCTGACGCGCCGGCGGACGCTGACACACCCTCATCACGGCAAACCTTACGGGACTTTCTCTCATGGCTACCTACGATCTCGTCGTCATCGGCACCGGACCGGGCGGTTATGTCTGCGCGGTGCGCGCCAGCCAGCTCGGCATGAAGGTCGCCGTGGTCGAAAAGAACGCCAACCTCGGCGGCACCTGCCTCAATGTCGGCTGCATGCCGTCGAAGGCGCTGCTGCACGCCTCCGAGATGTTCGAGGAGGCCGCGCACTCGTTCGCCAAGATGGGCGTGTCGGTCTCGTCGCCGAAGCTCGATCTGCCCGCGATGATGAACTTCAAGCAGCAGGGCATCGACGGCAACGTCAAGGGCGTCGAATTCCTGATGAAGAAGAACAAGATCGACGTGCTCAAGGGCACCGGCAAGATCTTGGGGACCGGCAAGGTCGAGGTCTCCGCCGACGGCAAGTCGCAGGTCGTCGAGACCAAGAACATCGTCATCGCCACCGGCTCGGATATCGCACGCCTCAAGGGCATCGAGATCGACGAGAAGCGCATCGTGTCCTCGACCGGCGCGCTGTCGCTGGAGAAGGTGCCGGGCAGAATACTGGTCATCGGCGCCGGTGTGATCGGGCTCGAGCTCGGCTCGGTGTGGCGCCGACTAGGGTCCGAAGTCATGGTCGTCGAATTCCTCGATCGCATCCTGCCCGGCATGGACGGCGAGATCGCCAAGCAATTCCAGCGCATCCTGGAAAAGCAGGGATTTGCATTCAAGCTCGGTTCGAAGGTCACTGGCGTCGAAGTGAACAGCAAGGCACTGCTCGCGAAAATCGAGCCGGCTGCGGGTGGCGCGGCCGAGACCATCGAGGCCGATGTCGTTCTCGTCTGCATCGGCCGCGTGCCGTACACCGACGGGCTGGGCCTGAAGGAAGCCGGCGTCGCGCTCGACGCGCGCGGCCGCGTGCAGATCGATCCGCATTTCGCCACCAGCCTCAAGGGCGTCTATGCCATCGGCGACGTCGTCGCGGGCCCGATGCTCGCGCACAAGGCCGAGGACGAAGGTGTTGCGGTGGCCGAGATCATCGCCGGCCAGGCCGGCCATGTGAATTACGATGTGATCCCGGGCGTCGTGTATACCACGCCGGAAGTGTCCTCCGTCGGCAAGACCGAGGAGGAGCTGAAGCAGGCGGGCATCGCCTACACCGTCGGAAAGTTTCCCTTTACCGCCAATGGCCGCTCCAAGGTCAATCAGACCACTGACGGCTTTGTGAAGATTCTCGCAGACGCGAAGACCGATCGCGTGCTCGGCGTGCACATTATCGGCCGCGAAGCCGGCGAAATGATCCATGAGGCGGCCGTTCTCATGGAGTTTGGCGGCAGCGCGGAAGATCTCGCGCGCACCTGCCACGCGCATCCGACCCGCTCGGAGGCCATCAAGGAGGCCGCGCTTGCAGTCGGCAAGCGGGCCATCCATATGTAGCCACGCGCCCAGCGCCGAATAGGGCGGGAAACACATGCTGCGCCGCGTTCTTCAACCGCTCTGGGTCCTGCTTGCGATCATCTTCCTGATCGAAGCCTGGCTGTGGGACCATCTCGAACCGATCGTTGCCCGGGTCGTCGCAGCCATCCCCTTGGCGCGCTTCAAGCAATGGCTGACGGAGCGCGTCGACGCTCTGTCGCCGGCCATGACGCTGATCGTGTTCGCCGTCCCCGTCGTGCCGCTGTTTCCGCTCAAGCTCGTGGGCCTCTGGCTGCTCGCGCACGAATACTGGACCAGCGCGGTCTTCATGATCGTGTTCGCAAAGCTGGTCGGCGTCGGTGTCACCGCCTTCGTGTTCGACGTGACGCGCCACAAGCTGCTGGAGATGCACTGGTTCGAGCGGATCTACGAGCTCGTGCTGAAGATCCGTGCCAAGGCCGCCGAGCTGGTCAACCCGGTCAAGCAGCGCATCCGCGAGCTGATCGCCGGCAACGGGCAGGGGTGGTCCGTTCGCACGCTTCGCCTGATCCAGCGTTTCAGGAAGAGCGTGCACGAGGCGCGGTGAGCGCCGGAGGGGCGCGGCTTTATCCTTCGTCATTGCGAGCGCAGCGAAGCAATCCAGAGTCTTTCCTTGGAGGCAGTCTGGATTGCTTCGTCGCTTCGCTCCTCGCAATGACGCGGCGAGAGCCCCGCCGCAGCCCTCAATGCAAATGCAACAAATGCGGCCACCACAGGCCGAGCGCGGTCATGAACAGGCCGGCGATCGTCAGCACGCCGCTGACGTAAGCCAGCGCCATCATGCCCGTGATGATGGTGGCCGAGGCCAGCAC
This sequence comes from Bradyrhizobium sp. CFUWI, assembly GCF_056429085.1. Classification (NCBI taxonomy): domain Bacteria; kingdom Pseudomonadati; phylum Pseudomonadota; class Alphaproteobacteria; order Hyphomicrobiales; family Nitrobacteraceae; genus Bradyrhizobium; species Bradyrhizobium sp. CFUWI. Next base: position 72,794 of record NZ_JBWJZE010000018.1, read on the forward strand.
GATGCCGATCTGGAAGGCGGCCGAGGCCAGCTCGAAGTGATGGTATTTCGCGGTCGCCTCGTCGCGATCGTGCTCGGCATGCTTGGCCTTCTCGGCGAGCTGCTCGGTGCCTTCGCCGGTCTCGGGTTCGGAGCGGTAGCGCGCCGCCGTCTTGGTCCAGTCGTCGATTTGCTTCTGCACGGCGGGCTTCTGCGCCTCGTCCGCGGCGGCGAGCGCGAGCTTGCCCTGCTCGGCCGCGGTCACCACCACGGTGCGGCGGATGCTCTTGGCCTGGAAGAACGCCCAGAGATTGGCGGCCTCGACGTTCTTGCTGATCGATTCGGTCTGGGCACCCTTGCCGAGCGTCTCTGAGATCGCCAGGAACAGCGCCAGCACCGCGATCAGGAGCGCGATCTTCTTGTTCGAGCCGGACGCGTGTTCGGCGTGCTCGGCGTGCTCCATGCTTTCGTGTGCGCCCATGATTCCCCTCTTGGTCGGTTCCGCAACGATTGACCGAACCGCGCGGCCAGCGCAAGAGGCACGCGAGCTATGACGAGAGTGTGTCAGTCTATTGGCACGTGTCCCGGACGCGGCGCAGCGTGCAGCGCTGCGACGCCGAGCCGGGACCCAGAAGCTTCAGATGATCGCGCGGCGGGATGGGCCCCGGCTCTGCAGCGCACCGCTGAAGCAGCGCTGCGCCGCGTCCGGGGCACGAGAGCTGCAAAGGCGTCAGCGCCGCGGATGCGCGCTGGCATAGACCTCGAGCAGCCGCTCGGAATCGATGCCGGTATAGACCTGGGTGGTCGACAGCGAGGAATGGCCGAGCAATTCCTGGATGGCGCGCAAGTCGCCGCCGCGCGAGAGCAGGTGCGTGGCGAAGGAATGGCGCAGCGCGTGCGGGGTGGCGCTGTCGGGCAGGCCGAGCGCGCCGCGCAGCCGCTCCATCGCGAGCTGGATGATGCGCGGGCTCAAGGGCCCGCCGCGCGCGCCGACGAAGATCGGGCCTTCCGCCGGCAGCGGATATGGGCACATCGCAACGTAGTCCTGCACCAGCTCGAGCACGTTCTGGAGCACCGGCACCATGCGGGTCTTGTTGCCCTTGCCGGTCACGATCAGCACGTCGCCTTCGCCGGGCCGCGGCACCTCGCGGCGCTTCAACCCCAGCGCTTCGGAGATGCGCAGGCCCGAGCCGTACAGCAGCGCCATCACCGCAGCATCGCGCGCCAAAATCCAGGTCTCGCGGTCCTCGCCGGCGCGCTCGTCGGCATCGGCAAGACGCTTTGCGGAGGCCATCGGCAGCGGCTTCGGCAGGCTCTTCGCCACCTTCGGCGCGCGAATGGCGGAGAGTGCGCCGACCTTGCCCTTGCCTTCGCGCTCGAGGAAGCGCCCGAACGAGCGCAGCCCCGCGAGCGCGCGCATCAGGCTGCGGCCGGCGATGTCATCGGCCCTGCGCATTGCCATGAAGGCACGCACGTCGGTGGCTTCCAGCGCGGCGAAACGCTTGAGCGTGACCCGCTCGCCCCAATGGGCACAGAGGAAATCCAGGCATTGCCGCAGGTCGCGGCCGTAGGCCTCCAGCGTCTTCGGCGACAGCCGCCGCTCGGCCCCGAGATGCGACAGCCAGCGCGTCATCTCCTGCGCGATCGAGGGATCGGCGCTGGCGAGCTCGATTTGTGGGGCGGCCGCTTTGCTCATGCGCTCTGGACGTAATGATTCCGCACAGTATATCGCATCACACTCGTTTATCGTTCGCTAAGGTCGCCCCCGGACGCTAGCCTTCGGCCCCGGGTTCCGATTCTCCCTGCAAAGACCGTTGATGGATCATTCGTCGCGCAGCACGACCGCCCCCACCAACGCGACCGGCATGGTCGACGTGCTGGTGCCGGTCGCGCTCGACCAGACCTATTCCTACAAGGTGCCGCGCGGGATGGAGCTGAAGGCGGGCGATCTCGTCGGTGTGCCGCTCGGGCCGCGCGAGGTGCTCGCCGTGGTCTGGGGCGAGAACGCCAATCCGGATCCGCGCCTGCACAACCGTCTCAAGGAGGTCAGCGAGAAGCTCGACATCCCGCCGCTCAAGCCCGAGCTGCGCCAGGTGGTCGACTGGGTCGCCAATTACACGCTGAGCCCGCGCGGCATGGTGCTGCGCATGTGCCTGCGGATGGGCGAAAATCTCGGTCCCGAGCGGGTGCGTCCCGGCGTGCGCCTGACCGGCGATCCGCCGAAGCGGCTGACGCCGGCACGCCAGCGCGTGATCGAGCTGCTGTCGGACCGGCTGCTGCACGGCAAGTCGGAAGCCGCCAAGGAAGCCGGCGTTTCCTCAGGCGTGATCGACGGCCTCGTCGATGAAGGCACGCTCACGGTCGAGCCGATGCCGCCGCCGGCGCCGCCCCCGGCGCCCGATCCGGATTTCGGCCGGCCGGATTTTTCGCCGCTGCAGCGGGCCGGCGTGGATGCCATGCGCGCGCTTGCCGCCAACGGCACCTTCCACGTCGCATTGCTCGACGGCGTCACCGGCTCGGGCAAGACCGAGGTCTATTTCGAGGCCGTCGCCGAAACCATCCGCCGCGGGAAACAGTCGCTGATCCTGATGCCGGAGATCGCGCTCACCGGCCAGTTCCTCGATCGGTTCGCGCAGCGCTTTGGCGTGCGTCCGATCGAGTGGCATTCTGAATTGACGCCGCGCACGCGCGCGCGCAATTGGGCGGCGATCTCCTCAGGCACCGCGCCGGTCGTGGTCGGCGCGCGCTCGGCGCTGTTTCTGCCTTACGCCGATCTCGGCCTGATCGTCGTCGATGAAGAGCACGACCAGGCCTACAAGCAGGACGAGGGCGTGCATTATCACGCCCGCGACATGGCGGTGGTGCGCGCGCATATCGCCAGGATCCCGGTGGTGCTGGCCTCGGCGACGCCGTCGGTCGAGTCCGAGGTCAATGCGCGCAAGAGCCGCTATCAGCGCATCGCGCTGCCCTCGCGCTTCGGCGGCCAGCACATGCCGCATATCGAGGCCATCGACATGCGCCGCGAGCCGCCCGCGCGCGGCCGCTTCATCTCGCCGCGGCTGGCCGGCGAGATCAGGACCGCAATCGAGAAGCGCGAGCAGGCGCTGCTGTTCCTCAATCGCCGCGGCTATGCGCCGCTGACGCTGTGCCGGGCCTGCGGCCATCGCTTCGCCTGCACCATCTGCGATGCCTGGCTGGTCGATCACCGCTTCCGCCAGCGCCTGGTCTGCCACCATTGCGGCTTCTCGATGCCGCGCCCGCACATCTGTCCGAACTGTTCGGCTGAGGAATCGCTGGTCGCGGTCGGTCCCGGCGTCGAGCGCCTGCAGGAGGAGGCGGCGGCGCTGTTCCCGCAGGCGCGCACCATGGTGCTGTCGAGCGATCTCGTCACCTCGATCGAGACGATGCGCTCCGAGCTTGCCGAGATCGCGGAGGGCCGCGTCGACATCATCATCGGCACCCAGCTCGTGGCCAAGGGCCACAATTTTCCGCGGCTCAATCTCGTCGGCGTGGTCGATGCCGATCTCGGCCTGTCCAATGGCGATCCGCGTGCGGCGGAGCGCACCTGGCAATTGCTCAACCAGGTGATCGGCCGCGCCGGTCGCGAGCAGGGTCGCGGCATCGGGTACTTGCAGACCCACCAGCCCGATCATCCCGTGATGAAGGCGCTGATCGCCTGCGACCGCGAGGCCTTCTACGACAGCGAGATCGAGCTGCGCGAGAAGACGCTCTATCCGCCGTTCGGCCGGCTCGCCAGCCTGATCATCTCCGCCGGCGACCGCCCGAGCGCCGAAGGTCTCGGCCGCCGTCTCGTCGCGCTCGCGCCGCGCGACGAGCGCGTCGTCGTGCTCGGGCCGGCGGAAGCGCCGCTCGCCGTGATCAAGGGCCGCTACCGCTTCCGCATCCTGGTGAAATCGGCGCGCGGTTTCGATCTGTCGGATTATTTGCGCAACTGGCTCGCGGTCTGCCCGAAGCCGACGGGCAATCAGAAGCTCGAAGTCGACGTCGACCCGCAGAGTTTTTTGTAAGCGCTGCCGCCGCCACATCCTCCGCCGTCATTCCCGGGCGCGACGAAGTCGCGAGCCCGGAATCCATCGGACGGCATGACGTGCGGTGAAATGGATTCCGGGCTCGCGCTTCGCGCGCCCCGGAATGACAGAACGTAAAAAAGCCCGCGGTCCCCCAAGACCGCGGGCTTGTTTCAGGCGCGCATCAAACTGATGAAAACTGCGCGCGTGATGTGAGGCGCGGCTGGCGCCTTAGGAAACGACTTCCGCGGTGACACGGCCAACGCCGGCACCGGTGAGGCCGATGGCGCGGGCGGCGCCCGTGGAGAGGTCGAGCACCCGGCCGCGAATGAACGGGCCGCGGTCATTGATGGTGACGATGACGCTGGAGCCGCGGTGGGTGACGCGCAGCTTGGTGCCGAACGGCAGCGAGCGGTGCGCAGCGGTCAGGGCGTTCTGGTTGAAGCGCTGGCCCGAGGCGGTGCGGTTGCCGGACTCGTTGCCGTAATAGGAGGCGATGCCGGAGAAGCTGCGGCCGGTGCCCGAGGTCGGATTCATCGCCGCATTGGCATTGCGCCAATCGGAGCTCGCGTTGGCGTCGGCCTGGGCGTGGTGACGGTGATGATGCTTGTGGTGGCGGGATTTGGCGGAAGCTTCGGTGGCTGTTCCACCGATCAGGAGAGTTGCGGCAACGAAAGCGATCGCCGTACGCGGCCGGGTCACAAAGCCCAGCGTCTTCAAAGACAACATTTATTGGTCCCTAAGCTAGTATTGCCACATGTGTGGCAAGTGGAGCCCCCATCAGTTTGTGAGCGGTCTGGCGTTTCGATCCCCAATGCGGCGTGAATTGGGCAGTAAATCGGTTCTGTGTCGTCATGAAACATCTTGTTACTCGAACCAGATATTCAGCCTCATATCCTTAATCTTCGCATTTAACGATATATTAACCTATTGAATACTTACGAATACTGTAAAACGAAGTCATACCTTTAATTGTTTAGAATTGGGTAAGTATTCGGCGAGTGGAGCTGCGGGGACCGCAGTCACGCCTCAGCGATCCGTGTTCATGGCCGCTATGCGCTGGAGGCAGGAACCAAAGCCGGGGAAGGATCCGCGAGCCCGCGCCAATTCCGCGACCGGTCAGGTCACCATCCCAAGTCCTTGATCGAGTCTGGTCCGATCGCGAGACCCGGCAGACATCGATGTCGCAGCGTGCGACGAACTGGCGACAGAACCTCGTGCCTTTAATTTGGCGTCATGTTGCACCTGCGCGCCTGCTATGTTAGCAAAGCCGCGATTTTAACGAGCCCGGCACGTCCCGTGCTGGTCGAAAATCGAAGTCCCGCTTGAATTCCAAGGGCTTGGATCGCTAGGCGCCGCTTCGTGGCGACGGTTTTTCCCTTGCGAGTTTGACAGCAAAAAGAGCGCGTCTGTGGCTGCAGAAGATACGTCCGTTTCCGGTGTGTCCGGCCGTTATGCAACGGCCTTGTTCGAACTGGCCCGCGACCAGAAAGTGGTCGATGAGGTCAAGGCCGATCTCGAGAAATTCGAGGCCTTGCTGAACGAAAGCGCCGATCTGAAGCGCCTCGTCCGCAGCCCGGTGTTCGCCGCCGACGCCCAGTCCAGGGCCCTGTCGGCCGTGCTGGCCAAGGCCGGCATCGCCGGCATCTCCGCCAATTTCCTCAAAGTGCTGACCGCCAACCGCCGCCTGTTCGTGGTGGCGGACGTCATTCGCGGCTATCGCGCCCTCGTCGCCAAGTTCAAAGGCGAGACGACGGCCGACGTCACGGTGGCGGAAGCGCTCTCGGACAAGAATCTCGACGCCCTCAAGGTTGCCCTGAAGTCGGTGACCGGCAAGGACGTCGCGCTGAACGTGAAAGTCGATCCCGCGATCATCGGTGGCCTCGTCGTCAAGCTGGGCAGCCGCATGGTCGATGGTTCGCTTCGCACCAAACTCAATTCGATCAAGCACGCGATGAAAGAGGCAGGCTGATGGACATCCGCGCCGCGGAAATTTCCGCGATCCTCAAGGACCAGATCAAGAATTTCGGCCAGGAAGCTGAAGTCTCCGAAGTCGGACAGGTGCTGTCCGTCGGCGACGGTATCGCCCGCGTCTACGGTCTGGACAACGTCCAGGCCGGTGAAATGGTCGAGTTCGAGAACGGCACCCGCGGCATGGCGCTGAACCTCGAAACCGACAACGTCGGCGTCGTTATTTTCGGTGCCGACCGTGAGATCAAGGAAGGCCAGACCGTCAAGCGCACCCGCGCCATCGTGGACGCGCCGGTCGGCAAGGGCCTGCTCGGCCGCGTCGTCGACGCGCTCGGCAACCCGATCGACGGCAAGGGCCCGATCCAGGCCGACAAGCGCATGCGCGTCGACGTCAAGGCGCCCGGCATCATTCCGCGCAAGTCGGTGAGCGAGCCGATGGCGACCGGCCTCAAGGCGATCGACGCCCTGATCCCGATCGGCCGCGGCCAGCGCGAGCTGATCATCGGCGACCGTCAGACCGGCAAGACCGCGATCGCGCTCGACACCATCCTGAACCAGAAGCCGCTCAACGCGCAGCCCGACGAGAACATCAAGCTGTACTGTGTCTACGTCGCGGTCGGCCAGAAGCGCTCGACGGTTGCCCAGTTCGTCAAGGTGCTGGAAGAGCAGGGCGCGCTCGAATACTCGATCATCGTCGCCGCCACCGCCTCGGATCCGGCGCCGATGCAGTACATCGCGCCGTTCACCGGCTGCACCATGGGCGAGTACTTCCGCGACAACGGCATGCACGCCGTCATCATCTATGACGACCTTTCGAAGCAGGCCGTCGCCTATCGCCAGATGTCGCTGCTGCTGCGCCGCCCGCCGGGCCGCGAAGCCTATCCCGGCGACGTATTCTACCTGCACTCCCGCCTGCTCGAGCGCGCGGCGAAGCTGAACAAGGACCAGGGTTCGGGCTCGCTGACGGCGCTGCCTGTCATCGAAACCCAGGCCAACGACGTGTCGGCCTACATTCCGACCAACGTCATTTCGATCACCGACGGCCAGATCTTCCTGGAAACCGACCTGTTCTTCCAGGGCATCCGTCCCGCGGTGAACGTCGGTCTGTCGGTGTCGCGCGTCGGCTCCTCGGCGCAGACCAAGGCCACCAAGAAGGTCGCCGGCAAGATCAAGGGCGAGCTCGCGCAGTACCGCGAAATGGCGGCGTTCGCGCAGTTCGGTTCCGACCTCGACGCCTCGACCCAGCGTCTGCTCAATCGCGGCTCGCGCCTCACCGAGCTCCTGAAGCAGCCGCAATTCTCGCCGCTGAAGATGGAAGAGCAGGTCTGCGTGATCTGGGCCGGCACCAACGGCTATCTCGATCCGCTGCCGCTCAACAAGGTGCGCGCGTTCGAGGACGGCCTGCTCTCGCTGCTGCGCGGCAAGCACGTCGACATCCTCACTTCGATCCGCGACAGCCGCGACCTCTCCGACGACACCGCTGCCAAGCTGAAGTCGGTGGTCGAAGGTTTTGCGAAGAGCTTCGCGTAACTAAAAGGCGTCATGGCCGGGCAAGAGCGCGAAGCGCGTCTTCGCAATTGAGCTCCCGGCCATCCACGCGTCACCGCGTGGGCAGAAGACGTGGATGCCCGGGACGAGCCCGGGCATGACGACTGGGATAGGCAGCGGCTCGATCATAAGGGTCGAACCGCCGGGGTGAACGAAGAATGGCGTCACTTAAAGACATGCGCGTCCGCATCGCCTCCACCAAGGCGACGCAGAAGATCACCAAGGCCATGCAGATGGTCGCAGCCTCCAAGCTGCGCCGCGCGCAGACCGCCGCGGAAGCGGCGCGTCCCTATGCCGACAAGATGAGCGCGGTGATCTCCAACATCGCCGGCGCCGCGGCGGGCTCGCCCGGCGCACCGGCGCTGCTGGCCGGCACCGGCAAGGACCAGGTCCACCTGCTGCTGGTCTGCACCGGCGAGCGCGGCCTGTCCGGCGCCTTCAACTCCTCGATCGTGCGCCTGGCGCGCGAGCGCGCCCTGGCGCTGATGGCGCAGGGCAAGGACGTGAAGTTCTTCTGCGTCGGCCGCAAGGGCTACGAGCAGCTGCGCCGCCAGTTCGACAAGCAGATCGTCGAGCATCTCGACCTGCGCAGCGTGCGCCAGCTCGGCTTCGTCAATGCCGAGGACATCGCCAAGAAGGTGCTGGCGCGTTTCGACAACGGTGAATTCGACGTCTGCACGCTGTTCTATTCGCGCTTTCGCTCGGTGATCGCGCAGATCCCGACCGCCCAGCAGATCATTCCGCTGGTGGTCGAGGAGGGCGGTGCCGCCAACACGACGTCTTACGAATACGAGCCGGAAGAGGACGAGATCCTCACCCGCCTTCTGCCGCGCAACCTCGCGGTCCAGATCTTCCGCGCGCTGCTCGAGAACAACGCCTCGTTCTACGGCGCGCAGATGAGCGCGATGGACAACGCGACGCGCAACGCCGGTGAGATGATCCGCAAGCAGACGCTGGTCTACAACCGCACGCGTCAGGCGCAGATCACCAAGGAACTGATCGAAATCATCTCGGGCGCCGAGGCCGTCTGATCAAGACGCTTCAGTACCCACTCAACCCAACATCCCGGTCGTAGACCGTGGCTTAGAAGTTCGGATCGAAGGAGACATTCAATGGCAGCCCAGGTCGGTCGCGTCACCCAGGTCATCGGCGCCGTCGTCGACGTGCAGTTCGAAGGCCACCTCCCGGCCATTCTCAATTCGCTCGAGACCAAGAACGGCGGCAACCGCCTGGTGCTCGAAGTCGCCCAGCATCTCGGCGAGTCCACGGTCCGCACCATCGCGATGGACACCACCGAGGGTCTGGTCCGCGGCCAGGAAGTGACCGACACCGGCGCTCCGATCCGCGTTCCCGTCGGCGAGGGCACGCTCGGCCGCATCATCAACGTCATCGGTGAGCCGATCGACGAAGCCGGTCCGGTCAAGACCGAAGGCCTGCGCGCCATCCATCAGGAAGCGCCGACCTACACCGACCAGTCGACCGAAGCCGAAATTCTCGTCACCGGCATCAAGGTCGTCGATCTCCTGGCTCCCTATGCGAAGGGCGGCAAGATCGGCCTGTTCGGCGGCGCCGGCGTCGGCAAGACCGTGCTGATTCAGGAGCTGATCAACAACGTCGCGAAGGCGCACGGCGGTTACTCCGTGTTCGCCGGCGTCGGCGAGCGCACCCGCGAAGGCAACGACCTCTATCACGAGTTCATCGAGTCCAAGGTCAACGCCGATCCGAAGAATCCCGATCCGAGCGTGAAGTCGAAATGCGCGCTGGTGTTCGGCCAGATGAACGAGCCGCCGGGCGCCCGCGCCCGCGTCGCGCTCACCGGTCTGACCATCGCGGAAGACTTCCGCGACAAGGGCCAGGACGTGCTGTTCTTCGTCGACAACATCTTCCGCTTCACCCAGGCCGGCTCGGAAGTGTCGGCGCTGCTCGGCCGTATTCCCTCTGCGGTGGGTTATCAGCCGACGCTCGCCACCGACATGGGCGCGCTGCAGGAGCGCATCACCACCACGCAGAAGGGCTCGATCACCTCGGTGCAGGCCATCTACGTTCCGGCCGACGACTTGACCGACCCGGCGCCCGCGACCTCGTTCGCGCATCTTGACGCGACCACCACGCTGTCGCGCTCGATCGCCGAAAAGGGCATCTACCCCGCGGTGGACCCGCTCGACTCGACCTCGCGCATGCTGTCCCCGCTGGTCGTCGGCGAGGAGCATTACGCGGTCGCCCGTCAGGTCCAGCAGGTGCTGCAACGCTACAAGGCGCTGCAGGACATCATCGCCATTCTCGGCATGGACGAGCTTTCGGAAGAGGACAAGCTGACCGTGGCCCGCGCCCGCAAGGTCGAGCGCTTCATGTCGCAGCCGTTCCACGTCGCCGAAATCTTCACGGGCTCGCCGGGCAAGTTCGTCGACCTCGCCGACACCATCAAGGGCTTCAAGGGCCTCGTGGAAGGCAAGTACGACCACCTGCCGGAAGCCGCCTTCTACATGGTCGGCACCATCGAAGAAGCCGTCGAGAAGGGCAAAAAGCTCGCTGCCGAGGCGGCCTAAGGGGCGAATGGCGAATAGGGAGTAGCGAGTAGAGGCGCTGCTCCCCGGTTCGCTACTCGCCATTCGCCACTCGCCATTCGCCACTCGCTATCCGCAGGTTTCCCATGGCCACCTTCCACTTCGATCTCGTCTCCCCGGAAAAGCTCGCCTTCTCGGGCGAGGTCGACCAGGTCGACATCCCCGGCGTCGAGGGTGACTTCGGCGTGCTGGCAGGGCATGCGCCGGTCGTGGCGGCGATCCGCCCCGGCATCCTCACCGTCACTACCGCCGGCAAGCACGAGAAGGTCATCGTGCTCGGCGGTATCGCCGAGGTCTCCGAAAAGGGCCTGACCGTGCTCGCCGACGTCGCGACGTCGCTGGCCGAGCTCGATCGTGCCCAGTTCGCCGAGACGATCGCGGAGATGGAAGAGAGCCTGAAGGAGCACGAAGGCAGCGAGCTCGATCAGGCCATCGAGCGACTCGACCACTTCAAGAGCATTCAGCACCAGCTCAACGCGACGGCTATGCACTAAGCCCCGGGGCACCGCTCCGGGGCTCAAGTCTGAAATTCCTGAACAGGTTCAGCGCTCGCCACCGACCGTGGCGGGCGTTGAACTTTTGTTGCACGAGAGATGGTGGTCTCTCACACGCGCACCCGCAAATGGCCGACCGAAATCCTCAATGATTTCAAACCCCATTCTACTGTGCATGGGGTTGTTTTCGCGGTTTCAGTTTGCGAAGGGCGCAAACTGCTCGGCCACTGCGCGATAGACCTCGCGCCGGAACGGCACCACGATGTCGGCGACGCGGTCGAGGCGCTCCCAGCGCCAGGCGTCGAACTCGGCGGGCTGGCCGTTGCGCGGCGTCAGCGGGTCGATCTCGTCATCCTTGCCGGTGAAGCGCAGCGCGAACCATTTCTGGCGCTGGCCGCGGAATTTCGCCAGCCGATGCGTCTGCGGGCCGTCGTAAGGCGGGAATTCGTAGGTCAACCAGTCGGTCTCGCCGAGATAGTCTGCGCTGACGACGCTGGTCTCCTCCCAGAGCTCGCGCATCGCCGCGTCGCGCAAGTTTTCGCCCTCGTCGACGCCGCCCTGCGGCATCTGCCAGTCGAGCCCGGGCAGGATGACCTCGGGCCCGTCGCCCTTGAAGCGGTGGCCGACCAGCACGCGGCCATCGGCATTGAACAGGGCGATGCCCACGTTGGGGCGGTAGGGCTTTTCATTGGTCATCTTTGTCATTCCGGGGCGCGCGGAGCGCGAGCTCTGATGCGCCATTGCGCATCTGAGAATCCATAACCACAGGCAGTCGACGGTTGGAAGCTCGTGGTGATATTCGGCCCACCATTACCGCCTGGGGTTATGGATCCCCGCCCCCGTGCGCAATTGCGCACTAGGCGGGGATGACGAGCGAGGGTGGAGCGACAGTGGATCATTCATCCGCCAGCGCAGAAAATTCCTGCACCACGCGTTCATAGACCGGGCGCTTGAACGGAATGATCAGTCCGGTCAGATTCTTCATCGGCTCCCAGCGCCAGCTGACAAACTCGGCCTTGTGGCCGCCGCCGCCGGGCTTTTCGACGTCGATCTCGCTGTCCTTGCCGGTGAAGCGCACCGCATACCATTTCTGGCGCTGGCCGCGGTAGCGGCCTTTCCAGGCGCGCCCGGCGACCGTGCGCGGAATGTCGTAAGTGAGCCAGTCCGGGACCTCGCCGAGCCGCTCGACCGAGCGCACGCTGGTCTCCTCATATAGCTCGCGCTTGGCGGCCTCCCAGGTGTCCTCGCCGGGATCGACGCCGCCTTGCGGCATCTGCCAGACATGGGTGTCGTCGACATGCTCGATGCCGCCGGCGCGGCGGCCGATGAACACGCGTCCCTCTTTGTTGAGCAGCATCACACCGACACAGGTGCGGTAGGGCAGATCCTCGTAACGCGCCATTCCGCCAGACCTCTCGCATGCTGCCGGTACGGCCTAACCGGCCTCCCGCCAGGACAAGTGCCGTACCAATTCGTTGATTTAGCTGGATTTTGATTTCAGCATCGCGGTTGTCAATGGCACCAGGAGAATACCCCGGTCGCCCAATGTCCTGGTCCAGGCAGCGATGCGGTCGATCGAGACGGGCAGAGCGGAGGCCGTGCCGACGGCGATGCCGCGCTCGCGCGCCGTCGTTTCGAGCTTGTTGAGCGCGCGGTCGATCTCGGTCGCCGTCGGCACCACGTCGATCGCGATGTCGCCCTTGCCGAACGGCATGGCCTGGCTCACCGCAGCCTGGGCTGCGATGCTGCGGGGCGAGGAGCCGTCGTCGAAGAAGCCGAGGCCGCGCTTGGCCGCCTCGCGGATGATCGGCTGCATCGCCGGCTCGGTCGCGATGAAGCGGGCGCCCATGAAATTGGCGATGCCGGCATAGCCCTGCATCCGGCTCAGATGCCAGTACAGGCGGTCCATGTTCTGGTCGGCGCTGAGCGAGGTCAGCAGCGTCTGCGGTCCCGGGTCGTTGTCGGGAAAATCGTAGGGCTCCATCGGGATCTGCAGGAAGATCTCGTGGCGCTGCGCACGGGCCCGCTCGGCGAGCTTGCCGGGATCGGCGCCATAGGGCGTGAAGGCCAGCGTCACCGCGCCCGGCAGCTTCATGATGGCGTCGGTGGTCTTGGCGGCGCCGACGCCGAGGCCGCCGATCACGATGGCGACCACCGGCATCTTGGCGGCCTTGGCGCGATCGGCATCCGCGGCATAGACGCTGAACGGCTTCAGCCCTTCGGTCGCGACCGGGATCATGCCGTAGCGCGATTTCTCCAGCAGTTTTGGATTGATCCCGGCCATGACGGGCGGCGGGGCTGACGCTGCGGCATCGCCCTTGTCGGCGGCATCGCCGGCACCGATGACCACGTCGTGGCGGGCGCCGGTGGAGCCGTCGATCATCGTGACGGTCTTCGGCTCACCCACCTGCTTCGGGGCACCTCTGGTCTCGTGGTTGCCCGCTTGCTTGGTCTCGGGGCCATGGTCTGTGGCCGCGGGCTTCTCGTCCGCTGCCTTGTCCGCCGGCTTGATCGCGATCCGCGTCATCGGCTCGCCGCCGAGCGGGTCCTTGTTGAAGATGGCGAAGCCGGCAAAGGTGATCAGGAACAGGCTGAGCAGAACGGCGAGCAGCTGCATGGCCGTGAACGGCAGCCGCAGCCGGCCTTGCCGGCGCGGCTTATCCTGTCCGAGCGGGGCGCTCAGATCATCGGCCGTTTCAGTCATGCGCGATCCCGAATCACTGCAAATGACGATACCACGCCGAGGTCAAGCGGCGGCAGGCCGGGAGAGGCCGGGGATGCCAGCTCCCAAGCAAAAAGGGCGGCTCACTGGAGCCGCCCTTGAGGTATCGCGTGATACGCGCGTTGGTTCGCCGACCTAGTTCGCCGCCTTGGGCTTGTCGGTGGTGGCCTTGGTGTCGCCGCCGGGAGCGGGCGCGGCCGAGGCGCTGTTCTTGATGCCGTGGAGCAGGTCGCCGGCGAGCTTGAGCGCCTTGTCGTCCTTGGCGTCCGGCGGGACGTAGGATTGCGAGCCGGTCTTCTCGTCGCCGTCGTTCTTGAGATGGCCGCGCAGCGAAGCCTCGCCCTTGGTGTCGGTACGCGCCTTCAGCTCGTCCGGCACGTCCTGCAGCACTTCGATATCGGGCACGATGCCCTTGGCCTGGATCGACTTGCCCGACGGCGTGTAATAGCGCGCCGTGGTCAGGCGCAGCGCGCCGTTGCCGCTTCCGAGCGGAATGATGGTCTGCACCGAGCCCTTGCCGAACGAGCGCGTGCCGACGATGGTCGCGCGCTTGTGGTCCTGCAGCGCGCCGGCGACGATCTCCGACGCCGAGGCCGAGCCGCCATTGACCAGCACGATGACCGGCTTGCCCTTGGTGAGGTCGCCCGAATGCGCGGTGCGGCGCTGGGTCTCCTCGGCATTGCGGCCGCGGGTCGAGACGATCTCGCCCTTCTCCAGGAAGGAGTCGGAGACGGTGACCGCTTCCTCAAGCAGGCCGCCCGGGTTGTTGCGCAGGTCGATGATGAAGCCCTTGAGCTTGTCGCTACCGATCTGGTTCGTGAGGCTACCGACCTCGCGCTTCAGGCCTTCGGTGGTCTGCTCGTTGAAGGTGGTGATGCGGATATAGCCGATGTCGTCCTGCTCGACACGTGCGCGCACCGAGCGGACGCGGATGTTGTCGCGCACCAGGGTGACGTCGATCGGATTGTCCTGGCCCTTGCGGATGATCTTGAGCTTGATCTTGGTGTTGACCGGGCCGCGCATCTTCTCGACCGCCTGGTTCAGGGTCAGGCCCTGCACCGCCTCGTCGTCGAGATTGGTGATGATGTCGTTGGCCATGACGCCAGCGCGCGAGGCCGGCGTGTCGTCGATCGGCGAGACCACCTTGATGAGGCCGTCTTCCATCGTGACCTCGATGCCGAGGCCGCCGAACTCACCGCGCGTCTGCACCTGCATGTCGCGGAAGCTCTTGGCGTCCATGTAGCTGGAATGCGGATCGAGGCCGGTGAGCATGCCGCTGATGGCCGATTCGATCAGCTTGGTGTCGTCGGGCTTCTCGACATAGTCGGAGCGCACGCGCTCGAAGACGTCGCCGAACAGATTGAGCTGGCGATAGGTGTCCGCGGTGGCGGCTCGCGCGCTGGAGCCCATGAAGACCGCGCGGGGCTGGGTCACGAACAGCGTCAGCGCAGCACCGGTGGCCGCGCTGAGGAGGATTACTGAAGTCTTGCGCATCATCCGCGAACCTTCTCGCCTTCATTTGCGGCCCACCATGGGCCTGGATCGATTGGAGTGCCGTCCTTACGGAACTCGACATACAGCACAGGTTGACTCGCGTTCGTCGCGAGAATGGAGGCGACTTGAGATGTCGACCCCATCGTCGCGACCGGCTCCCCCGTGAGCACGAACTGTCCGATGTTGACCGAAATACGCTCCATCCCGGCGATCAGGACATGATACCCGCCACCGGCATTGAGGATCAAGAGTTGTCCATAGCTGCGGAACGGGCCGGAATAGACCACCCAGCCGTCACACGGCGTTGTGACCTGGGAGCCGGGCTTGGTTGCCAGCGAAATGCCCTTCTGGACCCCGCCGATCCCGTCGGAACCGCCGAAATCCCTGATCTTGTTACCGTTAACCGGAAGAGGCAGCAGACCCTTGGCTGAGGCGAATGCGATCGCGGGGGCGGTCCGGGACCGGTCCTTGAATGCGCCCGGGCCCGACTTGGCGCTGGCGGCCGCCAGCTTGGCTTCCTTGGCCTCGGCCTGCTTTGCGGCCTCGGCTGCTTTCTCGGCGGCCTTGGCTGCGCTTTGCAGGTCCTGCTCCATCTTGGTGATCAGCCCCTGGAGATCGCCGACCTGCTTCGAAAGCATGATCGCGCGCGAGTTCTCGGCGTCGAGATCCTTTTCGCGCGCCGCCTGCTGGCGCTGCCGCTCCTCGACCAGGGCGGTGAGCCGGGTCTGGTCGCTGCGGACCCGGTCGCGGTCGGAGGCGAGCTGGTCGCGCTCGGTGGCGATCGTCTTGCGCAAGGCCACGAGCTCGCCGAGTTCGCTTGCGATCTTTTCGGCGCGGCCGCGCAATTCCGGCACCACGGCGCCGAGCAGCATCGCCGTGCGCAAGGATTGCAGCGCGTCTTCGGGCCGCACCAGCAGCGCCGGCGGCGTCCGCCGCCCGGCCCGCTGCAACGCCGCCAGCACCTCGACGATGTCGCCGCGGCGCGAATCCAGCGACGCGCGCATCTCCTGCTCGCGGCCGTTCAGGCTTCGCAAACGCGCTTCGGTATCGTCGATCTTGGTTTCGACCGTGCGCACATTGGCCGCGGTGTCGATCAGCTGCTGATTGAGCTGGGTGCGGTCCTTCCCGAGCGAGGTGATCTCCGCCTTGAGCTTGGCCTGTGCCTCTTCCGCGCTCTTCTGCCTGGCGCGGGCGGCTTCCAGCTCCTGCTCACGCTGCTTGATGGCTTCGGGCGAGACAGCTGCGGTCTGCGGCGGCGCCGTCTGAGCCTGCGCGCGGCTTGCGCCGAAAACGCCTGTGTTCAAGACGCCTGTGTCCAAGACGCTCGCGATCAGCAGCAGGTTGAGGACAGGCGCTCGCATCGCTTCAGGCAAAGATGCTCGTTGTGGCGCGCATCACGCGCGGTGATAGGGATGGCCGGCCAGAATGGTGGCGGCCCGGTAAAGCTGTTCCAGAAGCATGACGCGGACCATTTGGTGCGGCCAGGTCGCAGAGCCGAACGCGATCGCGAGCTTTGCCTTACGGCGCAATTCGGGCGAAAGTCCGTCCGCCCCTCCGATCACGAAGATAGTATGTCCGGCGCCTTCGTCCCGCCAGCGCGCCAGATGCCGTGCGAATACGGTGGAATCGAGATTCTGGCCGCGCTCGTCCAGCGCCACCAGGATGGACTTTTCCGGAATATGGGCCGAGATCGCCGCGGCCTCCTCGCTCATCCGCGTCGCGGTGTCGCGCGCGCGGCTCTCGGGGATTTCGTGGACCATGAGCTCGCGGAATCCGAGCTTGCGGCCGGCCTCCTCGAACCGCTCGAAATAGCGGTCGGCAAGCTCCCGCTCGGGGCCCTGCTTCAGCCGGCCCACCGCAATGACGGCAACACGCATGATCTCTTCAGGGTCGCGTTTTCAGCACCGCGCGCATGATGCGCGCGCACGACGCTAGCATGCGCGTCAGCCGATTCGAAGTCGGCCCGATGAGCCTAGATCGCCTTCGCCGCCCCTGGGCCCTGCGTGTACAATCGCTCGAGATTGTAGAACTCGCGGACCTCGGGTCTGAACACGTGCACGATCACGTCGCCGGAATCGATCAGCACCCAGTCGCAATTGGGCAAGCCCTCGACATGGATGTTCTTGATGCCGTTTTCCTTCAGGCTCTTGGTGACGTTTTCCGCGATCGCGCCGACGTGCCGGTTGACCCGGCCGGTGGTGACGATCATGTAGTCGGAGTACGCCGATTTGCCGCGAAGGTCGATGGTGACCGTCTCTTCCGCCTTCATGTCCTCGAGGCGGGAGAGGATCAGGCTCAGCGTCTTGTCGGCGTCGGGTTGCGCCTTCAAGGCCGCAGCTTTGGTCGATGTTTTACGCGCCGGCTTGGCAACCTTGGGTAAAACAGACTTTGTCGAAGCTGACTTGGACAATACAGATGCGGTCAGGGACCATTCCTTTCACTGTATCGCGAACGCCGAATCCGGCGCCCACCGGTTACACTACATCATGTGGGGTTAAGGGTTTCAATATGCCAGAGAGGCCCGGAGCCCCCACGCCCCCCATAGTCTGACTCACTTCGTACCTTTCCAGCTCCCGTCCGGGTTCCGCAGGCGCGTCGAGGACAGATTCAGCTTCATTCCGGTCAGGAAGACCCAGGCCGGCGCCGGCTGATCCGCGAGGAGTGCCGCCTTTTTCTCAGGCAGGCGGTAGCGCGCCAGCGCCTTGGCGGCGGGAGAGGCGAGGGCGCGAAAACTCTGCGGCGGACGATCGACCACCGCGATCGGCACCTGGTCGGCTATGCGCCGCCAGTGCTGCCAACGATGGAATTGAGCGAGGTTGTCGGCGCCCATGATCCAGACAAAGCGCAGGCCCGAGAGGCGGCGGCGCAAGGTGTTGATCGTGTCGATAGTATAACGGGTGCGAATGACGGATTCGAGACAGCTGACCTCGATCCTGGGATCGTCGGCGACGTCGCGCGCGGCCTGCATGCGCTCGCCGAGCTCATGCAGCGTGCCGTTCTCCTTCAGCGGATTGCCGGGGGTCACCAGCCACCAGACGCGATCGAGTTGCAATCGCTTCAGCGCGAACTGGCTGATGGCACGATGCGCCTGATGCGGCGGATTGAACGAGCCGCCGAGCAGGCCGATGCGCATGCCCTCCGTATAGGGCGGGACCGCTTGCGCCAGGAAACGCGGCAAGACGAAATTGTTGGTCAATGCCCGCGCCTCGCGACGTTTACGGCCGTGTCTGCCCGGTGCCGTGGACGCGATACTTGAAGCTCGTCAATTGCTCGGCGCCGACAGGGCCGCGGGCGTGGAAGCGGCCGGTGGCGATGCCGATCTCGGCGCCGAAGCCGAACTCGCCGCCATCGGCGAACTGCGTCGAGGCGTTGTGCAGCACGATTGCCGAATCGACCTCGCCGAGGAATTTCCTCGCCGCAGCCTCATCGGCGCTCACGATCGCATCGGTGTGATGCGAGCCGTGGGTCTGGATGTGCGCGATCGCGCCGTCGACGCCGTCCACCACCTTCGCCGCGATGATCGCGTCGAGATATTCGGTGTCCCAATCGTCCTCGCTGGCGGGCTTGACGCGCGCGTCCGCTTTCTGCACCGCGTCGTCGCCACGCACTTCGCAGCCCGCATCGAGCAGCATCTCGACCAGCGGCTTCAGATTTTTGCCGGCAGCCGCGCGGTCGACCAGCAGCGTCTCGGCCGCGCCGCAGACGCCGGTGCGGCGCATCTTTGCGTTGAGCACGATCGACTTCGCCATGGCGAGATCGGCGCTGGCATCGACATAGACGTGGTTGACGCCTTCGAGATGCGCGAAGACAGGCACGCGCGCTTCCTGCTCGACGCGGGCGACGAGGCTCTTGCCCCCGCGAGGCACGATCACGTCGATCGCGCCGTTCAACCCTGACAGCATCATGCCGACCGCGGCGCGGTCGCGCGTCGGCACCAGCGTGATCGCAGCCTCGGGCAGGCCGGCTTCGCGCAGGCCCTGCACCAGGCAGTCATGGATGGCACGGCACGAGCGAAAACTGTCGGAGCCGCCGCGCAGGATCACGGCATTGCCGGATTTCAGGCAGAGCACGCCGGCGTCTGCCGCCACGTTCGGCCGGCTCTCGAAGATCACGCCGACGACGCCGAGCGGCACGCGCACGCGCTCGATGGTCATGCCGTTCGGCCGCTGCCAGCTCTCGGTGACGGTGCCGACGGGGTCGGCGATGCCGCGCACGATAGCGATGCCCTCGGCCATGCCCTCGACCCGCGCCGGTGTCAGCGTCAGGCGGTCGATGAAGGCGGAGGTGGCGTTGCCGGAGGCGCGGGCCTCGGCGACGTCCTCGGCATTGGCGGCAAGAATGGCGGCCGCGTTGGCGCGGATCGCCCGCTCCATAGCCTCCAGCGCCCGGTTCTTCTGCTCCGGCGGCGCCAGCGCCAGCACGCGCGCGGCAGCGCGGGCACGGGTCCCGAGATCGGACATCAGCGCCTGGAGATCGGCATTGCCGTCGACGGCTTTGAGGGGGGCGGCCATTGGAGTCTCAACCTTCTGCTAAGGCGGTGTCCTAGCACGGAAATCCCGCTTTTGCGAAGGGCGGGCAGGGAATGGCAGGTCTCCCGACGTCATTCCGGGGCGGTGCGAGAGCACCGAGCCCGGAATCTCGAGATTCCGGGTCTGGTCCTTCGGACCATCCCGGAATGACGGCGCAAAGGGGCCTACCCGCCCACCACCAGATCATCCCGGTGGATCATCTCCGAGCGCCCGCTGATGCCGAGGATGGCCATCACATCCGGCGAGGAGCGTCCCTTGATCCGCTCGGCGACCTCGGCGTCATAGGCGATCAGGCCGCGGCCGACCTCGCTGGTGTCGGGGCCGCGCACGATCACGGCATCGCCGCGGGCGAACTGGCCCTCGACCTTGATCACGCCGGCCGGCAGCAGGCTGGCGCCGGCGCGTAGCGCCGTCACCGCGCCGGCATCGATCGTCAGCGTGCCCTTCGGCTCCAGCGTGCCCGCGATCCAGCGTTTGCGCGAGGTGATGGGGTTGGCGGGCGTCAGGAACCAGGTGCAGCGGCCGCCATCGGCGATCGCCTGCAGGGGATGCTCGATCTTGCCGGAGGCGATCAGCATATGCGTGCCGCCGGTCGTGGCGATCTTGGCCGCTTCGACCTTGGTGCGCATGCCGCCGCGCGACAGCTCGGATTCGGCATCGCCCGCCACCGCCTCGATCTCCGAGGAGATGCTCTCGACCACCGGAATCAGCTTGGCGTTCGGGTTGTTCTTCGGCGGGGCGTCGTAGAGCCCGTCGATGTCGGACAGCAGCACGAGCAGGTCGGCGCTCGCCATGGTGGCGACGCGCGCGGCGAGGCGGTCATTGTCGCCGTAGCGGATCTCGTTGGTGGCGACCGTGTCGTTCTCGTTGATCACCGGGATGGCGCGCCATTCCAAAAGCTTGCCGATGGTGGAGCGCGCGTTGAGGTAGCGGCGGCGCTCCTCGGTGTCCTGCAGCGTCACCAGGATCTGGCCGGCGCCGATGCCGTGCGCCCCGAGCACCTCGGACCAGATCCGCGCCAGCGCGATCTGGCCGACCGCGGCCGCGGCCTGGCTCTCTTCCAGCTTCAGCGGGCCGCGCGGCAGCTTGAGGCGGCTGCGGCCGAGCGCGATCGAGCCGGAGGAGACGACGAGGACGTCGCGTCCTTCCTTGTGCAGCTTGGCCATGTCGTCGGCAAGCGCGGCCAGCCAGGACGCCCGCACCTCGCCCTTGTCGGAATCCACCAGCAGTGCGGAGCCGACCTTGACGACGATGCGGCGGAATTGACTGAGTTCGGGGCTGGCCATCATGCGCCTGGACGATCTGCTCTGCGTTGGAAACGGCGGAGCGAAAGAGCAGCGCCGATAGGCCCGCTTTTGCAGCAGGACGATGGCCGGCGCAAGGCGCCGGGCATGGTAAACGGCCAAGGTCGGCCTTGTCCGGGACGCCGCTCTGGTTCTAATTGATACCAACCAAAATGGGGTCAAAGGGGAAACGCATGGATCGCCGCGAATTCATGGCCGGATGTATCGCTCTGCCGCTGCTGGCGCAGGCGGGTGGAGCGCAGGCGCAGGCCGGGCTGACCAAGATCATCTTCCCGTTTGCGGCGGGGGCCGGCGGCGACACGCTGTGCCGCCTGATGGCGCAGGAGATGGCGCCGGTGCTGCAACGGACCATGGTGGTCGAGAACCGCACCGGCGGCGACGGCCTGATCGGCATCAAGGCGGTGAAGGGCGCAAGCCCCGACGGCAGCATGGTGCTGGTGACGACGGGGCCGACCATGTACCTGCTGCCGATGGTGGAGAAAACACCGAGCTTCGACACCGCCAAGGATTTCATGCCGGTGTCGCTATTGGCGCGGTTCGAATTCGCCGTCGTGATCGGCCCGGGCGTCGATGCCCCGGACTTCAAGAGCTTTGTCGCCTGGCTGAAGGCGCATCCGGACAAAAGCTCGTTCGGCGTCCCCAGCAATGGCACCATTCCGCATTTCACCGGCTCGAAGCTGGAGAAGGATCTCGGCATTCCCCTGACCCGCGTGCCCTATCGCGGCAGCGCGCCGATCCTCAACGATCTCGTCGGCGGTCACATCTCGTTCGGCATCACGACGCTGGCGGATGCACTGCCGCAGCATCGCGCCAAGGGTGTGAAGATCATCGCCGTGTCGAGCGCCGAGCGTTCGCCGTTCGCGCCTGAAGTCCCGACGCTGAAGGAGAGCGGCATCGATCTCGTCGCGGACGCCTGGTACGGCATGTGGCTCCCCGCCGGCAGCCCGCCGGACTTCGCCGGCAAGCTCAGTGCGGCCGCGAGCGCTGCGCTGGCCAAGCCGGAGGTCAAGGAGAAGCTCACCGCGATCGGGCTCATTCCGGTCGGCTCGACCCCGGACGGATTGACCAAGGAGCTCGCCGCCAACACCGCGCTGTGGCAGCCGATCGTGAAGGCGACGGGCTACAAAATCGAGAATTGAAGCTGTTTGGTCGACAATGACAGAGCGGTTACTCGGCGCGGCGCGCGTGTTTGCGAGCAATTATCAGATCGTCGTGTGCGACGATCCATTCAGGTCCCTTGAGAGCGAGGAGAACTGGGACGCGGAGAAAACCAGGCAAGGTTTTGCCGGCGTGCCGGCGTTTCGAATGATTGGCACCGAAGCCGATCTCAACGACCATTGGGTTGAGCTGGTGTTGAGTGACGGGCCGCCTTCATCGGATGAGTGGCAGCGGATCACGTGCGTGCATTTCAGTTGCGGGAGCGGGCATATTCACGTCATGTCGGTGATCGACACCGACCCTCCAATTTCTGCGGATATCGAGCAGGGTGACTACGCAGTCTACGTGGCTGGGCAAAATCTCGGAGTTGACCAGTCGAGCCTCGGTGAGACGGCCAGACTCTCGGACGCTGAAATCGCCGAGCGAAAGGATATGGAGTGGTACCGGCTCTTTCTGGTGCCAGGTAAGCCGAAATTTGAAGGCCGTTTGGTCGACCGTTAGTCGGCGGCATTTGCGCGGTCGTCGCTGGGCTTGATGCCTAGAGAGAGCGCCGCGCTCTCTCTATCCCCTCATCCTGAGGAGCGCGCTTTTGCGCGCGTCTCGAAGGATGAAAGGCCCGGCTGCGTGCGGGGCCTGCATGGTTCGAGACGGCGCTTCGCGCCTCCTCACTATGAGGATCTTATAGTTTCCCGCGTTGCGCCATGCCGTCCTTGATCGCCGCGAGCTCTTTCTCATCCCAGATGCCGATCAGGACGCCATTCTTCACCTGGAGCTGATTGTCGGCATAGGCCGCGATCTTCTCGCGCGGGGTGGTGATGTGGCCGCTCGGATGCAGTGCCCAGTCGAACAGCTCGGCCTGGAGACGTGCGATGATGCCGGCGCATTCGGGGTCGTCGCCGCGATCCAGATACTCTTCCGGATCGGTATCGAGGTCGTACAGCATCGGGCGGAAGCCGGAGGCGTGGATGTATTTCCAGCGGCCGTCGAACACCATGAACAGGCGGCAGCGTTCGATCGGCTGGTTCAGCTTCAGCCTGACGTCCTGCATGGCGTAGTCGTACTCGGAGAACGCCACCTTGCGCCAGTCCGGCGGGCTCGGCCCACGCAGCAGCGGCAGCAGCGAGCGTCCTTCGAGGATGTGACCCGGCACCTTGCCGCCGAAATAATCGACGAAGGTGGGGGCAAGGTCGATGGCCTCGACCAGCGCGTCGCTGCGTGTGCCGCGCGTGGCGTCGGCCTCCTTCGAAGGATCGATGATGATCAGGGGAATTTTCGCCGATTGTTCGTGGAACAGGTCCTTCTCGCCCATCCAGTGATCGCCGAGATAATCGCCGTGATCCGACGTGAACACGATCATGGTCGTCTCCAGCAGATCGCGTTCCTCCAGAAATTTCATCAGCACGCCCATCTGGTCGTCGATCTGCGTGATCAGGCCCATATAGGTCGGGATCACCTTTTCGCGGGCATCGTCGCGCGCCATGTTGCGGGAGTAGCGCATGTCCATGTAGGCGCCGAACACGGGATGCGGATTCTGCCGCTCGCGCTCGGAGCGGATCACCGGGATCATGTCGTCGGTCGAATACATGCTGGCGTAAGGCTCGGGCGCGATATAGGGCCAGTGCGGCTTGATGTAGGACAGATGCAGGCACCACGGCTTGCCGTCGGTCTCGGCTTCGGTGATGAAGTCCATCGCGCGCCGCGTCATGTAGGGCGTCTCGGAATGTTCCTCCGGCACGCGCGCGGCCTTGTCGGCGTGCACCAGCAGCCAGCCGTTCTGCAAGCTGCCGTCGTCGGCTGCGCCGGAATTGGCCCAGTGCTCCCAGGGATTGGTGGCTTCAAAACCCTGCTTGCGCAGATATTCGTCGTATTTCGGACGCGGCCGCCCCGTCGGATGCAGGCCGTCGTCGCGCTCGTAAGGCTCGAAGCCGCATTCGGCGACATGCACGCCGATGATCGATTCCGGGGGAATGCCGAGCGCCTTCATGCCTTCGAGATCGGGTGCCATGTGGGTCTTGCCGACCAGCACGTTGCGCACGCCGATCTTCTTGAGGTGATCGCCGAGCGTGGGCTCGCCGACGCGCAGCGGCCAGCCGTTCCAGTGCGAGCCGTGCGAGCGCATGTAGCGGCCGGTGTAGAACGACATCCGCGACGGGCCGCAGATCGGCGATTGCACATAGGCCTTGCTGAACAGCACGCCGCGCCTGGCCATGGCGTCGATGTTCGGTGTCTTCAGCGTGGGATGGCCGGTGCAGCCGAGATAGTCATAGCGAAGCTGGTCGCACATGATCCAGAGAACGTTCTTCGCGCGCGCCATGCGTCATCCCTGCCGTTTCTTGATTGTGTGATGCTGCGATATTGGAGCGGCGAAGACAAGCCGGTGCTCAATTTGACCCCGTCAAGACCACTGAACCTCATCCTGAGGAGCCCGCACAGCGGGCGTCTCGAAGGATGGCTACAGGCGAGAGCCGGGCCTTCATGGTTCGAGACGCGCGTTCCGCGCTCCTCACCATGAGGGTCTCTAAGTTGGATCGCTCAAGCCGACCACGGCTCGGCTTCCGCCGCGCTCTTGGCCTTGGCCGACACCGGGGCCTCGCCGATCACCTCGGCCAGCGCGCGCAAGGCTTCCTTGACGCCCTGGCCGGTCACGCCGGACAGCAACAGCGGCGTCTTCTTGGCGGCGCGCTTCAGGCGTTCCTTCTGCTTCTTCAATTCGTCCGGATCGACCGCGTCGATCTTGTTCAGCGCGACGATCTCGATCTTGTCGGTGAGCTGGCCGCCATAGGCGTCGAGCTCCTTGCGCACCGTCTTGTAGGCCTTGCCGGCATGCTCGCAGGTTGCGTCGACCAGATGCAGCAGCACGCGGCAGCGCTCGACATGGCCGAGGAAGCGGTCGCCGAGGCCGGCGCCTTCATGCGCGCCCTCGATCAGGCCGGGAATGTCGGCCAGCACGAATTCGCGGCCGTCGGCATTCACGACGCCGAGCTGCGGATGCAGCGTGGTGAAGGGATAGTCGGCGATCTTCGGCTTTGCCGCGCTGACCTTGGACAGGAAGGTCGACTTGCCGGCATTGGGCAGGCCGACGAGGCCGGCATCGGCAATGAGTTTCAGACGCAGCCAGATCCAGCGTTCCTCGCCCGGCTGGCCGGGATTGGCGTTGCGCGGCGCGCGGTTGGTCGATGACTTGAAATGCGCATTGCCGAAGCCGCCATTGCCGCCCTCGGCCAGCACGAACTTCTCGCCGACTTTGGTGAAGTCGTGGATCAGCGTCTCGCGATCCTCGTCGAAGATCTGGGTGCCCATCGGCACCTTCAGCACGATGTTCTTGCCGTTGGCGCCGTGACGGTCCGAGCCTGAGCCGTTCTCGCCCTTCTGGGCCTTGAAGTGCTGCTGGTAGCGGTAGTCGATCAGCGTGTTGAGGCCGTCGGCGACCTCGATGATGACGTTGCCGCCGCGGCCGCCATTGCCGCCGGAGGGGCCGCCGAATTCGATGAACTTCTCGCGGCGGAACGCCACGCAGCCGTTCCCGCCGTCACCGGAGCGGATATAGACCTTTGCTTCGTCGAGGAATTTCATGGGCCATAGGTAGGCCAGCCGGTCTCCCGCGGCAACCCGGACAGTCCGTAAATCGGCCGAATCCCGGCGATTCTGGTCCCGTGATTAACCTGTCGGCCGCTTCCGGATCAGGAATTTCTGCATCCCCTCCAGCACCAGCTCCTTGCGCTGGTTGAACACGGTGCTGCGAAGCGTCACCGCGCCGGTCGTGCGGCCCGGCACCAGCTCGGTGACCTCGAGCGCCGGATAGATCGTGTCGTCCGCGAACACCGGTTTGAGAAACCGGCTCGACTGCTCGAGGAAGCCGACCAGGGAGTCCTCGACCATGAACGGAAACAGCCCGGCGCCGGGCGCGGTGTGGATCAGGGTCTGGAAACCGTGGGCGAGCAGATGCGGCATGCCGCGGCTGCGGCAATATTCCACGTCGTAGTGCACGGGATGGGTGTCGCCGCTCGCGGTCTGGAACGCCGCGAAGATCGCCGGCGTCTGGGTGCGGCTCGGCAGCACGAAGCGTTCGCCGACGACGAAATCCTCAAACCAGCGTTGCGTGGGGATCATGCGATGCTGCGAGGGATCGAAATCGGCCATGCCAGTGCTCTCTGCTAGGGATCGGCTTATCGCTACCGCGGCGCGAAGAGTGCGACAATCCGTTCAATTCGGCGTGGCGGGCTTGTCCGGCGCGGCCACGTCATTAAAACGACCGCAAGCGACCCTATCGGCCGATTCCTGACGCTCTCTCCCCGTCATTGCGAGGAGCGAAGCGACGAAGCAATCCAGACTGCCGCCGCTGAGACAGTCTGGATTGCTTCGCTGCGCTCGCAATGACGAGTCCCACATTCGAAACTCGTTGCAATGCCCCTCTTCAAGAATCTCTCCGCCTATGACGACCGTTCGGCGCGCCTTGCCGGCATTGCGCTCATGGTGCTGTCGATCTTCATGTTCTCGTTCGGCGACGCCATGGGCAAGTTCCTGGTCGGGACTTATTCGGTGGGGCAGCTCTTGTTCCTGCGCGCCTGCGCGGCGCTGCTGTTGCTGTCGCCGCTGATCTGGAAGCAGCGTCACCAGTTCCTGCGTCTGGAGCGGCCGGGCCTGCAGCTGTTCCGCGTCGTGCTGTCGACGCTGGAGGTCGCCGCCTTCTTCCTCGCGACCGTCTATCTGCCGCTCGCCGACGTCATCACCTATTATCTCGCCGGCCCCATCTTCGTCACCGCGATGTCGGCAATCTTCCTAGGGGAGAAGGTCGGCTGGCGGCGCTGGACCGCGATCCTGATCGGATTCAGCGGCGTCCTGATCGCGCTGCGGCCGTCGGCCCAGACCGTCAGCCTGCCGGCGCTGATCGCGCTCGGCGGCAGCCTGTCGTTTGCGACCCTGATGCTGATCACGCGCAGCCTGCGCAAGACGCCCGACATCGTGATGGCGTCCTCGCAATTCGTCGGCACGTTCTCGCTGGGCGCCGTGCTGTCGGCCTTCAACTGGGTGCCGCCGACACCTGGCAGCCTCGTATTTTTCGCGCTGGCCGGCGTCATTTCGGTCACCGCGCTGTTCTGCGTCAACCGCTCGCTCAAGCTGGCGCCGGCCAGCGTCGTGGTGCCGTACCAATATTCGATGATCGTGTGGGCGGTGATCTTCGGCTTCGTCGTGTTCGGCGACGTGCCGTCGATGGCCACGCTCGTCGGCGCGGCGATCATCATCGGCGCCGGGTTCTACATCTATCTGCGCGAGCGGGATCTGGGGCGCGAGAGCGCCGACGTGAACCCGCCGGCGTGAGGCTTACCCTCCCCTGGAGGGGGAGGGTCGCGCGCGCGAAGCGCGAGCGGGGTGGGGTGATCTCTCAACTCGGGTCGTGTTTCGTGCGGAGAGACTGTCACCCCACCCCGCTGCGCATTCCGCTTCGCTGCATGCGCATCGACCCTCCCCCTCCAGGGGAGGGTAAGCAGCTCTTGCCTTTGCCCTACCTCGCCCGTCTTGCGCTGCTCCAGCTCTTCAGCGAGGCCCACACGCCGCGCGACAGGCGGAAGCAATCGACCGGCGTCGAGGAGCCCAGCGCCAGGAATCGATGCAGCTGCACGCCGCTCCACTGGAAGCCGCACTTCTCCAGCACGTTGCGCGAGGCGGGGTTGGTGACGCGGGCGCCGGCATGGAGATGCTCGTCCTCGAACTCCTCGAAGAAGAAGTCGATCGCGCCGCGCGCCGCCTCGGTGGCAAAGCCCTGGCCCCAATGCTCGACGCCGAGCCAATAGCCGAGCTCGGCATTGCCTGATGTGGAGCAGTCGATGCCGACCATGCCGACCGGCACGGTATCGTGCTCGATCAGGAACACGGTCTCGCTGCCGAGCGCGGCGGTGGCGCGGATGAACTCGACGGCGTCGTCCTGCGAATAGGGATGCGGCAGGCGGCGGGTGTTTTCCGCGACGCGGCGGTCGTTGGCGAGCCGGGCGATGGTCCTGACGTCGGCCAGCGTCGGCCGCCGCAAGGTCAGCCGCTCGGTGGCGACGACGCTGGGTCTCGCCTCAGCCAAGGTCACGCTCGAGAAATCCTGCAACATGTCCGGCTCCGTGAAAGTCACTAAGTCAAAGTGAGCAAGTCAAAAGAAAAGGGGAGGCCGGTTTCCCGCCTCCCCTGGAGCCTTCGATCGCGATGATCTGGACTCCGCCGGTTCAGTCGGGACCGGCGGACTCCATTTGATCCACCGTCTATTCAGCAGCCTCTGCGATCGGGAGTACCGATACGAAGGTGCGGCCGTTGGCTTTGGCCTGGAACGCAACACGACCCTCGATCTTGGCGAACAGAGTATGGTCCGTGCCCATGCCGACATTAAGGCCGGGGTGCCAGGTGGTGCCGCGCTGACGCGCAATGATGTTGCCGGGAGTGACAACCTCCCCGCCGAACGCCTTGATACCGAGGCGCTTGCCCTTGGAATCGCGTCCGTTACGCGATGAACCGCCTGCTTTTTTGTGAGCCATGGCTCGTCTCCGAAATCCTGCGTATGTCTAGGTCAATTCCTTGACGGAATCATTTCAAAATCTCTCACGCATCAATTCGTGAACTGGCGTGATCGATTTTATTTATTCGGCGGCTTCCGCTGCCGGCTCCTTCGCGACCTTTTCCTTCTTCGGACGCGGGCCCTTGGTGGGCTTGGCGCCGTCGGTCAGGATCTCGCTGACGCGGAGAACCGTGATCTCGTCGCGATAGCCGCGCTTGCGGCGCGAGTTCTTGCGGCGGCGCTTCTTGAACGCGATGACCTTGGGGCCGCGCTTGTGGTCGAGCACCTCGACCGCAACGGACGCGCCTGCGACCGTCGGAACGCCCAGCACCGGCGTGTCGCCGCCGACCACCAGAACTTCATTCAACTGCACGATCGAGCCGACTTCACCTTCGATCTTGCCTACTTCGAGAACATCATCCGGCACGACGCGGTATTGCTTGCCGCCGGTTTTGATGACTGCGAACATCGTTCTTTCTCCGTGTTCAATCCCGGCCTCGCGACGGATTGTCCGGGCCGGCTTTTTGTCAGTCGCTACGGGTTTATCTGCGTTTTGTGCGGGTGGGGCTTATCCCCTTGAAAACCCACGCAAAAACAAGCGGCGCGAGAAACGCCCCGCGCCGGCTGTGGGTCTTATAGCCGCCAAATGCCAGGAGTCAAGGAAAAGCGGGCGAAAAGCGCCCGGATTTGAAGGATTTGGCCGTGCTGCCGGCCTTCAGCCGAATCTCGATCGGCTTTGCAACAAACCGGTTCCCCCGCCGTTGTCCCGGCCGGAACAGGTAAGCGGGCAAGGGCTCCCATGGCAACGGACGAACTGGTCAAGACGACGGGCATCGCCCATCACGGCGCCGAGCGGCTGCCGTCGGTGGACATCGACAGCTTCAACATCGAGATGAAAGACGAGGACGGCTTCCTCGGCGACCGCGCCAGCAAGGGCGCGTTCCGCGACATCCTCGACCGCTGGCGCAAGCCGCTGCGCAAGACCGGGGAGGACCCGTTCGGCAAGGAGCCCTCGGACGAGATCAGCAAGAAGACGCTGGACGCCATTCTGGTCGGCGACGACACCGAGGCCTCCGCGCTGGTGCACAGCGCGATCGAGGATTTCGCCCAGGAGCTCGCTTACGTCACCCGCCGTTTCCTCAAGACCAAGGCCTGGGCCAAGACCGAGCGCATCGTGGTCGGCGGCGGCTTCCGCGATTCCCGGCTCGGCGAGCTCGCGATCGCCCGCGCCGAGATCATCCTCAAATCCGAGGACTTCAAGATCGACATGATGCCGATCCGCCATCACCCCGACGAAGCCGGCCTGGTCGGCGCGCTGCATCTGGCGCCGTCGTGGATCTTCGAGGCCCATGACAGCATCCTCGCCGTCGACATCGGCGGCACCAACATCCGCTGCGGCCTGGTGGAAACGGCTTGGAAAAAGGCCAAGGACCTGTCGAAGGCGAGGGTCGTGAAATCCGAGCTGTGGCGTCATGCCGATGACGAGCCGACGCGCGAGGGCGCGGTGAAGCGGCTGACCAAGATGCTGAAGGGGCTGATCACCGCAGCCGAGACCGACGGCTTCAAGCTCGCGCCTTTCATCGGCATCGCCTGCCCCGGGGTGATCAACGCCGACGGCTCGATCGAGAAGGGCGCGCAGAATCTTCCCGGCAATTGGGAGAGCAGCAAGTTCAACCTGCCGGCGAGCCTGCTCGAGGGCATCCCGCAGATCGGCGAGCACGACACCGCGATCCTGATGCACAATGACGGCGTGGTGCAGGGCCTCTCCGAGGTGCCGTTCATGCAGGACATCGAGCGCTGGGGCGTGCTCACCATCGGCACCGGCCTCGGCAATGCCCGCTTCACCAACCGCCGCAAGGAGAACGGCAAGGACCGGGATTCCACGGAGAATGGGAAGAAAAAGAGCAAGGCGGACAAGGAGTAACCTTGACCGGTTAGGTTAAGGACCGGATTGCGTTGCGCACCTGCCGCCGCACGCTAGGGTCGAATCGTCGCCTCGCCTGGCCGGCGAAGCCGCCCTTCCTGGCCAGAATTTCAATGAGCGGCACCGGGACCGCCAGTGTTTACCGCGTCTGGCGGTCCCACCCCGTTTTTCGAAGCATGATGATTTGAGCCAAGACTCCCGCTCCACGAAAGATGCGTTCCCTCCCCCCTTGCGGGGGAGGGCCAGGGAGAGGGGTAGCCCAGCAAACGGTGCTGATCGAGTGCCCGCTCGGACAGACCTCAACTCCACCCCACCCGCCGAAAGAACCCCGCGATCTCCGCGGCGGCGCGATCCGGATCCTCCCGATGCGGGAAGTGGCCGACGCCGGGAAACATCTTGAGATCGAGCGCGCTGAACGTCTCCCCAAGCCGGTCGGTCCACGCATAGGGAAACAGCGGATCGTGCTCGGCCCAGCGCACGCAGGTCGGCACCGCGATCGGCGGCAGCTTGGGCGCTTCGCCCTTCATCATCGCGACCCGTCCGGCATGCGAGGCCCGGTAATGCGCAAAGCCGCCGGCGAGGTTGCCGTCTCTAAAGAAATTGTCGGCGAAGGCGTCGAGCACGTCGTCGAAAGCGTCTTTCCGGTGCGCCCAGCCCTTCAGGAAATGGCTGATATAGAGCCGGCAGCTCTCCCGGCTCGCACCGATGAGCGCCGGCGCCATCTCCATCTGGTGGAAGGACTGGTACCAGATGTGATTGAGCCGATCGGGCGCCGCCATGCGCGGCCCGATCCCGGGATAGACGAAATCGAACAAGAACAGCCCGGCGAGCCGCTGAGGCGCCTGCCGGGCCAAGGGCTGCATCACGGCGCCGCCGACGTCATGGCCGACCACGCCGAATCGCTCGATGCCG
This sequence comes from Bradyrhizobium sp. CFUWI, assembly GCF_056429085.1. NCBI lineage: Bacteria > Pseudomonadati > Pseudomonadota > Alphaproteobacteria > Hyphomicrobiales > Nitrobacteraceae > Bradyrhizobium > Bradyrhizobium sp. CFUWI. The sequence continues at coordinate 103,955 of NZ_JBWJZE010000018.1, forward strand.
AGGGCGTCCATCAGCGCCAGCATGTCGGCGGCATGGCCGTCCGGCCCGTAAGGTCCGTCAGGCTTGTCGCTGTCGCCGAAGCCGCGCAGGTCCGGCGCGATCAGGCTGAAGCGGTCGGCGAGGCGCGCCATCACCGGCGCCCAGGTCAGCCAGAATTCCGGCCAACCATGCAGCAAAAGCAGCGGTTTGCCCCTTCCAGCGCGAACCAGGTGGAAATCGGCGCCATTGGCCGGGATCGTCAGGTGCTCCATTGCAGTTCCTCCCGAGGCCGGGGCGAGGGGCGAAAAGAGGCAGCGGATTTTCCCCTTTCGCGCCTTGTCTGGCCCGCCGTCCTCGCCTATTAACGCCCCCAACCACAGGGGCCCTGCCTCTATATGGCGCCTTCAGGAGAGGTGGCAGAGTGGTTGAATGCACCGCACTCGAAATGCGGCATAGGTGCAAGCCTATCGGGGGTTCGAATCCCTCCCTCTCCGCCATTGATCAGACTGTGCCGAACAAGATCCCGTCAGGATCAGCCTGATATCGGCGAAACTCACCCCGATCGCTCCGTGAGCACCGCTCGCGCCGTCGCCACGAACGCCTGCGCCGCCGGCGACAGCGTTCGGCCCTGCCGCTGCAGCAGGGACACCGGTCGAGTAATGGCCGGGCGCACCAGCGGCTTTGCGATCAGGGTCGGAAACTGGTCGGCCGGCAGCATCGTCGCGGGTAGGATGGCGAGGCCCAGGCCTTGGGCCGTCATGGCGAGCGCGGTGTTGATCAGCATCACTTCATAGGTTGGCGAGAGGCGCTTGCCCTGCGCGCCCAGCGCCTGATCAATCTGCATCCGGATCCGTGTCTCGCGCCGCATTGCGATCGTAGGCAGCTGCGCCAGCTCGTCCCATGTGAGCGAACGCCGCGAGGCGAATTCGGTGGTGCGGCGGCCGATTGCGCTCAAGCGCCCGCGCGTCAGCGTCTCGATCGTCATCTCCGCGACCTCGCCTTCCACGCTGCCGATTGCGAATTCCGCGTCGGTTGCGATCAGGCGCGGCACGAGATCGTCGGCAGCGACATCGCGCATGTCGATCTCGATGTCGGGATGGGTCGTGCGGAATCTCGCGAGCACCAGGGGCAGCAGCGCCGATGCGGCGCCGGCTGAGGCGACGAACGCGACGCGACCGGCGCGCGCATGCGCGAGGTCGCGCATGCGCCGCGACAGGCTCAGCGCATCGCTCAGCATCCGTTCGGCGGCGAGAAATGCTTCATGGGCGGCCAGCGTCGGTTGCACCGACCGCGTCGAGCGGTCGAACAGTTTAACGCCGAGCTGGCTCTCGAGCTGTTGGATCAATAGGCTCGCCGCCGATTGCGTGATGCCGAGCTCGCGCGCCGCCCGCGTGATGCTGCGCGTGCGGTACACGCCGGTGAAGGTCCGTAGCTGCCGCAAGGTGACATTCATAGCCAAAACTCATGAATTGATGAGTTCTTTCTGTCTTACCTCATAAACGATCCTGCAATAAAATGCATGCTGCGTGGATGACGAATCCGCGGCTGCCTAGGGGATGAAACGAGCATGAGGACACAGGTGCTGGTCGTGGGCGGCGGGCCCGTGGGTTTGACCGCGGCCATGGATCTGGCTTCGCGCGGGATCGACGTCGTGATCGCCGAGATCCGCCATGCCGGCGATCCACCTAGCGTCAAATGCAACCACGTCTCGGCGCGCTCGATGGAGATCTTCCGAAGGCTCGGCGTCGCCGCCAGGCTGCGCGAGGCGGGACTCCCGGCGGACTTTCCCAACGACTGCTCCTATCGGACCACAGCGACCGGCATCGAGCTCTGCCGCATCGATATTCCCTCGCGCGCGCGACGCTACAGCGCGACCGGCGGCCCCGATACCTGGTGGCCGACGCCCGAGCCGCCGCACCGGATCAACCAGGTCTATCTCGAGCCGATCCTGTTCGACCATGCCGCCGCGCAGCCGCGCATCACCATTCTCGCGCGCACGGAAGTCGTGTCGATCGAGCAGCATGACGATCACGTGGTCGCGCTGGCGCGCGACCTCGACAGCGGAAGCTTGCTGCGCATCGACGCCAGCTTCGTGATCGGGTGCGATGGCAGCCGCTCGCTGGTTCGCAAATCGATCGGCGCCAGCCTGTCCGGCACGCCCGTGATCCAGCGCGTGCAATCGACCTTTATCGAGGCGCCGCAGCTCAAGGAGCTGATGGGCGCGCACAAGCCAGCCTGGATGGTGCTTTCGCTCAACCCGCGGCGCTCCGGCACCACCGTTGCCATCGACGGTCACGATCGCTGGCTGATCCACAACCACCTCAAGCCCGACGAGCCCGAATTCGACTCGGTGGATCGCGACTGGTCCATTCGCGCCATCCTCGGCGTTGACGAGCGCTTCGAATATCGTGTGCTCAGCAAGGAGGACTGGGTCGGGCGGCGCCTGGTGGCCGATCGCTTCCGCGATCGCAGGGTCTTCATCTGCGGCGACGCCGCGCATCTATGGATGCCCTATGCGGGCTATGGCATGAATGCGGGCATCGCCGACGCCGTCGACCTCTGCTGGCAATTGGCGGCGCATCTGAACGGCTGGGCGCCGGCATCGATCCTCGATGCTTATGAAGCGGAGCGGCAGCCCATCACCGAGCAGGTGTCGCGCTTTGCGATGGACCACGCAATGAAGATGATGGCGCAGCGCGGCGGCGTCTCGGCGGAGATCGAGGACGACACGCCCCGCGGCCAAGCAGCACGCGCCGCGCTGGCAAGGGCGGCCTACGATCTCAACGTCCAGCAATATTGCTGCGCGGGATTGAATTTTGGCTACTACTACGATGCCTCGCCGATCATCGCCTATGACGGCGAGACGCCTCCGGCCTACACGATGGGAAGCTTCACGCCTTCCACCGTGCCGGGCGCCCGCGCGCCGCATCTGTTCCTGCGCGACGGACGATCGCTCTACGACGCCTTCGGGATCGGCTACACCTTGTTGCGGTTCGACCCGGCGATCGGAGTGGCAGCGCTGAGATCCGCAGCGGAGACACGTGGAATGCCGTTGGCGTTGGTCGACGTCGCGCCGGATGAGGCAAACGGGGCTTATGCCGAAAAGCTGGTGCTGGTGCGGCCCGACCAGCACATCGCCTGGCGTGGGCAGGCGGCGCCCGAAGATGCGCTGGGCTTGTTGGCGCGACTCACCGGCGCGGCAGCGTAAAGAATATTAAGCTGCCTGACGACAACGCCAGGTGGCGCACAAAACGCATCGAGGAGGAGAACGTGTTTCGCATTGCAAGGCGCCGCATCCTGGCCGTGCTGACGGCCGCGACTTTCGTCGGGCTACCGCTGGGGGCCGTGGAGGCAGCCTATCCGGAGCAATTGATCAAGATCATCGTGACCTTTCCGCCCGGCGGCAGCGCCGACACCGTCATCCGCGCGCTCGAACCTTTGGTCGCCGCCGAGCTCAAGCAGGGACTGGTGATCGAGAACCGCGCCGGGGCAGGGGGCAACATCGGCATGGCCGCGGTCGCGCAGGCAAAGCCGGACGGCTACACGCTCGGCGTGGCGCCGGCGGGTGCGCTGACGGTCAACCCGTATCTTAATTCGTCGATGCCGTTCGAGCTGAAAGATCTCGCGCCCATCACCCTGCTCGCCGAAATCCCTTTCGTGCTCGTCGCCGCCGCCAATATTCCCGCGCACAACATGGCCGAAATGGTCGCGCTGGCCAAGGCCAAGCCGGGCGCACTGTCGATTGGACATGGCGGCAATTCGACTGCGATGCATTTGACAGCCGCACTGTTCACGCACAGGACCGGAATCGCGATGGAGCTGGTCCCTTATCGCGGCACCGCACCGGCGACGGTCGACGTTCTTGCGGGCCATATTCCGTTCGCGGTGCTCGATATCCCGGCATCGCGGCAATTGATCCTGGAGCGCAAGCTTAACGCGATCGGTGTTTCCTCAGCGCGCCGCCTTTCGTCCTTGCCCGATGTGCCGACCCTCGCGGAGAGCGGCATTGCGGGCTTCGAATCTGTTGGTTGGTTCGGGCTCGTTGCTCCCGCCGGCACGCCTGCCGATATCATCGGCCGGCTGAACGAGGCCTTCACGAAGGCGCTGAAGGACCCGTCGGTGGCCGAGAAGATCAGGACGCTCGGCGCGGAGCCTGCGCCGATGTCGCCCGAACAGTTCGCCCGGTTCATTCAGGACGAAAGCGCGAAATGGGGCAAGCTCATCAGCGAGGCCGGTATCAAGGCGAACTAGTCGTCATGCGACCGCAGCCTCGTGAGCGGAGGCGCTGCACGGCAACCGACAACTCGTTACCCCACAGCCGGGACGATGATAGATTGAACCTGCCACCGGCGGGATTCGACCCAGCACTACCCCGCCCTCCGGCGGGACCGAGGTAACCACACCCCAATGTTCGACAAGACCTACCGCGACCGCCTCGAAGCCGATCTGGCGCGATGGGAGGCCGAGGGCGTGATTGCGCCGGCGTCGGCCGCTGCCATCCGCACTGCGCTGCCGCCGCTGCCTGCGGGCATCAACATCGCCGTTGTCGTCGGCATCGTCGGCGGCCTGTTGATCGCGGCCGCGTTCCTGGCCTTCGTCGCCGCGCACTGGACCGAGATCGCACGGCTGCTGCGGTTTGCGATCCTCATCGCGGGCATGGTCGTAACAGGTGCCCTCGGCGCCTGGTTCGCCGCAAAGGGCCGCGACGTTCTTGCCGATCTCTGCGCCAGCATCGGCGCCATCATCTTCGGCGCGGGCATCGCCCTGGTCGGCCAGATGTATCATCTCGGCGAGGATTTTGCCGGCGGCATGCTGCTGTGGTCGATCGGTGCCTTCGCCGCCGCGCTGCTGACCGGCTCGCGCGGGGCGCTCACGGTCGGCCTTGTCGCCGCCAGCATCTGGACCTGCATGCGGAGCTACGATTCGCCAGACGTCCTGCATCTTTCGTTCGTGCCGGTCTGGCTGCTCGCAACAAGCCTTGCCTTTGCGTGGAATTCCCGCGTCGCGGCCCATCTCGTCGCGCTCGCGGTGCTGCCGTGGTGGATCGCGACCTCGCTGCGCTTCGAGCTCGACGGCGCCCAGCCGTCCTTCGTGCTCGCCAACGGCGCTGCCCTGCTGTTCGGCGCCGGGCTCGCGATCGCCGCGATGTCCTCGCCGCGGGCGCAGCGGCTTGGCAGCGTGCTGTCGATCTACGGTGCGTTCGCGCTGGCCGCTGTCGCTTTCCTGGAGGTGACGACGGTCGACGACATCATTCACTTGCGGGCGACGCGCGTAGCGTCCGGCCAGCCGCTGTGGGCGATCCTGTGCGGAGCATCGGGAGTGATCCTCGCCCTCGTCTCCGCCACGCTCACCAAGCGCAAAGGTGAAATCCTTGCCGCCTGCGCGATCGGGCTGGTGCTGCTCGCCGCGCCGGTCTGGCCGGTCGCCCCGGCCGGCGAGCCGTGGCTGGCTTATGCCGCGCTGCTTTGCGCCATGCTGTGCCTCGTCGTCTCCGGCGTGCTCGATGACGTCCGTCCGCGCATCGTCGCCGGCTGGCTCGGCATCGCCGGCGTGATTGCCGGCATCACCTGGGCGGTGAAGGGCTCGCTGCTCGCCCGCTCGGCGTTCCTGGCGGCGGCCGGTGTCGTCGCCGTCGCGTTCGCAACGGCGCTCAACCGCGCGCTGCCGAGGAGTGCACGATGAGCCAGCTGATCACGTCCGTCTCGGCGCTCTGGCAGCGTATCCCGAAAGCCGTGCTGTTCGGTGTCGCCGTCCTGGTGCAATGCCTGCTGCTGATGCTGATGGTCGCCGACCGCGTGCAGATCCTGCGCGAAGGGGTCGAGGTGACCTTGCAGACGCAGCCGGTCGATCCGCGCGATCTCCTGCGCGGCGACTATGTCGTGCTCCGCTACGACATCTCGGAAGTGCCGGCCGGCGCGCTCGCCGGCAAGCCGGCTGACGCCCGCAATCCGATCGTGTTCGTCAAGCTCGCGCCCAATGCCGAGGGCCTTTACACGGCCGTTTCCGCGCATGCCGAGCCGGTGCCGGTCAGCGCGCGCGAGGTGCTGATCCGCGGCCGCGTCAGCTATTCCTGCGGATCGAACCTCCGCGCCTTCTGCGACAAGCTGACGATCAAATACGGTCTCGAAAGCTATTTCGTGCCGGAAGGCGAGGGCGGCAAGCTCGAGCAGGCCCGCAACCAGCAGAAGCTGCGTATCGTCGCCGCCGTGCTGCCCTCAGGCCGCGCCGCCATCAAGCGGCTGCTGCTCGACGGCGCACCGGTGTACGAGGAGCCGCTGTATTAGAGCGCCGTGGCTTACGGTTGAACCGATTGCCGCAGGGACGTTCACCTCTCCCGCATGCGGGAGAGGGCAATCGCGTTTGAACATTCAGCAGAAGTCGTCATGCCCGGGCTTGTCCCGGGCATCCACGTTCTTTTTGCTGCGTGGAAAGGCGGATGGCCGGGACAAGCCCGGCCATGACGCTGTGGGTACTGTCGGTGCCCTCATATGCGATTGCCCTCCCGCAAGCGGGAGAGGGAGTGCACCTCCGTCATCGCGGCAATCGAGCTTCATCCCACATCATGCTTTAGGCCCCGTCATTTCGCGGCTGCCTTCAGCGCCCGCCGCAGCACGTCCCACACAAGGGGATCGTTCATCTGCGCCACGTTGAAGCGCATGAAGTGCGAGGCGGTCTGCGACACGCTGAACACGTTGCCGGGCGCCAGCACCAAATTGTCCTCGAGCGCCGCGCGCGCGACCTTGGGCGGCGTCCTGGCCGCCCGCAAGGCGGCACCACAGGAAGAATCCGCCACGCGGCATCAGCCAGGGTTCGATGCCGATTGCCCCAAGCTTTCGCGCGACATTCCGGCGGGCGCTCGCGAGCTTTTGCCGGAGCTCGTCCATGTGCTTGCGATAGCCGCCGCCGGCCAGCACGTTGGCGATGATCTCGGTCGCGACCGGGCTCGGGCCGCCAAAGCTGGTTGCGACCTGGAGGTCGACGAGATGCTCGATCCAGTCGGCCCGCGCGGCGATGTAGCCGCAGCGTACCGAGGCCGACAGCGTCTTGGAGAAGCTGCCGATGCGGATCACGCGATTGAGCCCGTCGAGCGCGGCAAGCCGCGGCGAGCGCTCCGGCTCGAGGTCGCCGAAAATGTCGTCCTCGATGATGGTGAGGTCGTGCGCGGCGGCCGCCGTCAGCAGCCGGTGCGCCGTCTGAAGCGACAGCGTCGCACCGGTCGGGTTGTGCAGGGCCGAATTGGTGATGTAGAGCCTGGGACGCTCGGTGCCGAGGATCTCTTCGAAGCGCGCGACGTCGGGGCCCGCCAATGTATAGGGCACGCCGACGATCCTGGCCTGATGCGCCCGCAGCAGCGCGCGAAAATTGAAGTAGCAGGGATCGTCGACCAGCACGGTGTCGCCGGGACGGAGCAGGAAGCGGCAGACGAGATCGGCGCTTTGCGTGCCCGAGCCCGTCAGCATGAGCTGATCGACGGAGGCGGGAACCGCATCCTCGGCAAGGCGTGCGAGCAGCAGCCGGCGCAGCACAGGTCCGCCGCGCGTGCTGCCATAATCCGTGAGCAGATGCGTTTCGGTCCGCGCCAGCGCACGGACGGCGCGGCGCAAGCCGGCCTCGGGCATCCAGCCCGGCGGCAGCCAGCCGCAGCCGGGCTTTGACACGGCGGCGTCGGCGTCGAGCGATTGCCTGGAGACCCAGAACGGATCGACCTCCCGGTCGCGCCGCGGCCCGGCTTCGGCCAGCGCAAGCGGCGGCATCATCGTCGGCGCGACATAGAAGCCCGAGCCGCGGCGGGCGCGGATCAGGCCCTCGGCTGCGAGGCGGTCATAAGCTTCCACCACCGTGGAGGGCGAGACGTCCATCGCCGCGGCGAGGCTGCGGATCGAGGGCAGGCGGTCGCCGGCACCGAGCGCGCGGCCCGCGACCTTGGCCCGGATCGCGCTCATCACGTCGATGGTCCGCGTGCCGCTGCGGCCTCTGGTTTGCGCCTCGCTGGCCAAAGTGTATGACCTTCCATACCCACACAGTTCTGCGAGATTGTACTGGATTGTCACTGGTCCCGCCACCGCCGAAGGCCGAGAGTCGCGCCTCCAGAGAATGGGACGGACATGCAATCTGCGGGCAGCGCCTGGGGCAACGGACTTCTCGGCGTCGTCATCTTCAGCGGCTCCTTGCCGGCGACGCGTGTCGCGGTCGGCGGCTTCTCTGCGCTGTTCCTGACGTCGGTGCGCGCGGTGATCGCGGCGCTGATCGCTCTCGCCGTGCTCGGCCTGCTCCGTCAGGCCCGGCCGCAGCGCAACGATCTCGCTTCCCTCGTCATCGTCGCCGTCGGCGTCGTGGTCGGCTTTCCGCTGCTGACCGCGCTCGCGCTCCAGCACATCACGTCCGCGCATTCGATCGTCTTCATCGGCCTTCTGCCATTGTCGACGGCGATCTTCGCCGTGCTGCGCGGCGGCGAGCGGCCGCAGCTGCTGTTCTGGTTGTTCGCCGGTCTCGGCAGCGCGACGGTGGCGGGCTTCGCCTTGTCCGGCGACGGATCGGTCTCGCTGACCGGCGATCTCTTGATGGTTGCCGCAATCGTGCTGTGCGGGCTCGGCTATGCCGAAGGCGCGGCGCTGTCGCGCCGGCTGGGCGGCTGGCAGGTGATCTCCTGGGCGCTCCTGCTCGCGCTGCCGCTGATGATCCCGGTCGCGCTCCTGACCTGGCCGCCATCCTGGAGCGGCGTCGGCGTGCCCGCCTGGATCGGGCTCGCTTACGTCTCGATCTTCAGCATGTTCGTCGGCTTCATCTTCTGGTATCGCGGCCTCGCCCTCGGCGGCATCGCGCGCGTCGGCCAGCTGCAGCAGCTCCAGCCGTTCTTCGGCCTCGCGCTCGCCGGGCTTCTGCTGCACGAGCCGGTCGCCTGGAGCATGATCGCCGCGACCATGCTCGTGGTCGCCTGCGTCTTCTTCGCGCGGCGATTTGCGTGAGAACAAGGCCGATCAGGCTTTTTCGATCCCTGGGATTCGCGCGATCGTCTCGGCGAGGAAATCGACCAGCAGCCGCACCCGCGCGACACCGGATCGCTCGGGCACGATCAGCATGTTGAGCGGAACGGGAGGCGGCGAATAGTCCGCAAGCACGCGTTCAAGCTTGCCGGTCGCGAGAAGATCGTCGACGAGCCAGAGATGTGTGGGCGCAATGCCGCGACCTGCCGAGAGCGCCTCTCGCGCCGCAAGTCCGTGATCCACGCGCAACCGCCCTGCGAAAGGGACTTCATGGCGTCCGCCGCGGCGTCCTTGCAGCACGAGCACATCACTGCCGGCGATGTTGGACATTCTGATTCCCTGGTGATGGGCGAGCTCTTGCGGACGCGCGGGCCTGCCGCGCTCGGCGAGATAGCCGGGTGCGGCGACGAGCACGCGGTGCGACTGACCCAGGGATTTGCGCTTCATCGAACTCTCGGCGAGCGGCCCCAGACGGAGCGCGACATCGACCCCCTCCCTCACGAGGTCGATCCGTTCGTCCGTCAGGCTGAGATCCACCGACACGTCGGGATAACGATCCTGGAAGGCAAAGACGAGGCGGCTGACGTGGAGCACGCCGAACGCCGCCGTGCACGATATCCGCACCATGCCGGCGGGCGCGCCGCGCGTGCTGCGTGCCTCATCGGCCGCGCGCTCGACCAGGCGCAGGATCTGAACGCAATCGGCATAGTAGCGACGACCCTCCTCGGTCATCGTCACGCTGCGCGTGGTCCTCGTCAGCAGCGGCACGCCCACGGCGTGCTCCAGTTCTCGGATATGCCGCGTCACGCTGGACTGGCCCATGCCAAGCTCGCGTGCGACGGCCGACAGGTTTCCCCGCTCGGCGACCCTCACGAAGCTTCGCATCCGCTCGAGGCTGACTTCCGATCTATCCATTTTTCGGCACAATCCTATTCATTGCCGATATCTACCGGATCGCCCTCCGCCGCGCTAGCTGCGTGACATCCTCAACGAATGGGTGCTGATCATGAAGGTGTTGGTTGTGTTTGCGCATCCCGAGCAGCGTTCGCTCAACGGCTCGCTGCGGGATGTTGCCGTCAGAGAGCTGGAGGCGCAGGGCCACGACGTGCTTGTGTCGGATCTTTATGCCCAGGGCTGGACGTCGGCCGTCGATCGCGCCGACTTCCCCTCGCTGCCAGCGGATGCACGGCTCGCGCCCGCCGCTGCATCCAAGCAAGCTTTCGAGGCGGGCACGCTTACTCCTGACGTCAAGGGCGAGATCGAGAAGCTGCTGTGGGCGGACGTCCTGATTCTGCAATTCCCGCTGTGGTGGTTCAGCATGCCGGCGATCCTGAAGGGATGGGTCGACCGCGTGTTCGCCTACGGCTTCGCCTATGGCGTCGGCGAGCACAGCGACAAGCGGTGGGGCGACCGTTATGGCGAAGGCAAACTAGCCGGTAAACGTGCAATGCTGATCGTGACGGCCGGCGGCTGGCAGGAGCATTATTCGGCGCGCGGAATCAACGGGCCGATCGACGATCTGCTGTTTCCGATTCATCACGGCATTCTCTACTACCCGGGATATGCGGTGCTTCCGCCCTTCGTCGTCTACAAGGCCGACAAGCTCGACGAAGCCGGATTCGAGGCGGCCGCCGAACGTTTGCGGGAGAGGATGAAGACGCTTGCGACGGGCTCGCCCATTCCCTATCGGCGCCAGAACGGCGGCGATTACCTGATTCCGAGCATGCAGCTCCACGCCGGACTCGAGCCTCCCGAGGCGCGGGGCTTCGCGATTCACCTCGCGCGTGCCGAGGCGAGCATCTCGATCGCGGCGTCCGGCACCAAAGCGCGATGCGGTTAGGATCGTCATCGCGCTTTAGGTTGTTGCCGCGGACGCGGGGGAGATTGACGGTTCGCGGCTGCGTCGATCGACGTTGGAGCCGCGAACGAGCTCACTCCATCACGGTTTTCGTCAGCGTCGAGCGGGCGAATTTCTTCAACGGCATCGGCTTGCCGAACAGGAAGCCCTGCACGAAGTCGAAGCCGAGCTCGTTGGCGGCGACGAGGTCGGCGCGGCTCTCGACACCTTGCGCCACCGCGCGCGCGCCATAACCCTGCGCGAGCTCGACGATGTGACGGCACACCGTGCGCTTGAGCCGATCGTTGCCGCTGCCGGTGACGAACTGGCGGTCGGCCTTCAGCTTGACGAAGGGAATTCGGTCCAGCTCCATCAGCGCCGGCCAGTTGGCGCCAAGATTGTCGATCGACAGGCCGATATTGTACAGGCCGACCTCGCGCGCGACCTCGGTCAGGAGATCGAGGTCGCGGATCGCCTCCTCGCTGTCGATCTCGACCGTCAGGCCGCCGAAAGCCGGATGCGTCGGCACGCGGCGGCAGAGATCGCGCACCGCCTGCGGCTCCCTGAGATAGGAGGCGGGAAGATTGATCGACAGATCGACCGGGCTCTGCTGTTCCAGCAGATAGTGCCAGTCCCGCATGGCGCGGTCGATCACGAACTCCGACAGATCGCGCAGATGCGGATCGTGCGGCTCCGGAATGAAATAGGCCGGCGGCACGACGCCCCAGGTCGGATGCCGCATCCGCACCAGCGCCTCGGCGCCGCTGCGGACCAGCGTGCGCGCGTCGATCTTTGACTGGTACCACAGCTCCAGCCAGCCGGCATGCAGCGCTTCGCCGACATGGACGGCCGGGCTCGGCGCCGGTTCCTCCGGCAGCAGCATCGCCACCCGCTCGCGCAGCGTCTCCGCGGCAAAGGGCGTGGTCAGCGGCGGCAGCATGGCCAGGCCATATTCCTCGCCGACCTGCCGCACGGCCCTGACGACGATGGATTCGCGCGCGCCGACCGCCAGAACCTTCCCCGCAAAGGCCTCCCGCACCAATATCTCCAGAAACCGTCCCGGCTCGATGCCGTCGGTGGCGACGCCGAGCAGGATCAGATCCGGCAATTCGGTGGCGAGCACCGTCTGCAATTCGTCCGCACTGGCGCATTCGCTGGTGACGAAGCCAAGATCCTCGAGCACTTCGCTGAGGAAGGCGCGCAAGTGACGCTTGCTGTCGGCTACGCAGGCTCGCGGCGTCACCTTTCGTCGTCCGAAGGTCACAGGCCTCCGGCCGACGAGTTCAACCATCCCATCGTTCATTTGCACCACTCCCGTTCCGTGACGGTTTCATAAACGGCGAGCGTGGGTTCAAATAAGGAGAGCATCACTTCGTTGTTGAATTATTTGAGTAACGTTAAACCCTGCAACTCGAGCTAATTTTTCGACGATCTGTTCGAAAAGAATTTGCATACCCTGGCACCGCAGGCGCAACGACGCGCCAGCGTTTGCAAAATCTCTCGCACGCGATCTCGATAGCGCCTGTTCATCGACGGACGCGGGCGGCGATGAGGCGGTGTGCCCTTTCGAGGCATAATCGATGCATCGGAAGATTAATCGTAGGCGCTCCTTCGGAAGCCGCGGCCGGCGGCGCTCGACAAGGACGGTGAACAGGACGGCGTCGTCCGCGGTGGTGCGGTCAGATTCGCCCGATGCTGGTGCGTGGCGAGCGACAGCGAAGCTGAAGGACCCGGCTCGCGATGGTTCTGCGACAACGCGGCCGCGGATGTGAAGCAGATCACACGCGTATTGCCGCACTTGCGCTATTGCTCCGCGCAGCCGGTGGTGGGCTGTCGAGGATCGCGACAATGACGACACGGCGAATGATTTACTGGTGGTTCAGAATCGTGATGTCAGGGCGATTTCTCGATCGCTTCCTGTGCCTGCCGCGCGCGCAATAGGCGCAAGATCAGCTCTGCCCGATCAATTTGCGAAACGCCGCGGCGCCGTCCTGCACCACGTCGCGTCCCTTCCAGGCCAGATAAGTCAGCTTGCCCGAGAGCGTGTCGTGGCTGCGCAATCGACGCGATCCGAGGATGTGGCCGACATTGGACGGGAAGCGGCTCACCTCGGCCGAGACCAAGGTCGCGATCGCGTCCATCAATTGCTGAAGGCGGACGCCCCATTCGCAATGCTCGATGCCGTCGATGCGCACCTTGAGCGCATATTCGGTGTCGTAGATCTCGGCGAGCAGGTCGCGGGCGATCAGCACCCGGTTGTGCCGGAGCGCGATACGAAGCGCGAGGCGCTTGTCGTCGAGACGGTCGAGCACCATGTGCACGACGCAGGCATAGGGCGCGGCGGCGACATCACTGGCGCTCTTGCTCGCGGCAGCCTTGGTGGCGAGACGCACCAATTGCCAGGACGTCGTCAGGCGCCTCGCCACCAGCGCCAGCGCGAAGGGCAGTGCCTCGGGGTGGGCCTTCTTGAAGGCGTCGAGCTGTGCGGTGACCTGAACCACCTGGCCATCGTCGAACCTCGCGATCTTCTCGGGCAGCTTTTCGTTGAACTTCGGCAGCGCATCGCCGGCGCGCAGCACATGCAGCATCTTCCTGACGTCGTCGAAGGCGCTGCGCGAGGCCGTGTATTGCGCGAGCTTGCCGCGTGCGAACTCGGTGCTGTCAGCCGAAGCGAAGGTGCTCTCGAGAACCTTGACGACCTTGGTCTGGAAGGTCGAGGCGATCTTCAGGACCTCCTTCTGGTTGTTCACGGCGACCTGCTCGTTGATCGCCTTGATGTAGTCGCGTGCCATGGTCGGCAGCAGGTCGCGGCAGATCCATTCCCAGATCGGCGTGAGGGTATTGCGCGAGATCCGTCCCATGTTGGCGTGCTCGGGCGCGCCGTCGATCAGCAGCAGCTCGAGCGGCGCGAAGAAATAGCGCGAAGGGCTGGTGGCGCGCGCCTGGGTCGATCCGTCCTTGCGGAATTCGGCGCGCAAGCGGGACTGGATGTCGCCCGAACCCGGCATGTCGATGCCGCACAGCTCGAGCCGCTCGAGCTCGCTGAGCAGACAGCTGCGCGACAGCGGCGTCAGCCTCTGCAAGAATTCCGACAGCCGATCGATCTCGTTCATGGCACGCAATCTTTTGCAGCATTTCCCGCGGGCGTGCAGGCCCAATGCGTGGAGGCATTTGCGCGCTCTCAACCTCGCCAAGAGAAGCAAGTCGCCGTTAATTATTCCGTAAAAACCGGGGGCCCGGGGTCGGGCCTGGGCGAATATGGCCCGCCTTGCTACGGGAAACGGCTGGAATTCAACCTTCGCGGGGGCGGCCGCAATCCCGCACAAGCACAAATTGTGCCGGCGCCGCCATTTCAGCGCAAAACTGCCGAAATCACCGTAGTCTTACGGAGCAAAAAGTTAACCACAGACCGCCCCCGGTTCCGCTAGATGAGTGACATGGGGTCACAGAATGATACGGCGACCGATTCGCGGCCGTCGGAATGGTACGACAGCAGCGCTGCGCCAGCTGAAGAGCTCGATTTCGTCCGCCTGAGCGCCGCCCGGGCCAAGGCAGCCGACGAAATGGCCGCTGCCATCGCCCGCGAGCTCAACGGCCCCCTGACTGCGCTGCTGCTCTACATGGGCGAGATCAAGCATCACAGCGATCAGCTCGCGCCAGTGACCGGCGACCGTGCCTATTTGCAGCAGGTGGTCGAGAATGCGCTGGCACAGACCGAGCGCGTTTGCGGCCTGGTCAAGCAGCTTGCCGGCCCCGACAAGGGCGGCCTGCCGGTCCCGTCCAGCGTCGCGGACACGGACACGAAGGCCCTGCGCACACAGCAAGCCCCGCGCGTGCCGAGCGCCGAGCTCCTCGGCCTGTCGGGCCAGAAGCGCCTCACCAAACGGGAGCGCGAGGTGCTGAGGCTGATCAGCGAAGGATACTCGAACAAGCAGGGTGCGCTTCGGATGCAGATCAGTCCGCGCACCTTCGAGAGCCATCGTGCCGAGGCGATGCGCAAGCTCGGTGCGCGCAACACCGCCGACCTGGTCCGCGCGGCGCTGCTGCATTCAATCGACTGAGGGGGCCGCCGGTGGCGGCCCGGGCTCGGCGAAACCCGGTCGCGCTCAGAAATAGTCTTCGGCGAAGGGGCGCGCGCGCGAGGCGGGGCGCAGCGGCTTGATCTCTTCCTTCGGCTCGTTCGGGATGATCGTGATGGTCCAGCGGGGCGGCATGCTCGATTCCTGCTCCAGCACCGAACGCACAAAGCCCGTCACCGTCGAGTCGCCAGCCTTCACCGTTGCCATCCGGCCGTTGAACTGTGCGATGCGGAAGCGGCGAACCTCTTTCTGGTCCGCAGTCTCAAAGGTGAACATGGAAAACCCTCCTGGTTTGCCGCGACTATCGCCACCTATGATTAGCCATCTCTAAAAATCCCAAGCCGTAGAAGTACGGCGGGAATACACGCGTGAGTGGTCAGCGCGGCTCCTGCGCGCGCGCGGCGACATAGGCCGCATCCATCAGGTCCAGCAGATCGCGGAATTCGACATCGCCGAGTCTCTCCGCGGTCTGCTCCAGCGTCAGCGCCAGCGCCGCGAGCCTGACATAGCCGAACGTTCCGGCCGCGCTCTTCAGCGAATGCGCTTCGCGCGCGATCCTGCCATGGTGCTGCGCGAGCGAAAGCGTCCGGAACAGTTGCAGGCGCGCGGAGGTCTCGCTCCAGAACACCTCGCGCACGTCACGGGCGCCGTCCTCGCCGATCTCGCGCACCAGCGCTTCGTATGCGCGCGGCTCGCGCGCGGGCTCGGCATCAAGCGCCTTCTGCGCGGGCGCGACGGTGACGTCAAACATGGTCCTGCTGCCTTGATCACGGGTCATCTGTCGCGCGGCACGTCCCGGCGCGAGGGTAACCCTTCTCTAAGGCACTCGAATTTCAGTTCCGGTAGCGGGACATGAGGTGTTTGCAGGCCGGCATTAGCCGGCGGTTCACCATGCGAGCGGGGTCAGTGCGCGCCGAGCAGCCGGTCGTACTGCGCCTTCACGATGGCGTAGCATTCGCAGGCCGTCTGGCGCAGGCCGTCGAGGTTGACGATCTGGATGTGCCCACGGCTGTAATGGATGAAATTGGCCTGCTGCAACGTATTGGCGACCAGCGATACGCTGTTGCGCCGCGCCCCGATCATCTGTGCCATGGCCTCCTGGGTCAGCAGCAGCCGGTAATCGCCGGACAGGTCATGCGTGTGCAACAGGCAGCGCGCCAGCCGGGCCTCCACCGGATGGGCGGCGTTGCAGCCCGCGGTCTGCTGGACCTGGGCGTAAACCGCCAGCCCGTGGCGCGTCAGCAAGGTGCGCAGGGTGCTGCTCTGGTCGGCGGCGATCCGCAGCCGGTCGAGATCCATCACCGACGCAAGGCCTGGAATCAGCACGAGGGCGGTGTTCAACGCGCACGCATCGCCCATGGTGGAGAGCGTTCCGAGCAAGCTGTCGCGGCCGATCATGGCGACCTGAACGTGTTCGCCCTTGGCGAGCTTCACCACCAGCGAGATGACGCCGCGGTGGAGAAAATAGGCGCGCTTCAGCGTCTCGCCGGTCTCGACCAGCACGGCGTCATGGGGCAGATCGACTGTTCGCAGGTGCGGACGGATCAATTCATAATCGTCTGCCGGAAGTGCGGACAGGAAACCGTTGGACGAGCGCACCATCGTTTCCAAAGCTGCCTCCCGTGTCCATGCCGATTGAACGCGCGATGCCCAAAATCACGTGCGGCGCAGCAGCTTCCATCATGTTCCCCGTGGGATATGTTGGCAATTGGGACAAGATGTCCGCCCCGACGGTCGTTCCCGGATGCTGCGTTCATGCCGCCCCACAATTGATGGCCCGCCATCGTCACGGCACTGCTCCCAACAGGCGGAGATGGTAGAGCTTCACCGTCGCATGGCACTCGCAGGACGTCGCCTGCAGCGCCCGCGGATCGAGGATTTCGATGTGGCCCCGGCTGTAGTGGATGATGCCGGCGCGCTGAAGGTCATGCGCTACCAACGAAATGGCATTTCGCCGGACGCCGATCATCTGCGCCAGCGCCTCCTGGGTCAGCGGCAGGATTTCACCATGGGACAGCTCGCGGGCGCGCAAGAGCCAGCGCGCGAGCCGCGCCTCGACCGGGTGCAGCGTATTGCAGAGCAGCGACTGCTGCGCATGCGCGAGCAAGGACTGCTCTTGACGGATGATCAGCTCGCGAAACGACGCGCTTGCGGCGGCGACGGAACGGAAGGCCACGATTTCCAGCACGGAAGCGGTACCGGGAAACAGCACGGCCGCGTCCGACAGCGCGATACCGTCAGTCAGCGCGGCGCCGCCACCCACGACGCTGTCGCGGCCCAGCATCGCAATCTCGATCATCTGACCGTCGGACAGGCCCACTGTGATCGAGACCGATCCGGCATGCGGGAAGTAGACATGTTTCAGCGCGGCACCCGCTTCACCCAAGACAGACTTCCTGACCATTTCGACCGTCGCCAGATGCGGACGCAGCAGATCGAACGCCGGCGGGTCGAGCAATTGCAGCAGCTGATTGGGCGGAGGTGCGCTCGCGGTCATGCAGTTCAAATCCGGCGGGTGCGACGGGAACATTCTGCGGGCGTTCGTCGTTCAGTTGCGCGGCGAACAGATACTATTGTAAAGGTTGTAACTGCGTCCTTATACCCGTTAGAGGGCAGACAGACCATCTGATTTGCGGCCGAAATGGAAATGAGAAGGGCGTAGACTCGCTCGTGAGCGGAGCGCGTCTCCTGCAGGGGCATGCAGGAAGAAGCGGTAAGGGGGCCTCATGAGCCGGAAGCATTGCATCCGTGCTGCCATCGGACGCCGGTTGACCCGCGCCGCCTCGTCCGTCGAACGCGTGACGATCATCCAACATTGCTCTGAACCCTGGCGCGCGATGACCGCGCAGCTCATTTCCGTCGTCTCCGTTTTCCTCGGTTCGCCAATAACGTTTTGCGACCATCCCTCTCTTGATTGAAGGCGAAGGAGGAAGCGCTGTCCAATGATTGAATCGCCGAAGCCGGAAGCTCACGAGAGGACCGCGTTTCAACCCCATATTCTCGTCGTCGACGACGACCCGATGGTGTGCATGGCCATCGAGATCTATCTTCAGCGCAACAATTTTCGAGTGACGATTGCCGATGGAGGCGAAGCCGGACTGCGCGCGCTCGAAAATGGACAGTTCGACCTGATGATCGTCGATATCTTCATGCCGCACATGCGCGGGTTCGAATCGATCCGGATCTTCCACGAGCGCGCGCCGGTCGTTCCGCTGATCGCGATGTCCGGCTACGCTTTTTCCAATCTGAATTCGCCTGCACCCGACTTCCTCCGGACGGCGCTGGAGCTCGGTGCCGCACGCTGTCTGCGCAAGCCGTTCACGCCGCACGCGCTGCTCGCCGCCATCAACGATTGCCTGGCGGAGCATCGTCCCGACGGCGGCATGGCCGCACGGTTGGGTTAGCGCGGCTTCGGCCGCCATGACGGCGAGGTAACCGTTCGTTTACCGCAAACGCGGATCCTGCCGCTCGCGGCGACAACGCGAAGCCGGGAGTGCGAGCGCGCTTCCGCTTGCGGGCGGCTCGGTCCAACGTTCCGCATGCCGGTCCTATGGTCTTTCACGAGCAGGACTTTCCCGCGCGCTTCGCCCCGTTGTTGTCGGCGCGTTCACCGCATGCCCCCCGCCGCTGCGGCGCGCAGCCGGATTTGCCGAAAAGCGTTGCTGCATTCCGCCGAATCCCAAACTTCTCTTCAATATCCGTATTAGCACGGAGGATGAAATTAACGGGACTGTGAAAGGGGTTGTCTAACGATCCAGAGGAGGGCTTCCGTCCGTGCCAAGAATGGCTCAGGCGTCGAAGTCCAGGTTCAGGTCAGTAAGGCGTAGCTCATGGATGATCTGTTGCGGGAGTTTCTGACGGAGACCAGCGAGAGCCTGGACACCGTGGACAATCAATTGGTGAAGTTCGAGCAGGAGCCGAACAACGCCAAGATCCTGGATAACATCTTCCGCCT
>NZ_JBWJZE010000019.1:0-120683 GCF_056429085.1 Bradyrhizobium sp. CFUWI
AGCCTTGACGGCAGCACACCGGATCAAGCCTACTTCACCCCGCTGCCGCTCCGCACGGCAGCCTAACCCCGGCAGAGGCTCCACTTATCGACGCGGATATTCTGTTCAGACAACCGGGGCCAGCTCAGAGCTTGATGAGCTGTCCTGCCTTTTCACGGCACTCAACCATTCGAGGAAAGAGATCGCCGAAGGGGCATCTAGTGTGAAGGATCTGGTCGCGTCCGCCACATCTCAGATCAAGTTCCGGCACTTTAAACTCGATTTTGTTCGAATCGTCGGCGCTGACGACTTCGAAGACCTGGAGCAAGTCGAGCTCCCTTTCATAATTTTTGGCGCGGCAACGGCTCATGGTCTCAGGATCTTCGATAATATCTACGTTCCAGATCAAGATACTCTCGTGAAGGGTCCTTCGGATATCTGGATCGATCTGCCTGAACAGTCCTAGCCAGGCGACTATTCATCCATGACCTTGAGAAAGCTATCCGTTCCGGCCGTATCCCAAAGCGAGGGTCACTTATGAAGGTGTACTCGGCTTGATGTTGCCTCCAGCGCATAGCCATCTCTAACCAGCACTGAGAGCTCTCACCGATCCTTTGAGTAGATCGACTTGGAAAGTCAATACGATCCTTACTGCCCGACATGGTAGGGCGAGGCTAGCTGCACTGTGAGGTAGCCTGGTCGAGCGTCCCGTCGCAGCCAAGTGCTGCGGCAGCTCGAAGGCGACGAATCCCACCACGCCGTAAACTCTCGAGAGCAGAATCTGCAGAGATATCATGACAAGGCGATCGGAAGATTATAGAGCTGAGAATCCGTGTGTCATCCCGCTGAGCAAGCTGGATGTAAGCGAGGGCAAGCGCTTTCAAGACGACAGCATGTGGGCTTGTTTTGAGCGGTTGCGAAAGGAAGATCCCGTTCACTACTGTCACGACAGCGCTCATGGTCCATATTGGTCCGTGACGAAATACCGGGATATCGTAGCCGTAGACACAAACCACAAAGCGTTCTCGTCCGAACAAGGTGTTACTATTGTCGACGTGCCTGGCGAGCACTGGACCCCGAGCTTCATCAAGATGGGGCCTCCCAAGCACGCCGAGCAGCGCAATTCCGTCGGCCCGATCGTCGGGCCGGAAAGCTTGACGAACCTCGAAAGCTTGATCCGGTCTCGGGTCAGGGCGATTCTCGCAGACTTGCCGCGCAATGAGGCCTTCAACTGGGTG
This sequence comes from Bradyrhizobium sp. CFUWI, assembly GCF_056429085.1. Taxonomy (NCBI): domain Bacteria; kingdom Pseudomonadati; phylum Pseudomonadota; class Alphaproteobacteria; order Hyphomicrobiales; family Nitrobacteraceae; genus Bradyrhizobium; species Bradyrhizobium sp. CFUWI. The sequence goes on from NZ_JBWJZE010000019.1 coordinate 1,218, forward strand.
GACATGGTGTCCATAGAGTTGACGACGCAAATGCTCGCCACGCTGTTCGATTTTCCATTTGAGGATCGGCGACTGCTGACCTATTGGTCAGACGTCGCTGTTACAGCTCCGAAAGCAGGCCATGCAATCGACAGCTGGGACAAACGAAGCACCATCTTGTCCGAGTGCCTGGAGTACTTCACCCGGCTTTGGAACGAGCGCATCAAAGCCGAGCCGCGCCTCGACCTGATTTCCCTGATGGCGCATTCGCCTGCCACACGCCAGATGGAGCCGAGTGAGTTTCTCGGAAATCTGATTCTGTTGATCGTTGGCGGGAATGACACCACGCGCAACTCGATTACCGGCGGCCTCCTCTTCATGAGTCAATATCCCTCCGAGCTGCGAAAGCTAAATGACAATCCCAAGCTCGTCTCGAGTGCCGTGTCCGAGATTATTCGGTACCAAACGCCAATCGCACATATGCGCCGTACCGCCGCGATCGACAGCATCGTAGGCGGAAAACAGATCAGGAAAGGCGACAAGGTCGTCATGTGGTACATCTCCGGTAACAGGGACGAAGAGATCATTGAGGACGCCGACAATTTCATGATCGACCGCAAAAATGTGAGGCAGCATCTCTCGTTCGGATTCGGCATCCATCGCTGTCTTGGTCGACATCTTGCGGAACTGCAGTTGAGAGTCCTCTGGGAAGAGATCTTGTCTGCGCAATTGGGGTTCGAGGTTGTCGGCGAACCCGAGCGGATTGCGTCTAACTTCGTGCACGGCTATTCCGCTCTTCCCGTGCAGATTGCAGCCTAGGCAAAAATTGTTCTGCTCACGCAGGCGGCGGAGCGGGCTTGCCCTGAACCATCTTTGGTTTCTGCAAGCAGCGCAGCTGGGGTGATCGACGGAAACAATGCTGCATGTCGGAAGCTAATTACCGGCCCGGCAAACGCTTGGAAAGACCTGCGAAGCGATAGGTGAGGCGCGCGTCTCCGCCAGCGCTTGGCATGCCGAAAATTGAACCTCAACGGCTACTCCGATACAGGTCTCCGGGCCACCCTCGAATCGCCGAAACCATAGAGAGCAATGACCTTGATGTTGAAAATTGTAGCTGTGGCAGCAATTTTCCTTGGAGAAGCTCTTTCGATATTCGCCGAGTTAATTGCCTCAAGGCAATTCGGAAAGGCTGGTGGCGATCTGGCGATGCTTTGGCCGATGTTTCTCCTGGTATGCTTGGGTGGCATCCTGCTCGTTCTCGGATACGCGCTGGGCTACATGCATCTGAAGAATATTTGGATCATTGTCGCGATATCGGTGGGAGCGATCCTGGTCGTGGAACCGATGCTCACGGTTCTGCTCTTCAGAGACGTGCCGACCGCCGGTTCGCTGATTGGGCTGGTTCTCGGTGCGTTTGGTGTGCTCGCTGCGATGTTTCTATGAAGGTGATCTCACCGGACCCGGATGGGCGCCGCACTTTTACGAAATGCAGCCTGAGGATCTGTGGGAGGTCATTTCAGCTGGTTGGGACGAGGAGAAATATCGATGCTGATCGTCCTTCAGCATCTCGTCATCGGTGTACGGCCGCTAGATTGTTAAGCTCTTATGTCGAAGTCCCCTTACCGTTAGTAGGACGCGCGTGGCGAGCGTAGGTTTGCCATATAAGCTGGCCATTTCTGCTTGACCATAATTCGCCGATTAGGCCCCGACTGTTCTCCCGGCTACCAACGTTTGGGGACGACTTGCCTCAGTCGGTGTGGACGGAGCTAACGGCAGAGGGGCGACGCTCGTAGCGGATCGCGTCGAGGCCAGGGCACCTCAGCCGCGGTTACGTCGCGGCTGCTTACACGGACGCAGTTACCCGCATCGCTCTCTTCAGCGACATTGGAGCTGCGATGGAAAGGAACTTCAGGTGACATTGGCCTTCTTGTGCATCCGAAAGAACGGTTTTTGGTCAGCTAGTCGTCAGTCAGGCGGTCTATCCAGACGGGCTGCACATTCATGACTTTCATCGGAGACGAAGTATGACAGGGATTGGCCGAGCTCGCACATCCGAGGTGGAAACCACAGGAGCCGGCAGCAGCGGGGACGTAAGCGGTTCGAGCCCGGAGCCTAGCCTCCTCCTTTCAGGACGCAGTCAGTCCTTCGATGCCGTCATCGAGCGGATGCGCTCTGGGACTCAGGACAGAACCTCGGTGCTTGGCAAGCCAACTTCGGATCTGGCAGCGCCAACGCGCATCGAGATCAAGGCAGCAAGGCAAAAAATGGACAGCCTGCTTGGGGAGCTTGAGGCTAGCCGTCGAGCGGCGACGCACGCCTAGAACCTGCCAGAGGCGCAAGAGCTGATCGATCAAGTCGTCACAGCAGGCTCAACAGTTCTGGAGTACTACGCGGATCTGCCGGCCAATGTGGCGCGTCGCATCCTGCCCGACGATCGGGCTCGTCGGCTCCGCGATGACACGCTGGAGGCGGCCGATCGATGTAACGAAGTGGCCACCCATATTATCTATGGGCTGGAGGAGAACAGAAAGAAAGCACTACGCGTGCTCCCGGGGATTAGAAACATTGGTACGCCTGCGCAGGTGAGCGACGCGTTTGCAAGCGTGGCGAACTACTATGCAGCCTGCATGGAATGGTGGGGAAAGAAGGTTTTGCGCTTGGAGCGGATGCAGTTTGTCTGGGCGGCTACTGCCAACTTGCCAAGTAGCACCCCCGAGATGCGCAAGGCCGAAGAGGCCGCACTAAGACTACAAACCGGCTGGGCTCTCAATATGAAGTGCATGTATCTGCAATCGCGGATCGCGCTCGCGGAGCTCTTGATTGAGGCGCGAGCGAGCGCGCTCGAGCCAGACGTGCGCGATGCTCTCATGGACGAGAGCGGGCGGGTGCGTCTGCTCGGGACCTTCGTTGAGGATGTTTTTCCGGCATTCGTCTCGACGAACCAAGCCGTTCTATACAGCGACGGAGCAGTGCTCGACGCGGGGCATCGCGCCGTTCTGGAAGGAGTCATGGAGCGGCTTTCGGAATTTGCGTCGGGGCTGAGCGGCATCGTTGCCAGTGAGGGGGACCGGAGCGGGAGTTGACCTTCCGCTGCAGTTGCTGGACGAGACTGTCGAAGGTGCGTGGGCGACAGCGAACGAGGTCATGCGGCTGCTGGCATTGCAGCCCACAACGCCGGTGACGATTGAACCGCCGGATTGGGCTGCGCTGCCTGAAAATGCCGGCGTCGTGGGCGAAGTCAATCCGCGTCGCAGAAAGGGCAAAGGAAGGCGCGCAGCGGCTGGAGGCGAGGGGAGCTCAACGGCCAGCTCATCCGAGCCGCAACTAGGCGGGCCCGATACCGCTACGGCTCCGACGCGCAAGGTTATCGTGCGCTCCGATCTCGGGACAAAGAGGATCGCCACCACCGAGGAAGCACGCACCTCTTCCGCAACCGAGCACCTCCAGATGTGGCAGGCGCCGCCGTCCAAGGAGGCACTGGCGGGATTACTTGAGCGATTGGACAAGCTGCTGCAGTTCGATCTGCCGTCTCAGCAAAAGAGCGTCTCGCAAACGCGCCAGATGAAGCCCGGCGCTCGGGCGAGAAGCTAGTCCGCTGAGCATTGCACACCGAAAACATGTACCCGACGCCGGCGGCGATCCGCTCGGATGTAACAGTGCTTTCACCTCTTTGCCCGCGGCAAGCTGGCGCGCAAGCCCTCGGCGGAGCTTCAACGGATCACGGACGGCTCGGTGGCACGGGAGCTGAGCATCACGGCCGCTTTGACGAATCGGATCGGCCGGTCCACAACAAAGTGGCCTGTTTGCTACTCTTGCATAAGGCTACGACGGCCCCTGCATCAAGCCTCCTTGGCCCCCAAAGATGCTGGGGCTGTCGTTCTTCCTCGAGCGTCTCAAGCCAAGTGGCGGCGTAGCTGCTTCGCCTCAACTGCAATGGCCGAGCGTGAAACTCGTCCTCCATGTCGTCGACGAGCCGCTCCTCAATTGCTGCGTGATCTTCGGGAGCACGTTCGCGGGTCAACCCGGCTCTCTCCTCGCGGCGCCATATGTGCGAGACCATGCAGGCCGACTGTCGCCTTGCTCGGACGATACTGTCAGATTCAACTTTAACTCGAGTGCTCCGCAGACATGCATCGACCACTCCGAGCTTCCAGCGTTCGATCAAGCAGATTGCAGGTTCCGCGCGGGCTAACATCGAAGCCCTACGGTGATGTCCGGACTTATCCATTCACTAGATAGATCTGATCAAGAAAATCAATTTTACCGCTTACAGCTTCCTCATATAGACCCGAGGAGGGTTGGGGCCAACCTAGGGAAGTGATTTCTCGGATGAAAAAGTCTGTGTTAGTGACAGCGAGCGCCTTCGCGCTTGCAACGGCGGCCGTGCCTCCTTTTGCTGCAACAGTTGTCGCGCAACCGGTCGCCGCCAGGGTGCATGTAGCCGATACTTCGTATCCTCAGTGCGCGGACGACCCGTTGGATGGTATCTGCGACCTGTTTTTTTGTTTGACCGATCCCTCGTGCGTGCGACACTGAGAACGGAAAACAACTCAAGCAGAGAATGAGGAGCGAGCCTCGTGCGGCCGCTTGCTCCAAGGTGGCCGCGTCCTCATGTCGTACGGTTGCAATGGCAGATGGTGCAGGCGCCATCTTATTCAAAGTGATTGCTCGCTTTCTGCCAGTCGGTGGCTACCGCGCAACCGCTGCATCGGCGAAGGTTGGGTAGACGGGAAAAGCCGGCTAAGAGCGCCACGCTGTGTTCCGCTGGGAGCCCCTGCGCGATCAAAACTGATCGAATCATAAGCATCTATTGCTTTTCCATGCCGCGCACATGGCCCTTCTTTTCGATGGTTCGCATTTCGGACGTCATGGTGTCCATTCTTCCCGCTATGCCAGGGTAGCCGTCGTGGCGTCAGGAAGGATCGTTTTTGGGTCTAAAATTGAGTGGCGCCGTCTCCGGCATCATGAGCATGGCAAAGAGCCCGGCTGCGCTCGCGAAAAGCATGTACCATGCGGGCACGAGTGCGCTCCCCGTAAGGTGGATCAGCCAGGTGACGATTGGTTGAGCTGTGCCTCCGAAAACCACTATCGCAAAAGCGTAGATCGTCGCGAAGGCGCCACCACGAATGTTCCTGGGCAACCCTTCGGCCATGCTCACGTAGAAGGCGCTATACGGAATCGTTCCGATCAGGGTGAGGGCGCCGAGGCCTCCTAGAAGTGCGAAGGCACTGCGGCTCTCCGCAATCCACAAGAATACCGGATAGGTCATCAGCAATGCAGTGACCTGCGGCCATATCATGATGAGACGACGGCCTGCGCGGTCGGCGAGCAGGCCGCCCAGCAGTGCTGCAGCAATTCCGACCGCATTGCTGATGAGCGTGGTACCAAAGGCGACGGGTGCGGAAACGTGGAGAGTGTTCATCGCGTAGGTGGTCATATATCCGGTAACATAAGTCGTGATCGTGCAGCTGGCCAAGATAACAAATCCCAAGCACATGATGCGGCGATCGGCACGCGATTGCCCTCCAGGCTCGGTGACCAGAACAGGCGCCTCGGGCCGGTGCAACGTTTCGGGCAGGACGCTCCGCAACCAAAGTCCAAACGGCAACGTAGCGGCACCGAGCAACAGCGCGATCCGCCATCCGTACGCATTGAGAGCTTCGCTTGTCATGGTGAGCGACAGTATTTCTCCAACCAACGCTCCGGCCGTCGCAGCTATCTGTTGGCTCGCGGGCTGAAAGGAGACAGCAAGACCGCGGGCCTCAGCGGGGGCCGCTTCCATCAAGTAGGCGGTCGTCGGACCCACTTCACCTCCGAGAGCAAAGCCTTGCAGCAAGCGTGCGAAGACGACCAGTGACGGAGCGGCAAGTCCTATTGTCTCATACGATGGCGTGATAGCTAACAATAGGACCGCGGCACTCATCATGGTAAAGCTGGCGGTCATCGCGGGCCGTCGGCCGGCCCGATCCGAATACGAGCCGAGCACGATGGCCCCGATCGGTCTGGTTACAAAACCAACGCCGAAGGTTGCGAGTGAAAGCATGAGGCTAGCGAACGAGTCGGTTGCCGGGAAGAACGCTTGGCCGATCTGTATCGCGAAAAAGCTGTAGGTCCCGAAGTCGTAGAATTCGAGAATATTGCCGATGGTTGCGCCCAACACGGCGCGGCTCGTCAAGCGTTCCTCTGCGGGATCGAGGACCGGCTCCAGCCTCTCTCGAGTAGATTGCCTCGACATCCTCGACCTAATCTGAAGCGCGATTCCGACCCAAAATTTTGGCCAGACAGGACGCACCGTTGCATTGCACTGCCCGCTCCCGTCCCTCACGGCCATTTCGTCATGCAACGTGGAGGCTGAAGCGTGTCACGACGAATCTCATCGTAACGTCTGCAATAAAAATGCCTGCGTCTCCGCCACCATTTAGCCCTTGATCTGATCGCTGGCCCGGCCGGCAAAGGCAAATATGCCAACCTGCTGCATCCGTGAGGTGGATGCAGACTTTTGCGCTGCTGTGGCGAGTGTGCGACAAAATTGACGAGCGTCGCACACGACTGACGACGACTCGAGCCATTCCGCCTCGGCCAGGTTACGTCCACTCCCTAAGGAGCCAATGGGCTAGGCCCTTCATCGTCTAGCATTACAGTTGCATTTTCATGGAGGTTCTGAATCCATGGGCGACCATGATTCGGGATCTGATGATTGGTGGTGCGTCGGTTGAGGATACGCTGACGCTGTGGGCTTCGTCGTTGCGAGATGCCAAGCAACGGATCCGTCGGCTGTTTACGCAGGAGCGGGTCGCGGCCTCGGCGGGGCAGTTTCTCGACGGACTGTTGGGCAACGAGCCGCGCAAGACGGGTTGGATGCGGGCGGAAGCGGCCGGCGATCCGGGCCCGTGGTGCCAGCAAGCGATCCTGGGCCGGGGGCAGTGGGACGCCGATGCGCTGCGCGACATTGTGCGTGAGTACGCGCTGGAAACGCTCGGCGATGAGGACGCGGTTCTGGTCATCGATGAGACCGGCTTTTTGAAACAGGGCAAGGCCTCGTGCGGGGTTGCACGCCAAGTACATCGGCTCGGCGGGCAAGATCACCAATTGACAGATCGGAGTGTTCGCCTCCTATGTGTCGCGACATGGCCATGCCTTCATCGACCGGGCGCTCTATCTGCCAAAGGAATGGATGGACGACCCCGCTCGCCTGAAGGCAGCGCATGTACCGAGCGATGTGGGCTTTGCGACGAAGCCCAAGATCGCGCGTCGAATGATCGCTCGCGCGATCGCCGCACAGGTGCCGTTCTCGTTCGTGGCCGCTGACAGCGTGTATGGCACGGGTGAGATCGAAACCCTGCTGCGCAAGGCGGGCAAAGGCTATGTTCTGGGTGTTGCTTCCAATCACGTGTTCCGTTCCTGGGGCAAGCAGCAGCCTGTCGCCGGCACCGCTTCCGCGATCGCGCAGAGCCTTCCCAAGAAGGCTTGGCGCCGCCTGCCGTCCGGCGAAGGGACCAAAGGCCCGCGCTGGCACGACTGGGCCTATCTTAAGCTGGCTGATCTTGACGCCAGCGAATACAACACGCCCTTGCCGGGGAATGGACGCGGGGTCTTCTGATCCGCCGCAATATTGCCGACGGCAGCTTGGCCTTCTTCTCCACATGGTGCCCCAAGGGCACCTCCATGCAGAAGCTGGTGTCGGTGGAAGGCCATCGCTGGGCCATCGAGGACAGCTTCGAAACCGCCAAGAACGAACTCGGCCTTGATCACAACGAAAGCCGCTACTGGCATGGCTGGCATCGCCATGTCTCACTCGTCATGCTGGCCTTCGCCATGATGGCCGTCATCCGTCACCGGGCCAACACCGGGCCATTGCTCAAAAAAACGCGACCGAAGCATCGTTCTTGATCCGCTGGTCGATCCAGGAAATCCGCCGCATCGCCATGAAGCTTGCCCAGCGGCGCATCTCGCACGCCCACATCCTCGCATGGTCGTCCTGGCGCAGGGCTCATCAGGCCAACGCGCGCAAAGCCCATCTCAGGCAAAAATTGCAACTGTAATGCTAGGGTCTGTACCTAATTAGCGAACTCTGATTCCCTCGGCCGAGTTGATTCGGTGCGAGGGACTTCGATGCGAAAAGGACTGTTCTGGCTCAACGACAAGTAGTGGGTTCGGATAAGACCGCATCTGCCAACGAACCAGACCGGGCCGACGCGCGATGACGATCGACGCATTATCAGCGGTATCATTCACATGCTTCAGTGCGGCGCACGCTGGCGCGATTGCCCGTCCGATTATGGTCCTTACACAACGATCTACAATCGTTTCAATCGCTGGGCCAAGCGCGGGCATTGGCAGGCGATCTTTGAAGCGCTCGCCCGCTGCGGCAAGGACGGCGTGACTTTGTCCATCGACTCCACCTCGATCAAGGCGCACCGCTCGGCGAGCGGCGGAAAAGGGGGGAGCATGGACAGGCGATCGGCCGTTCGCGTGGTGGGCGGACCACGAAAATCCACGCGCTGAGCGACCCTGATTGCAAACCTTGCGCGTTTCATCTCACTCCGGGTCAAGACGCAGATATTTCCGCAGCGTCAGCCCTTTTGAAACTCGCGCCGCCGATGTCTACCCTCATCGGAGACAAAGGCTACGACGGCGACGGCTTTCGCGCCGAAATCGTCAATCGCGGCGCAAAGCCGGTCATTCCAAACAAATCCAACAGGGTGACCCTCCACAGTTTCAGCAAGCGCGCCTATAAAGGGCGCAACGTTATCGAGCGCTGCTTCTGTCGGCTCAAGGATTTCAGGCGTGTCGCAACTCGGTATGACAAACTCGCCAGGAACTTTTTGGCTGCCATCCACCTCGCCGCCATCGTCGCCTATTGGATCAATTGAGTCTGAACCCTAGAGCTTCGTATTGTTCGCGCGTCACCGCAATGTCAACGATCGGGTTGTGAATCCAAAGTAGCGCGCCTTTAGGCAGACGAGTTGCAGAGAAACGTCCAATACCGCCAAACTGGTCTGGCTTCAAAATAGTTTCAACAATCAACATCGAAGAAATCTCCCAAAGTCACTAACACCGAGCAAGCTAACTGACGTGAGCGGCGAAATCTCCTGCACGAATTGGTAGGATCGTCTATCCGCGCCTTCCGAGTTCCTCGGGATTCGTTTCGGCTGCTTGGTCCGGATCGCCCTCCGCGGCACTGCCATCGTGGTGATGCTGGAAGGGGCTGCAGGTCGGTGGGATTCCGGGCAAAGATCCGCGCCGATCAAGCAGTCGAGTGATCGTGACCTGTGGACTCTCAGCGCGGCGGCACGCCGGACTTTCTCGCGACCCTGCAAGCCGCCGACAAGACCTTCATCAAGACCTTCAAGAGCAGGGTATTCCTCCGTTGAGGGCCGCCTTGTTTGACGGACGCGAACGCTGCAGGTCCTAGGGGTAATCCTAGGACAAGCGCTATGACGATTTCGCGGACAGAGGTGATCACATCGGTCGAGCGGCGGCGCCGGTGGTCGCAGGATGAGAAGGAGCGGCTTGTTGCAGCATCGCTCGAGCCCGGCGCATGGCTGGCCTTCATGTAAGCCAGCTGTTCAGGTGGCGCAAAGAGCTTTGCAAGCACGGTGAAGCGAGTATGGCGTCGTTCGTGCCGGTCGAGATTGGGCCGTCTGTGGCGCCCCGGGTGGTGGCCGAAGCGCCCTTGACGACGACGGCGGCGCGTCGACGGAAGAGCCTGGGCATCATCGAGATTGATCTTGGTAGCGGGCACCGCATCCGGGTCGATGGCGACGTTGATGGAGACGCGCTACGTCGCGTTCTCGATGCTTTGGTCCGCCGATGATCCCGGTTCCGACGGGCGCGCGCGTGTGGCTCGCGACAGGCTACACGGATATGCGACGAGGCTTTCCGTCGTTGGCCCTCCAGGTGCAGGAGGTGCTGCGCAAGGACCCGCTCAGCGGTCATCTGTTCGTCTTTCGCGGTCGCCGAAGCGATCTTTTGAAGCTGATCTGGCACGGTGTGCTGCAGAGCATGAAGGAGGTGAATAACCGAATTTAATGCGTACAGCTTTATGAGAGATGGAGGGTGGCCCTCCTGCATCGGCGTTTCAGGCGCAGATGCAAAACCACGACACTGTGGCTTCGCTTAAAAGGCGCGGTCATGAGCAAGTGCTGTAAAAGTTCCGGGTTTACGGGGCAGGTAAGTATCCAGAAGGCGAGCGAAAGCGAATCTTCCGATGACGCGTCGAAAATTACTAAGGCGTCGCCAAAATCAGGGGCGCGTGCCATCCCTGAGATCAATCCGTGAGGCGCCTGGATTACTGCGCGGTTGGTGACCGGCGTTTAGGGGACGCGATCTGGATACAGGCTCTTGTAGAGAACTGAAGGAACCAGTCGTTGTGATGCCAAGGGGAGAAGTTCAAGCGGCGCACACCGCGAGACGAGAGTACCGAAGCACAACACTGGGGCGGATCGGCTCGTAGTAGTGATGAAGGTGCTGTAATGGGACTGGAGCGAAGGGGCCGAAACAAGTGGGTTGCTCCCATATGCAACTGTGATGAGCAGGAGGACATGTGAGTGTAGACCTGACTCGGCTGATAAGCAGCTTAGCTGTCCGTAAGCTGACGCGGGCAAATAAAGGGAGAACTAAATTCGGTGAAACGACGGGGCGAGGCGCGCAGTCCGGCGCCGCGCTCGCCGGGGCGTCTTCATAAGTGTCGTCCGTGAAGAAGTCCAAGCCGTTGAGTGAGATTCGGTTCTTGGCCCCGCTGCGATACGAGATTGCAAGCTTTTCACGGCGGAAGGCCGGAAAGCCTGCAGATTAGCCAGCCGTGATTCCTTCGTAGCGGAGGCGCGCGATGCGACCGAAGAAGCCGGAAACGACGGGGGAAGGCGACCTGTTTCGCGCCAGGTTCGATCGGATCATCCACCTGAAGCACGAGCAAGGGTTTACTCGTTGCTTTCTTGAGGCGTTTCCGTGATCAGGATCTTTTCGATGCGGTGCGGCTTGGCATGGAACGCGACCAAACTCAGTGGCTCTGCTTCGCCACTCAGGGCGGATGAAGCCTGACCACGGGCCGATCTTGAGTAGTCGATTAATTGTAATTGCGAAGTTCGGTGTCATACATCCTCGTGCGCGTTAGACTCAGAGCAGGGGCCGAATGCGTCAATGCTTATTCGTTCCTGTGCCTTGCCAGAAAGAAAGTGGAGACATCGGCAGACATTATAACGACGAGCGGCCCCTGAGGGGTCGGCAGTCACCTCCGATTTTTTCTGCACTATCACCTCGCCGCAATCAGCCCGCAACGTGATGACGCTGTTCACAAACAGGAAGGGGCCGTGGCTGTTCGGCTCAACAAGGAGCCGCTAAGCGATGGCGCCCGCAAGTTCGTTGGGGCCGGCAGTGCTTATCCGCACCGCCCTGAGCCCCACTAAGCTCGCAAGAGTCGCTCAAGCAAGCTATGGTCCATCACCAAGTCCGCTACCTGAGCTATCTGGAGCGGCCCCTGACGTAGCGACTGTTCCGGGTGTCTACATCTGTGGATGGTGGATGAGCCGAACGTCGTTCGGTCCTCCCGGCCCCAAGAGGGCCGTGTAACGCTCGCCGCGAATGTCGTATTGCTTCATCGGCTGCGCTGCGTCCGGCAAGAGGCCCCAGTGGCCGAGCCTCGAGATCATCGTGATTGGGGCGGGTTGTGTGCCGTGCGAAAAGCCCTCAGGAACGGCGAATGATGCGGCGTAAATCTCGCGGGCCGCGGCCGGCGTCGTCTCAGCTCTGACGGACGCCGGAGCGGCTTGCTCCATCGTCTCTGCAAGCGGTGCTGGCGAGGACCGATTCGCCGGCTGTGCGCTCGGCTGCGAAACGCTTTCCGGTCGAGATCCGAAATGAATGGTTGCGCCTGATAGATTGAGTGGAGAGCCGCCCCTCATCGCCGCCGCGGGTACGAACAGCGCCGTGAAGCGGTCGTTATGAACTATGAACGGAGCGCGTGGGCTGTCCTGGCTCGGCGGGACGGTGCTACCCTCATGCGCAGCTGACGTGCGCTGGTCGTCCTGCCGCGAGTTGACGGAACGAACGGCCGCTCCTGAATCCAAGGGGTGGTCATGAGGGGCGGTTGCCTCGAGAGACGACGATGAGCCGGCGTTTCCCAGCATCGCCCACAGCAGATCCTGGTCGTAGTCTTCCGCAGGAAGGATCAACGGACCGCTGGCCCGAAACAGTGTGCCGGCGTCTTCAATCAGCTCGCGAGCGGCTGAATTGCTAGGGTCGGTGGGCTGGCGCTCAATGGCATCGCCTTCCGTCTGGCTTAGTGTCCTCTGCCTCTTCGTAGGCCTCAACTGGCCGGTGTAGCCCTCGCCCATCAGGGCAGCGGCGTCCTCGCGTCCGATGACTGCCTGTTCGGAATGAGAACCGTCGGCCCTCTGGTGCTCAAGTCCCAAGGCCTCGGCGAGCCTGAGGCCTTCTTCAGACAGATGAGGATAGTAGGGATCAGGAGAAACCGGATCCTCTGCGACGGTAGAGGTACCAAGCTGAGGCACTTCATCCAAGTACGGCTCAAACTCCGCTTGCTGCTGTTGCGCTTGCGGCACCGCGGCGTTGTAAGCAGAGAACTCTGGGTCGAATGGGTTGATGCGGTTAAATGGGTCCATGTCCCCCTCGGTTCAAATGTTTCGCTCTCTAGTTCTCGCTCTATTAGGACCAGCTGTCGACAAGCTGACGCACTCAGAGAATTCGGTGAGCCAAATGGGCCTGCCCGATCTCCACACTTTGCTCGAGAAACGCGGCAAGATGCCGGATTGCGCTTTATGTGGCACGCCTTGCCGCAATTCGCGGTATCCTGCTGGATCGAGGCCGGCCTGAACTAAAAGCAGTTCGAAACTTTGCCGGCCATAGCAGTCTTTAGGTCAAGGACCTCTGCGGCCATCTGTTCAAATCGGACGACCACAATACTCGCTGGACATGGTTGCGAGAAGTCCATTTGAGTGAAAGGCATAAGGGGTCTTCGGATCGCTCATCGATATGCCGCACTGGGCGGCGGCATTCACCGGGTGTCTGATCCGCGTGAGTACCTATATCAAACGGATCGATCGCAATGATCAAACACTCATGAACATGGTGAGCGGCTCGGCAACGGCGTCGTGTTCAGCAACTTGGCTTTCTTGCGTAGCGACGTTCGGACGGCGTATCACTTGCCGAACTGTGCCGCACGGCGCACGGCAGGAAATGCGAAGCTTCATCCCGCGCTGGATTATTCGCGCCTCGTCTCAAGATGGCGGCTCTTCATTCCGTCGACCTGGGTTCGCGGAGGCAGACATTAATCGGCAAGCGCCCAATTCTTGCTGTCGCAGGACAGAGCTCGCTCGTTCCGCATGTTGTCGAAAAGGACTGCGTTCTCGGCTGATTTATCGCCGGCGTCCGCGCGCATGAGGAACTCGCCGAAGGCTAGGTCTTCAAGGGCGGTACCTGTCTGAAAACATGCTTATAAAGCGGGTGTTCGCGGAGGTGGCGCCTGGGTCTATGACGAAAGCGGCATCGTGGTCCCGGTGGATCAGCAAGAATTCGAACTCTTCCAAAATCCGCGCGGCAAGCTCTCATGTCAAAGCAAGATCAGCTACAAGGGGCCCGTTTCACGCCCCGTCCACTTCCGCGAAATAAACTTGGTTCGACGGCTGACGAACGCATCCTCTTGCCGCCGGTGCCCGTCGATATCTTTCACCCTTATTCCGACATGCTTGAAGACGGCATCGAGGTCCTGGCCTACGACTACTTGAGGCGTTCGCGTAAACCTCAGCGCTTTGGCCGAGCGAACGCGCCCGCGCGATCTCTACGAGGTCCTGAATCTTTGTCTAACCGCCGGTCGAGCAGACAGAATGTTGTCTCGATCGAGCGACCTCCCCTTAAGGGCGCCATTAAATATCTCAGGCTGATCGCCTGCCTCTTCTATTGTGAGGCAGGGACTTATAGTGGCCGCCTCGCGACGTAACGGCAGGAATCGAATTAGAAGCTTTCACCCGTTCCGTCGGCGTAAGATAATCTGGACTTCGGCCCGCGCTTTCCGAACTGCAAGCGCGTCGAGATCAGATATATTCACTCGACCTCGTGGTATTCGGCCCGGTCGAAATCCGAGCCGAACAGCGCTGCTGCGGCGTCGTAGAGCGCGACCGTATTGACGGTTGACTGCATGGCTTACCAGGTGCGCAATGCCTCGATAGCCGATGCATCGGCTAGCAACTGACGGGATTTGGCAATCGAGCACCTCCAGCTTGGGCGCCTCACGCTTCGTGCCGCTCTCGATGTTCCGGTCGATTGTCATTTCTCTGCCTTCGCCGTCCTAGTTGGTCCGCCAGACTCTATGCGGTCGCTACCAGGCTGCCAGTCTGCGCCGTGTTGACGGATCATTTCGCGATGGGACCGTTTGACGAAGGCGCGCTCGGCGCAAAAGCCGGCGGTGACTGAAGCGGCTACCGCTAGGCCGCAGGCGACGTAGTCATCCAGCAAACTCCAAATTATGTTACTGCCGGCGACCACGACAAAAGTGAGTGCCATGACAGTATTTCGAAATGCTTTAACCATGCTTGTTCCCCCAGCCGATGGGCGAGGGATGCTAACATTGCAACCAGGACGTTCTGCGGCGTTTGAGGGGCATGATCGGTCGTATTTCTGCTAGATCAGCTTGTAGTTGCGCGCGATCTCGCGCGCGACTAGACGGCACTCAGCGGTGCGCCAGTTCGCGAGAGGAGGTCCTTCCCCGGCTTTAACTGCACGATGGTCCCATGTAGCCGCAGGCCAGACGAACGACTTGGAAAGAACTGGTGGCCGACACGGGATGTGATCACCGGCACCAGGGCTATATCGCGCCGAAGCAGCATCTGCAGCTCAGAGCAATTTACTGCAATTGCTGTTGGCGCAGTGGCCTCCGGCTGCGACGTTGGGCGTGGCTTGGTAAGACTCGTGGAAGGACCGGTTGCTCCGACGACATGTTAGGAGAGCCGAATGGTATGAGAGAAGCTTCGTCAATGACAAAGCCTCCGGACGGGGCTGAATTGGACAAAACTACAGGCTAATCTGCTGAAATCCTGCAATGTGAGGCTGCTGACCAAACGATCATAGCGCGCGAATCGCGCTAATATCGTGAGAGCGATGATGTTTTCGCGCGACGTGTAGCGATGATATCGAGGCGCGAACGCAGCGCGGGCGTCCAAAGTTCCGATGAGTTATCAAGGCCGGTGATGATGCGCGAGCAACGAATCCCATTCCGAATTTTATATGACGGCGAGTGCTTCATCTGCTCTCGAACTGTGACTGGCATCAGAAAGTTGCGTCAGACCGTTGCTGTCCCTGGGTTTGGCGTCGAGGTGGACTTGGCCGTTTATAGTGAAAACAACGCTCATCCAATCTCGAGCATGGAGAACGCGGCCATCCTTATCGCTATCCAGATGGTCTCGCGCGCCAGCCATGCTCGTGTTGCGCGGCGCCGCGCCGCCCCAGGCGCGTAGTTGTCTTTTGCTATGCTACCGTGGCCGCCAATGGTCAAAGGATGCGGCTTTTCCAATCTGCGCGAAGTTGGGCTTGGGAGTTTTGAGAGCTACCTAGGCCCAGCCATATTCGTGTGCATTTCTTTTCCGGAACGCCCTTCGAGCGCATCGCACCGTGCGATCATGGCCTTGATTTCCTGGGCGGTAAACGGTGTCATGTTCGCGCGTGCGGCATGGTCATTGAGCTGCTTGGCAGCACGCAAGGATGCGAACGGAAAACTGGCTAGATAGCGGTGAGAAACCTCTTGATCCTGTGTCTGTTGCCATAACATCGCTGGTGAAGCGCCGCGCCTTGTCCCATCGGAACGCCGCATGCAGCGTAGCATGAATGTGCAGGGCGTGAGCGCGTCCCGTTAGAAATTCGAAGAAGGTTCTGTCGCTGATTGGGCAGAAAACCTCACCGTCCTGCACCAGCTGTTGCTTCGAGGAAAGCAGATCAGACACTTCCCCACGCTGCGGGCGCAGCGCTTATCGCACCGCCGTTCGGCCAGTCGAGAGACCAGATCGTCGGTGCGATGGGAGATTGCGAAAGGTTGCGACAATGTGTCGTTATTCTGCAGCGAGTTGTCGTCTCTATTGAGGCAGCCACTCAAGACGCGCCTGTGACGAGCGGCGGGATCAATAGAGCATTTGAACCAGCTACTGATGCAAAAGCGCGAGCAGTTGGCCAGGATCGCCCCTTCGGAGCTGGCTTCGCGGGGCCTGAACATGCGCCTGCATTGATCATCTCCACTATGGCGTCCTGTGATGCTGCTTTCTTGACTTACCCAATGTTACCCAACTTCGATCTGAAGGGGTGCATATGGGCGGAAAATGGCGGTTAGCGTTCCCAACACTCGCGGCCCTGGAAGAGGAGGGGCATGTGAATTGCGGGCCAATGAGCCCAGAGGAGGGACTAATGCCAAGGACGCCAGCCGCTTTGCGCGGCCATTCGGCTCATTATGTCAAAACCGCTCTGATTTGCTCAACGCTCTTGGCCGGTGCGGCCGCATCTTTCGTCCAGGCCAAAGCGGAGGATATCAACTGGCGCCAGTTCGAGGGCTCTTCGATCGTGTGGGCTTACGACATCCATCCATATGCTGACGCCGTTGCAGCACAGCTGCCTGAGTTCGAGAAGTTGACAGGCATCAAAGTGACGCCCGAGCTTTATCCGGACGACGCCTACTGGAATAAGCTGACAATCCAGCTGAGCACGAAGTCGGCCTCGTGGGACGTCGTCGGCACGGGGATTCAGCCGGCTTGGGATCTCGCGCCCGGTCAACTACTCGAGCCGCTCGACCGCTATCTGAACAACCCAAAGCTCACCTCGGCAAGCTATGACTACGAGGACTTCTTCCCCGCATTGCGTGACGCGCTGACGTGGCAAGTCGATGGCGGGCAAATCGAAGCGGGCCGGGGTCAGGTGTGGGCTATCCCGCACGGGTTCGAAAACATCCAATTATTCTACCGTAAGGACATTCTGGACAAGCACGGTATCAAGGTTCCGACAACCCCGCCGGAAATGTCCGCGGCTTGCGAGAAGCTGAAATCTGCGGATCCGGCGATCACACCCCTGGGCGTGCGGGGAGTCCGCTTTTGAAGCAGCATCCACACGGCCGCCATCTCGATTGCCAAGTCTTACGGTGTGCACGACTTCGTGGTTAAGGACGGCAAATTAGAAACTGGTCTCGATTCGCCCGAGTCGGTCGCCTTCCACAAGGATTATGTGGAGATGATCAAGAAGTGCGCGGCTCCATCCTTTGCCAACGACAACTGGTATCAGGTGGTCGATGGCATCAATTCGGGTCGGACAGCGATGGCGATCGATTCCAACATGTTCGGGTTCTGGAACAATGTCGCCGGCAAGCCCGCTTCGGGCAAGATTGCATTCGCTCCCCCTCTGCGCGCTCCAAACGGCAAGAATTTTGAATCGAACATCTGGATCTGGTCCCTCGCCATGAATGCGGCCTCTCAGAAAAAGGGAGCAGCCTGGCTGTTCATCCAGTGGGCGACGTCAAAGCAGGTCGAGCTCAACGGTGCCGTCGCCGGGAAGCTCGTCAACTCTCCGCGCGCCTCCACCTGGAGCGACAAGGTTTGGCTCGACTACGCGGCTAAACCGGAATTCACAAACTTCGTGGATACCTTCAAAATCGTGCAGGACAGGGCTGCATTGGCCTTTACGCCGCGCGCAGGATTTGCCGAGGCAATGAACGCCTGGGCAGTCGCCATGCAGAAAATGGTCAACGGCGCGGACGTGAAGGCGACGTTGACCGACCTCGCCTCCGAGATCCGCTCCTCCATGTAAGGCGGTCGGAGGGCGGCATAAGGGTTTGCCGCCCCACCGCGCCCGAGTAACTTTTGAGAAGTGAGCGATGGACCTTCAAGGCATCGACGCAATCGTGACGCTACAATCATCGGTCGACCAGCTGGCCTCGTCCAAAAACGAGCGGGCGCAAAAGGCCGAGCAGAATGCTCTTGACTGGTGGAGCCTTGCTGCGATTGCCCCCGCAATCATCATCCTCCTTGGATTTCTTTTTCTGTTTTTCTATGGGGTCTTTCAATCACTCACCGATCTCAAGTTTGGCCGTCCCGTGGTTCGCTTCATTGGATTCACCAACTATGAAGTGGCAATCAAGACCCAAGATTTCTGGAATAGCGTGCGGGCGACTATGGCGTATGCCTGCTCCGCCGTGCTCGCCGAAGCGTTCTTTGGGCTTGCGATCGCCAAATTGTTCGCAAGTGGGGTGTTCCTTGCCAGGCTGATGCGGCCCGTCATTCTCCTTCCCCTGGTTCTGCCGCCAATGAGCGTCGCCTTGATGTGGACCACAATGATGGATCCGCAGATTGGGATCTTGAACTATTTGCTTTCGCTCGTTGGGATCGGACGGTTCGCATGGATTTCGGATGCCAGCACGGCGATGGTCTCACTGGTACTCATCGACATATGGACTTACACACCATTTTTTGCGCTCATCATCTTCGCCGGGTTGCAGGGCATCAACGATGAGGTCAGAGAAGCCGCGCGGGTCAATGGCGCGCGGGGTTGGGCAACGTTCCTCCATATCGAGCTTCCGCTCATCGCGCCGTACATTCTGATCGCCGCGGTATTTCGGCTGATCGAATCGCTCAACCAGTTTGATATCATCTTCGGAACAACCCAGGGGGGGCCGGGTGACAGTACTTCCGTGCTCTCGGTTCGCGCCTACATCACGGCCTTTCAAAATCTCGCCTTCGGGCGTGGTGCCGCGCTCATGGTTGTCAATTGGATGATCGTGCTTCTCGGGGCCTTTGCCGTGGTGAGATTGTGGCGGTTGGTCCGTCAGCGCGTAAGCTAGAGGAGGCTGACATGCGTTTCAATCGCTCAACGCCTGCAAGCTTGTTCCTTAATCTCCTGATTGTTGCTTGTACGCTGATCCTGACATTTCCGCTGGTCTGGATCGTGATGATGTCGGTGAAGCAGCAGGCCGAGGTCATGACCTGGCCGCCGCGCTTTATCTTCACTCCAACATTTGAAAACTTCCGCGTTTTGTTCGATGCCGCCCACGCCGGGGCAACAAGCTACGGCACTATCAAGGTTGATTTCTTGACCCCGGTCACCAATAGCGTCGTGATCTCGCTTGGTGCGGTGCTCGTATCGCTCGTTGTCGGGGTACCGGCAGGCTACGTCCTGGCGAGGCGTGATATCCCTATGAAGGAGGACATCGCATTCTTCATTCTGGGCTTCCGCTTCGCGCCGGCACTCCTTGTCGTCATACCGCTGTTCAGCGTGTTTCAGACAATTGGCCTTTATGACACCTATTTCGGTATGATCTGGGTCTATCAAGTCGTCACGCTGCCAATGATCATTTGGCTGAGCCGTTCATATATCGAGGACATCCCAAAGGACGTTGAGGAGGCGGCCGCCATGGATGGCGCAAAGCCAATCCGGGTTGTCTGGCACATCGTTCTTCCGCTTCTAAAGCCCGGCTTGATAGGCGCTTCTTTGCTTATCTTCCTGCTCGCGTGGCACAACTTCGCGCTCGGCCTGATCCTCAGTTCGACGAAAGCACCAGTCACCGTCGCCCTGCTCAAGCTGCTCAATCCGGGCGTTCAGTTCTATCCGGTGATGGCTGCGGGTCTGGTGGTGACCATGATTGTGCCGGTCGTCCTGATCATCCTTGGCCAGCGTCATCTCGAACGTGGTCTTACCTTCGGGGCCGTGAAATGAGCCCCAGACCATTGATGTTCTTCGGCACGACAAATCTCGACCTCTGCTTCAACGTCGAGCGGATTCCAATGCCGGGTGAAAGCTTGATGGGAAGCTTGAAACGGAATGCGGGAGGCAAGGGGGCCAATCAGGCGGTCGCCGCCGCTCGATTGGGCCTTCGGCCGAGCTTCTACACCCGGCTTGGCGGCGACGAGGCCGGTCGATCCTTGCTGCAAGCGCTGCGTGAGGCAGGTGTCCGTCTCGATGCCATAGCGGTGTGCCCAGGGGAGATATCGGGTTCTGCTCTCGTCCTTGTCGGTGACGACGGCTCCAACATCATTGTCATAGACCCGGGAGCCAATGCAAATGTCACACCAAGCATGGTCGAAAAGGCGGCCGAATTCATTGAGCGAGACGCAATCGTCGTTGCCGAGATGGGCATGCCGGTCCCCGCGCTCAATCACCTGTTTGCAATGAAGAGCAGCAAAGGATTCGATCTCATTTTCAATCCAGCCCCCGTGAGGGCAGGCCTGTCCGCGGCGGCGTGGAGGAGTGTCGATTTCCTCACTCCAAACCAGACGGAAGCTTTCGAGCTCACCGGCGTCGAGGTGCACGACTTCGACGGCGCAGCTCAAGCGGCCGGAAAGCTTCTCGATCTCGGGCCGAGAGCTGCCCTGATCACGCTTGGTGCGCAGGGGGCCTACTACGCCGATGCCAGCGCGTCTTTTGCGCTCAGGGCATTTCCTGTGAAGGTCGTTGATACGACCGCCGCGGGCGATGCCTTTAACGGAGCCTTCGCAGCCTCTCTTGCCCACCGGTTGCCGATTCGAGAAGCGATTAAAAAGGCGCTCGCGGTTGCTGCCTTATGCGTGACGCGACGCGGGGCCCAGAGCTCGATGCCCAGCAGTGGGGCCGTCGACGAATTTCTGAATTCTCAAACGATCTTGGAGTTGGAATGACTGAACAGTTCTCAGTTGCAGACAGGACCGTGCTCGTGACCGGTGCGGGCGGGGGCATTGGCTCAGCCATTGCCAATGCTTTCCGTCAAGGCGGTGCGAACGTCCTGGCAACCGACGTAAATGTGGAAAATGTCCGGAACATTCTGACGCGCTTGCCGCACGGCAATGGCATCCTGCCCATGAGCATGGACGTGTCTCGAGAAGATGATGTGGGCAGGGTGCTTGATGAGATCGCCAAGCGCTTCGGCAGGCTCGATGTCCTGATCAATAACGCTGGAATAAAATCGGCTCAGCCGCTTCTAACCGGCAATGCCGACAGAATCGAAAAGACCATACAGATCAACTCCGTCGCGGTGCTTCGCTGTGCCAAGCAAGCGATCGAGCGCTTCATGAAGAGCAAGGGCGGCCGCATCGTCAATGTCGGGTCCTCGTTGTCATCTCAAGGCGCGGTTTTCAACTACCAGGCTGGCGGCGCTGATTATTGCTTGTCAAAGGCGATCGTACACGACGTGACAAAGCTGCTCGCTTATGAATGTGCTCCGCTCAAGATCAACGTCAACGCGATTGCACCCGGAATCATCGATACACCCATGCACGGGCGTCCGCGGGAGGAGACCGAAGCGCGCCACAGTGGCCGAATTCCGCTGGGCCGGGTCGGATTGCCGGAGGATATCGCAGGCCTAGCGGTGTTCCTGGCCAGCCCCGCGGCCTCCTACATGACCGGGCAGGTCGTCCATGTGAATGGCGGGATGCTGATGCATGGTTAGCACCGGCTCAAACGTGAACTGGCCGCCAATAGAAGGGATCATCTCTGACCTGGATGGCGTCGTCTATCGTGGCAGCACCCCAATCGTGGATGCGATAGAAGCATTTAAGCGATGGCAGGAAGCCGGCGTGCCGTTCTGTTTTGTAACGAACAATTCCACGCATGCCCCGGAGGACGTCGTTCGCAAGCTGAGAGGATTTGGTCTTTCCATCGCACCGTCAAAAGTGGTTACAAGCGCCATCACCGTCGCAGACCTCATTCGAGCGAATTATCCGCACTTGACGCGAATCTATGTCATCGGCGCTCCCTCACTTGTCACGGCCATGCGCAATGTTGGGCTGGAGGTCACTGACCGAACGCCCGAAGCCGTTGTAATGGGGCTTGACCGGGATATCACGCACGAGAAGATGCGAATTGCCGTTGAGGCGATCCTCAATGGCGCCGTCTTCATCGGAACCAATCCCGATCTTCTGCTGCCGACGGCCAGCGGGTTTGAGCCTGGGGCTGGCGCGACGATTGCAGCTGTGGCTGCCGCCACGCAAGTGCAGCCATCGATCGCCGGGAAGCCGCAAGTGCCGATGATCGAGACAGCGCTCTCACGCCTCGGCACGAACCGCGCTTCGACCATTATGATCGGAGACCAAGTTCCTACGGATATTCAAGCGGGAAAGAGGGCGGGGCTTGCCACGGTGCTTGTCACAACCGGCGTGCCGATGCGTCAGGATCCCTCCTTGATGGCCCCGGACTTCATCGTATCGAGCTTGCGCGAAATTGAGGTAAGTGCTGCTCGCGCGGCCGAGGTGCGACAGAGGAGGGCATAATGGCCAACGTTCGCCTGGAGAGCATGAAGAAGGCCTATGGGACCATCGAGATCCTGCGTAATATCGATTTGACCATCGATCACGGCGAATTTGTCGTCTTCGTTGGTCCGTCCGGGTCTGGCAAATCCACGCTTCTGCGCATGATTGGCGGGCTCGAGCCCATCAGCGGCGGGCGGCTCTTCATCGACAATGAGCTCGTCAACGACATCGATGCGGCCGATCGTAACCTCGGCATGGTCTTTCAGAGTTACGCTCTCTATCCGCATATGACGGTGAGAGAGAACCTGGCCTTTCCCCTGCGCATGGCCAAAGCCTCAAAAGCCGAGATCGCCGCCAAGATAGCCAAATAGCGTCGCTATTGCAGATCGACCATCTATTGGATCGCAAGCCTCGACAGCTTTCAGGCGGGCAACGCCAGCGCGTCGCAATCGGGCGCGCCATCATGCGAGAACCAAAAGTGTTCCTGTTCGATGAGCCCCTGTCCAACCTCGACACCGAGTTGCGCGTGCAAATGCGGGTTCAGATCGCCAAGCTCCACAGGCAGCTCGGAAATACCATGATCTATGTGACGCATGACCAGGTCGAGGCGATGACCATGGCCGACAAGATCGTCGTCCTCAAGGACGGCAACATCGAACAGGTTGGCAGCCCCCACGATCTCTATCACAATCCGGCCTCGCGTTTTGTGGCAGGATTCATCGGCTCGCCGAAGATGAACTTCCTGGGCGGCAAGGTCGAGGCAGCTCATGAGCAAGGCCTGGACGTCCGACTGGAGGCTGGTTCTACAATCTCCGTTCCGGTCGAGCCGGACCAAATGCTAGTTGGCAAGCCGGTCACTGTCGGAATCCGCCCGGATGACTTCTCCTCGCCGGCACCCGAGCAGCAGGAGATCTCCATTGGACTTGAGATCGATTTCGTTGAGCATCTCGGTAGCGTCACGTACATCTATGGCAACGTTGGAGACGAAACGGTCGTCGCCAGGGCGCCAAAATCCGGCTCGCCCAAAGGCGCCGGAAAGCTTACCCTCACCGCCGCTCCAGCCGATTGCCACTTGTTCATGAGCAATGGAAAGGCGGTTCGGCGGTTGCAAGCGCCTGCGACTTGGAGCTAGTCTTGACGTTGAGCCGTGCGATGATGCCGGCTCCGGATCGACACGCGGACCACTGAGGTGAAGGGAGCCGGCATCAGGCAGTTCTTCCGGAATTCCCGTTCGTTTGTACTTGGTGCGGGGATCGGATCGGGCATGACGGCCAGGGCCGCGGAGCGGGCGGGCGCCGATTTCGTGCTCGCACTCAATGCTGGCCGTTTTCGTGCCATGGGCGGGGCCTCGCCCGCCTCGATTCTTCCAATCCGCAATAGTAACGAGTTCGTAGCGGGGTTCGGACGGACCGAGATCCTGCCAAATACGAAACTGCCGGTCTTCTTCGGCACCTGTACATTCGACCCCGAGCTTGATCTGGATCGATGGCTCGACCGGATCATCAAATGGGGATTTGCTGGCGTGACCAACTTCCCTTCGGTCATACACATCGATGATGATCGCAGGTCGTTGCTCGAGAAGTCCGGCCTTGGCTATTCCCGGGAGATCGAGCTCCTTGTGAAGGCTGCAAAACGCGGCCTGATGACGATTGCCTATACTCGCACTCAATCTGAAGCGCGTCGAATGGTCGAAGCCGGCGCCGAGGCCATTTGCATCAACTTCAATCTAAACCGCGCGGTTGAAAGCGGGTCCGATCCGTCGATCAGCCTGTCTGAACTTGCAGCGCGTACGAATGCCGTTGCGCGCGTTGCTCAATCCGTCAACAAGAGCACCATCTGCTTGCTTGGGGGCGGCCCGATCACAAAGCCGGACGAGCTCCTGGACATCTGCCGCGAAACCGGAATCCAGGGGTTCATCGGAGGCTCTTCGCTGGACCGCGTGCCTCTGGAGATGTCGGTCCTCGAGGTGACGTCGGGCTTCAAGACCATCCACCTGTTGCGCGAGAAGGTGGATCTGCTCGAAAGGAAGCTGCAGTTGAGTGGCTTCAGGCACGGCGTGATCGCGCAGTCCTCGGCAATGAAGCGCGTCCTAGAGATCACCAAACGCGTTGCCGCAACCCCAAGCCCAGTCCTCATCTGGGGAGAGGCCGGCTCCGGCAAGCGTAGAATAGCTAGCCTGGTTCACGCGTTCAGCGACCGCAGGCACGCCAAGGCGACGCTGTTTCATTGCCGACCCGGTCCGGCGATAGATACACTCGGCCCGTTGTTCGGCGCCGAGCGCCTTGAGAGTGGCAGACGCCAATTGTCGCTCCTGGAGGCGTCGAACGAGGGCGCCGTCTTGCTGCTGCATGTTGACCAGCTTTCGCGCGAAGGCCAGGAGCGCCTTGCCGATTACCTGGAGACAGGCGGGTTTACCCCTCTGAACGGGGTAACTGTCATGCGTTCCCACGCCCGGATCATTGCGACCGCGACGGTGGCCCGAGGCGCTGGCCTTGAAACGGTTCTGTGCGCGCGGCTTCTCGACCTTTTTACCGGGTTGGATGTCCAGTTACCTTCGCTAACCGACAGGCTTGAAGATCTGCCGCAACTCGTTCAACACTTCACCGTCGAAGCCAAAGGAGATTCCAGCGCCCAGACGCTCACAATCGAAAACTCTGCTTTCCTTGCGCTAGCCGGGCACGACTGGCCAGGCAATTTGCGCGAGCTGCGGCAGGTCGTGAACCAGCTCGTGACCCTGCCATCAACTCACATCACCGGTGAGATGCTAAAGCCGCTGTTGGAGCCGACTTCAGGCGCACGGCCCGCCGCCTCCCTGTCCGAGAGAGACTGGATTATCGAGGCCCTGAAGAGAAACCGGCTTCACCGCGGCAAGACTGCTCGCTCTCTCGGGCTTTCGCGCAAAACCCTCTACAACAAAATCAAGAAACTGCGGATCCTCGAATAAGGCCTCATGCCCGTCGGAGCGGCTGCTTGGCCGTGGCAGCCTGCTCCAGGGAGAACTTCGGTACCGACGACGATCCATGAGAGCCAAGGCTCACGAGCCCGATGTCAGATCCAATCGGCAGCGCAAGCGCCTCGGGTCGCAGATAGACGGACCCATCCAGCTGCGAGCCTAGGCGTTGCTCCGCTACTGTCATCTTTGCCTCGTCCGCCGCAACAAACAGGACTTTGAACCCTCGGCTTGCAAACCACTCCATACGGCGAAGCTCGAGTTCCTGACCGCGATCGAGCGGCACTCCTGCCGGTGTCCGTTCAATCATGGAGGCAGGCGGAAAGTTCGTCACTCCGGTCATCCTTGCGCCTTCCAACAAATCAACAAGATCTTCCCAGCATGCAAACGGGTCAATCATGACGATCGCTGCATAGCAGGAAGGGGGCACTTTGGGCCCCCCTTGCAAGTCCCGCAGGAGACGGTCGTTCCAGTCGATGACGGGAAGCGTGGCCATGACCAGCATGGCGTTTTGTGGAAGGGTCCGCAGTGACGGCGCATAGATCGTCATCTGATCACCGCGAGACGAAGAGAGACTTACGGCAAGGCGACCTAAGACATTGGCTCTCACGGTTTCTACCCAACCCTACCCAATTGATGCTTCCGCCGATCTTACACGCCGCTTCATCCAGGTCTAGACCACGACGTCAATCGTTATCGGAAGGAATGGTCGTTGGCGCCGTTCCTCCTGGCTGCTTAACTGGGCTCTCGCGCGGTCCTGAGTGCCGGATGCGATTTGCTGCAGGCTACTGAGCGAGCTCGGCTCGCGGTGAAAGAGGGCCATGAAGCGTCTCGGGTAAAAAATTCGGGCGAGCTATCTGCGCCCTACGGATCCGCTAGCAGACCGGCTCGTCTGCTTCCTCCCCGACTGGCGCCGCTGCTGGAAACTCCGGCAGCGGCTCTTTTTGACTCGCACCGCGCTTCGCCGCGCGAGAGAACTGGTGTCGCGGAATTGGACGGCTCGCGACCATGCCGGAGCCTAAATTCATCAAAGATCCGCCAGCTAGCTGAGCAAGGAGAGGCAATCGTTCAATCGCGCAACTTCTTTGCAGTATTCGAGTCAGCGGAGGAGTGGCGACTTACTGTCTCGGGGAGAACCCTGGGGACATTGCCGATATCGTTCCCGGTCCATAAGGATATCCACGCAATCCGCACTTTTGAGCCGGGCAGAAATCGCCCGCTCTTTAGCAAAGAACTGGCTTTGCCACATTGAGCGGTTGAAAGGGCAGTCTTCGATGTTCCTGTTATGTACTCGCGGCCGCCGTCAATTGGTTTCCCATCTGATGCATGTCGGGGATCGGATCAGCGGGCCCATGTTGAGGCGCAAGGTGCACACGGTAAACTCTTAGCCTTTCTAGGGAGCGCTTGGCGTTTTAAGGCGCCAATATGTGGCTTTGCGGTAGCTTAAGGCGCCAAGCAGTTGACTGCAGGGAGGGGGTGCTATATTTCTCGGTGCCATAAGGCGCCAATAAGCCTTTTAAGGGAGCCTTAAGACGCCATGCGATCGACGATGCCGATCACGAGCTTGAAGCGGCTGGCAACGCCATGTGCGCCGTTGGTGTCAATCAGGTGGCGTGGGAAGGGACCGTCAAGGTCGAAGCCGGTGAGGTCCAGGCCGGTCATCTGGCGCAGCTGAGTCAGCGAGAATTCGGGCTGGATCAGCGCATTGAACTCCTCCTGGCAACCGGTCAGCCTCGAGCTGCGTACTGGCGATGAACGGCGAGATGCCGGGCAGGATCTTGATCTGATCGGGATTGCGATCAAACGCGCGTGCCTGACGCTTGATGTCGGCATAGAACTGTTGCGCGCTCGCCAGCGTCTGATGTGCCGTGAAGATGGCCTCGGCGAAGCGCGCCGCGAAAGCGCGTCCATCCTCGGAGGAGCCGGCTTGGACATAGACGGGGCGCCCCTGTGGGGGCCGGGAGACGTTGAGCGGCCCGCGCACACGAAAATGCTTGCCGATGTGATCGATGCTGTGGATTTTGGCCGTATCGGCGAAGATCCCCGAAGCCGGATCGTTGACCAGTGCGTCGTCTTCCCAGCTGTCCCAAAGCCTGGTGATGACATCCAGATACTCGCGTGCGCGCTCATAGCGCTCATGATGAGGCGGATGCTCGGGAAGCCCGAAGTTCTGTGCCGCTTGCGGCGAGCTCGTCGTGACGATGTTCCAGCCGGCTCGGCCTCCGCTGATGTGATCCAGTGAGGCAAACAGACGTGCCAGATTGTATGGCTCGGAGTAAGTCGTCGATGCCGTCGCGATCAGTCCAATTCGTTTCGTAGCGGACGCGATTGCCGCCAGAAGCGTGATCGGCTCGAGCCGGAACCATTGTGCATAGCGAACATTGTCCGCAAGGGCCGGGGCATCGGCGAAGAACACCGCACCGAATTTGTGCGCCTCGGCTCGCTGCGCCAGCTCCTGATAGTAGGTGACATCGAGAATGCGATCCGTCGTCGAAGCCTTATGGCGCCACGCGGCTTCGTGATGGCCGTCGGGATAGATGAAAAAATTGAGAGATAGCTGCCGCTTGCTCATGCCTGCCTCGCCAATGATCCGATGCCGCGTTGTCTCGTGCGCCCGAACAAAACTCTACGTCGGCGATTACAAACCTGTCGATGAAATGAATTTGCTTTGTTGTGTGGCGGGCCAGCACGAACCGCGTGAGATGGCCATCCATCGCAGACGACTGCGTGCGCGCGCACGAGACACAGCATAGATTGAGGTGCTTCCGCGCGTCATTCGGTCCGATTTTGTGGTCCGCGAAGCAATCGAAATTGCGGGCCGGGCGGTCACGATTGCAAATCTTTCAGCGGTTGGGTCACGGGCGAAGCGATCATTGCCTTGCAGCAAAAACAAAGCTGATTTCGTTTCATTGACTGGATTGCGATCGCTTTTACGATCTGCGGTGTCCAAACGAGGTCGTTCATCATGCGGCAATCCGATCAAATCTGCGTCCTTCGCAAAGCGTTGCAGCCGGCTTCGGCTCTGAACGCGCTGCGCTGTGCAGACGCGACGACGGAGAGCTGTATCACCGCGCATCGGCTACAGCGGCCTGTTCGCCGACCGCCGGAGCGCATCGCGGTCCACTAGGATCGAAGCCAGAAAATAACTCCATCCCTAACTCCGCTGTTGCTCGGGCGACCAGCGCGCGGCGGAGCTTTGTTCAGACATCCCAATCGAGAGCACAATCATGAGCAATATTACCATCATCGACAACGTCATTCCCCGTGCGGACATCGTCAAGCGCGCGGCCCGGCTCGGAGCCGAAATCAAGAACGTCAGGTTGTCAGGGGATCTCCCCGACGACGTTGTTCGTGCCATCAATCAGGTGCTGCTCGAGCACAAGGTCATCTTCTTCCGCGATCAGGCACATCTGGATGATGCGGAGCAGGAGCGCTTCGCCGTCAGGCTCGGCAAGCTGGTGCCGCATCCGACCGTGGGCGCAACCAAGGGAACGTCATCGATTCTGGAGCTGGATTCGGAGCGCGGCGGCGGTCGCGCGGACCAATGGCACACGGACGTGACGTTCGTCGATGCTTATCCGAAGATCTCCGTGCTGCGAGGCGTTGTGATTCCGGCCTTCGGCGGCGACACAGTGTGGTCGAACACCGCGGCGGCGTATCTCGATCTACCGGCCCCCTTGCGCAAGCTCGCTGAGGAGCTTTGGGCGGTTCACA
Source organism: Bradyrhizobium sp. CFUWI (assembly GCF_056429085.1). Lineage (NCBI taxonomy): Bacteria > Pseudomonadati > Pseudomonadota > Alphaproteobacteria > Hyphomicrobiales > Nitrobacteraceae > Bradyrhizobium > Bradyrhizobium sp. CFUWI. The sequence continues at coordinate 30,060 of NZ_JBWJZE010000019.1, forward strand.
GCAATGCCTATGATTACGCGGTGAGGACCCGCGCGAGTGAGGCGGACAGGAAGCATTTCGAGGAAGTCTTCACCGGCACGATCTATGAGACCGAGCATCCGGTGGTGCGGGTTCATCCGGAGACCGGCGAGCGGACGCTGGTGCTCGGCAACTTCGTCCAGCGTTTCGTCGGCCTGCCGAAATATGACGGGCAGAAGTTGTTCAACCTGTTCCAGTCCCACATCACGGCGCCGGAAAACACCGTGCGATGGAGCTGGAAAGCCGGTGACGTCGCGATCTGGGACAATCGCGCGACCCAGCACTATGCGGTCAACGACTACGGTGATCAGCACCGGGTGGTCCGCCGCGCCACGATCGATGGCGACGTTCCGCTCAGCGTCGATGGCCGCCGCAGCGTGACCCGCATCAAGACATCGAAGCCGCAGGCGGCGAAGGCCGCCTGATCCGATCCGAGCAACCACCAGGATGCATGCAATGATCAAATTCCTTCGTGCGGGGCACGACGCCGCGCGGCTTCTGCTCGCAGGTGCATTGAGCCTTGGCCTGATGGCCCCGGCTTTCGCTGAGCCACCGCTTGAGAAGACCGAGATCCGCTACCAGGGTTGGGCCGGGCAGGTGACGTTCATCGAGCTCGCCGAGGACCTCGGCTATCTCGCGCCGCTGAAGCTCAAATGGGTCGGCAACACCATCAGCGGGCCGCAGGATATCCAGGCTGTCGTGACCGGCGATATCGACATCGGGGGCGCCTTCTATGGCGCGATCCTCAAGCTGATCTCGGCGCGGGCACCGATCAAGGCCGTCGTCGGCTACTACGGCTCGGACGCCAACACTTACCAAGGCTACTACGTCAAGGACGACAGCCCGATCAAGACGGCGCGAGACCTGATTGGCAAGAAGGTGGCCGTCAATACGCTGGGCGCCCACTTGGAGTTCGTCCTTCGCGAATATCTCGCGCGGAACGGCCTTAGCGCAAGCGAGGCCAAGCAGGTCACCCTGGTCGCGGTGCCGCCCGTCACGGGCGAGCAGGCGCTGCGTCAGGGACAGGTCGAGGTGAGCACGCTGAGCGGCATCTTGCGCGACAAAGCTCTGGAGCGCGGCGGAATCCACGCGCTCTTCAACGACACTGATCTATTCGGCCAATTCACCGGCGGTTCCTACGTGCTGCGGGAGAAGTTCATCAAGGACAATCCCGAAGCATCCCGCAAGCTCGTGGAGGGCGTCTCCCGCGCCATCGGATGGGCACAGACAGCACCGGCTGAGGAGGTGAGGGCGCGGTTCGAGCGGATCATCGCAGATCGCAAGCGCAATGAAGACGGCTCCTCGATCAAATACTGGAAGAGCACGGGCGTTGCGGCCAAAGGCGGCGTGATCTCGGATGCCGAGATCCAGGTGTGGATCGACTGGCTTGTGGAGGATGGCTTGTTCAAGCCGGGTCAGATCAAGGCGTCAGATACCTATACCAACGCGTTCAACTATTTCCGTCCTGGGAAGACCGCGGAGGCCAGATGACCACGTCCAAGATCCGCTTCGAGCATGTGCGCAAGGAATTCCTTGTCCGCGGCAAGGATGGCAGGCCGGCGCAGGGCTTGGCAGCTCTGGATGACATCACGCTGGACGTCCGTGCCGCCGAATTCCTGGCGCTGGTGGGACCGAGCGGCTGCGGCAAGTCGACCCTGCTGGACCTGCTCGGCGGCCTCACCCGGCCGAGCAGCGGACGGATCCTGCTCGACGGCAAAGTGATCGAGGGGCCTGCGCGCGATCGGGGCATCGTGTTTCAGCAATACGCGTTGTTTCCGTGGCGTACGGCCGCACAGAATGTCGAGTTTGGGCTCGACATCGCTGGTTTAAAGACGAAGGAGCGGCGCGAACGCGCGCTGCATTACCTCGACCTGGTCGGGCTATCCGGCTTCGCCGACCGGTACCCCCACGAGCTCTCCGGTGGCATGAAGCAGCGCGTCGCCATCGCGCGAAGTCTCGCCTACGATCCCGAGGTCCTGCTGATGGATGAGCCCTTTGCTGCATTGGATGCGCAGACGCGCGAGACGCTGCAGGGCGAGCTGTTACGGATCTGGCGGGCGACCGGCAAGACCATCGTGTTCATCACGCATGGGATCGATGAAGCGATTGTGCTCGGACAGCGCGTGGCTGTGATGACGTCGCGTCCGGGGCGTATCAAAAGGATTATCGACGTTTCAGAGGGGCTGCGCAGTGAGCACGAGGATGTGCGTTCTCTGCCGGAGTTCGGGCGCATCCGGCATGAACTGTGGAGCTCGCTGCGCGAGGAGGTCCAGAAGGCACAGCAGGCGGGCGCTGGCGCTGACCGTGTCATGCGCGAAGTGAAGGAGGTTGCCTATGTCTAGCGAAGTGCTGGGGTTGCTCGAGCTGACGCAGGGACGTCAAAGCCAGCGCGCCGGGGCAGGGGCGCCACCGCCGCTACTCCTGCGCCGGGTTGCTGCGGTTAGCCGATCATTAGTCGGCTACGGACAGCGGTCGATCTTGTTGATCGGCCTTTTGATGCTATGGGAGGAGGCTCCGAGATTAGGCCTGATCGACGCAGTATTTTTGCCGCCGTTCTCGGAGGTCATTGCCGCAGGTTGGCAGCTAGCGCAAACTGGAGAGCTCTATGATGATGTCTCCGCGAGCCTGCTACGGGCCTTAAGCGGCTTCCTGATATCAGTCGTGCTGATCGTGCCACTTGGTCTCGCTGTCGGTTGGTATTCGCGCCTCGGCAATCTCCTGAACCAGTTCATCGAGATCTGCCGGAACACGGCCCCGCTCGCGCTGTTGCCGGTGTTCATCTTGCTGCTCGGCATCGGCGAGATGTCGAAGATCACCATGGTGATCTATAGCTGCGCTTGGCCGCTTCTCCTCAACACCGTCGCGGCTGTAAAGCAGGTGGATCCGCTCCTCATCAAATCGGCGCGAACCATGGGGGCGACGCCGCAGCAACTCTTCCGCAAAGTTATTCTTCCCGCCGCGCTTCCGACCATCTTTGTCGGCATCCGCCTTGCGAGCGCGTCCGCGATGCTGGTCTTGGTGGCGTCCGAGATGGTCGGGGCGAAGGCTGGCCTTGGCTACCTCATCATCAACAGTCAGTACAGCTTCCTGATCCCTCAGATGTATTTCGGTATCTTGGGCATCACCGTGATCGGCCTCGCGTTGAATGCCATGCTTCAAGGTCTGGAGCGGCACCTCATGCGATGGAAGCCACAGGCAGCAGCCTGAAGCACCACCAATCGCGATTTCGGGCCGATCATGATCGCCCCAAGCCAGCGCGGAGGGCAGATCTGCGCCGGCCGGAATATTTGAACTTGATGCCGTCGCGTCGTGCTGGTGTTCGACGGCAGACCCGCAGGCATCTGAAAAGCGGTGCGTGCAGCCGATGTCATTCATGCTTGCCACAGGGATTTCGCGGAGCGCCAGTCCGGCGGTTCGGGGTGCCTGATATACGTGTGATCGGTGTTGTGTATCGGCGGTACAGTCGGCTACCTGATCGTGGCTGTCCCTCCTGCCGTTGGACAATCTCCGAGCTTAAGACGATGTCCCGAGAAAGTGCAGGACCTATCTCACACGTCGAGCAGCGTTGCCCAGGGGGCTTTGAAAATAAACTCGCTCCAAACAGGCTTATCAATCCTTGTCCTGGTCCACCTGATTCATTCAGTTTAACGAAAAGGTGCCAAAGTTTCGAATAGACATCTGACTGTAGCGTTTTCGTCAGCCTCCTGGTCCATCGTTGTGTCACCATTGGGAGATCTCGAAAATGCTTGATGCCGCCATAACTGCGCTTCTACGATCCGTCCTCGATGAGGTCTGTGCGAGCCTTCCCCGCGATGAGACCGGCGCTCGCGCTCACGTTGCCGCAAAGATCTTAGAGGCGGCCAATACAGGTGAGAAAGCACGCGAGCGTCTGAAGCACATCGCTCGTGAGGCTCTGTCAGGAACGACTAGAAATGTCAGAGCTGGAAGCAAGAATGTTGTGCAGGTGATCTGATGTATGGTCTGCAGCAGACCAGCGTTCACGGAAGGCAGCCGGACCGCCGAATACGATCGCTGAGCTCTGATAGGTCGGCGCGGATCGACCTTATGCTCAAGCTCGTCTGCTTCGAGATGAGAGTAGACCCAAGTTTGCCGCGTTCGGCGCGCCACTGGCGCTCATGCGCCGGACTGAGCCCGACGCGCTGCTTCGGAGCGCGGACCCTCTGAGAGCAGTTCAGCTCTCGTCCGCCTGCGTTGCTTTAGGGTGGAAAACTACCATACGCGCCTGAATATATCCGCGCCCTTCAGCTTGCGCGGCTTGCCTTTGTTGTCAACGTAGAACAGCGTCCATGACGTTGGCATCTGCGATCCCTTGATTGTACCCACCCAGCGAGTGAAGGAATTGCACTGGGCAAAAGTGACAACAAAATACAAGCCGGTTGGACTAACCGATCCCGATGCAGGATACGGTATGCCCTGGCAGGCGAAACCTTGGGCATGGTTTGTGAAGGTCCCTTGTAGTACCCCGCCATTGGTAGACCAAACAAACAGTTCAGAGCCGCGTTCATTTTTCCAGTAAGAGGGGGCAGGAAGCCCTTGCGCCATGGCCTCGGCGGAGAGCAATACGGATTGAACGAGCAACAAAAATCCTAGAAGTTTCTTCATATTGAAGCTCCCAAACAGACTTGAAACACCGTGCAGTCTGGTACAACCTGAGGTCACGTTCGCGGCTCATATCGTGCATTCGACAACAGAATGCGGCGCGCATGCCCCAACTCACGCTGGATCGCGGCGCAGGGCTCAGTTGAGTCCCACACTCTTACTTGCCACATGGTTTCTGGCGATGACTGCCCCGCTACTCGGCTCGTTGACGTTTGCGCCGAATGAGTTTTGATCGCGAGTTGGAGAGCGACTTTGGCCCGGACTTTTCGTCAAGGCATCGATTGCGTGTCTATACTGCGGCTGAGTTAGGCCGAACAGTCGTCGAGGGCGAGAAGATTGTCGTTCCAGACCCTATCGGCATAAGTCTGAATGAATTTACGTCCCGAGGGGCTTTTTCGCACGGCAACCCAGGCCGTCGAATTGCCGGTTTGCGTATAGAACCGATGGTACTTGTTCTCGATAGAATGGACGACGTTCTCCACCTTGTCCCGCCATCGTCCTCCTTCGGGCTTGGGTCCACCACCTCCGTGATGTGTTCATGCTGGCTCATGCGGTTCGGCTTGCGAACACAATCAACACGGTAAGTCGCCATAGTCTTAGTTTCCTTCCAACCAAGAATATATTCGGCGCGATCAAGCCCTGTGTCGGTACGTGAGGGGCTTACCGGAGCTCCTGCGAATGCGTCGCGCACGTCCTTGATCGTCAATTCAGGTGCCAGCGGCAATACCGAGAACGATGGCGGCTGGGGTGCCACGCAATGCTTTCAGTACTGCGTGATCCGATTTGCATCGATAACACAACGCGATGCAGATATTCGGCAAAAAATCTCTACTGGTCGCCGCGAATCACTATCGAACTGGTATTACGCAGCACGGGAGGCTATTGCTTACCGCGATCAGCAATGTGCGGCGCCAGTCGTGCCCGCTAGTGTCGAAGCTATGGTGAGGCCTTTACTCGACTCCATCGACAGAATTCCTGAGCTTGCGGCTAGAGCTCTAGACATTCAGCGGCGACAATTGATGGCTTTAGTCGGGGAGAAAGAAGCTGAAACATGTAAGTTGGCTTGCGCGGCTTCTACAATCACCGGTAAATGATGATGTTTTGCTTGCCGGTGAAAATAAATGGCTCAATCCCGTATCCTTGCTGTTTACGTCGCGGCGCTAACGGTTCTGTTTCTCTCTGCGCCGGCGAGAGGGCAGCAGGCTCAGCCGGCACAGGGTGACGGACAGAGCCCTGCGCAGTCAGCGGGCGCTAACGCCCCTCAGATCGCGCCGAGCGATCCGCAGAAGCAATGTGTCAAGCCCGGAGAGTTCGCTGTAGAACTTCGATTTGGTCGCAATCCTGTAGGCTCCCCAATCGTCCTGGCCACGAACTTCTTGCCCACCAACCAGCGGGTCGATGTTGGCGTGCGCGCGCCGTTTGTCGATGATGTGCGCTATTTCGCGGGCATCGACTACGGAGACGAGACCTATCTTTTTAAGCGGCAAGACGTCGTCACCCACCGCGCGACGGAATCGGACGCCTTAGTCAAGAAGCATCTGCTCGAGCCCGATCAGACCATCGTCACATTGAATATGGGCGACGATCTGGCCTGGTTTTGGAGTAGGGTCGATCTCTATCTCTACACCTGCAAAGGCCTGAGTCGGCATGCGCTCCCCGTCAATGCGGCCTAGGGCGCGGGTGCGGGTGATGTACCGGATGTGCGCAGCGGCGGTGTAGGGCTCGTCCTGGGTGGACTTGCCAATCGAGCTGTGATGCAGGCTGTAAATCGCCATCAACACCTCGGGTACGGGCGCGGGTTTGCCTGCAAACCCATAAGTGCGCACTACCGAAAGTTTAACCTCGGCTATTCGGTTGGCAAGCGCCTCGGGGGCCCACGGACCGCGACACTTTCGCAGATGTCCCGGCTCCCCCAGCACATTTCCAAACCGCCGAATGGCGCTGCCACGCTCAAGCCGAAGCGCCGGCGCGACGGAATGGCGCGACGCGGCGCGGCCGGGTAGGGTACGCTGGCGGACCGACCGCTAGAGGCTAGTGGCGAGCCGCGAAGAACGCGCCCGGCGGCGCGGGACATGGGGCAGAGGACATGGTGGGCAAGGCGCCTTTGACGCTCGGCGTATTCAAGGAGACCGGTCAGGAATACATCTTCGATGGCGCAGAAAGCCTGATCACGATCGCCCGGCCGGGGCGCGGCAAAACGCAGGCCCATGTAGTCAGGAACCTCCTGCAGTTGGAAGCGCCCGCCATCGTCCTGGATGTCAAGCCGGAGATAGCCGATCTGACCAGCGATTGGCGGAGCCAGAACGTAGGCCCGGTACAGGTGTTCATGCCCGGCAACGCGGCAAGATCAGAGAGCTTTAACCCGCTGGATGCCGTCCCCAATGACCCAATAGCCGCTTACACCGCCATTGGGCGCCTTTTGCCACTGCTCATGGTACCGACAGATTCCCAATCGGCAAAAAGCTTCTGGGAGGGCCGGGCGGCCCAGCTCCTTCAAGGTGCCCTCTATGACATTTGTCTCCGCGGGTTTGATGGCAGACGAGACATGTCAGCGGTGGTGGACTGGTTCTCGGCGTCACCAGAACAGCTCAAGCTACGGATTGAGTCTGAAGCGTTCCGGCGTCAGAAGTCTAATGCGCATCGGCAACCAGCTCGCCGGTGCCGATGAAGAGACCCGCTCGAACCTGTTTGAGACGGTACTCCGGCATGTGGACGTTTGGGGGGCTCCTCAACTTGAGCCGGTGGTTTCGGATACGACGATTAATTTTGACAATTTCAGGCGGAACAACGGCACACTGTACCTCTGCGTCACTACAGAAGAGCTGGTGATGTATCGCTCCCTCATTCGAACCCTGCTTGGCCACATTTTCTACTCCATACGTGAGGCTCGCGATCAGTGGGACCTGGCGCCCGTTACCTTCTTCCTCGATGAGTTCCCCCAACTAGGCTACATGCAGGAGATTGAGCAGATGCTCGCGCTCGGCCGCCAGTCCGGCCTGCGACTTTGGCTCTTCGCGCAGGGTAGATCACAATTGCAGAAAGCTTACGGCGACGCGGAGCGAATTCTGGAGTTGATGGCTGTGCGATGCTTCATGGAGCCGACTGCTACAACAGCACACGAACTTTCGAAGGAGCTAGGAGCGAGACGCGACCTGCTGACGGGCACAATGAAGCCGTTGGCCACGGCCCAGGAACTGATGGGGCCTGAATACGTGGATAAAGTAATTGTCCTGGAGGGCGGACGCCGTCCGGCGCGGCTGCAGGCCATGAAGGCTTATGAAGATCATCGCCTCAAGGGGCGACTAACAGACCAACGCAAAAGCGTTTCCATCGAAAATGATTAGCGAGACGTGGCCCAGCCGTTATCGCTGTCTCGATCTTCCACAAACCATCTGATGAGTTCGCCCCTAGGCCCCTCATCATCAATCCACTTATCCAGTAAGTCGAGGTAGTGCGACCATTCTTTTTCCAAATCGACTTCGCGTCCCTCCTGATATTCCATGTAGTTATCGCAAGCCCAGTCGCTACCTCTGACTTGCACCCGACCGTCACAATTGAGGAGCCAGAAGAGGTAATCTGCGGTTGGACTCGAGATGCCTGCCCTGTTACCCCAGAGAGCAATCTTCAGGCACGCGAGATGCTTCGCGCTCATGGATGCGAAAGACCGAACAGCAGAAAACTCTCGGTCCTTCCATATCATTCGAATTCGGACCCTTCGTGCCTGTTTAAACGCAACCTGCATATTGGTCAGCAACCTCGCACCTCCGCCTCTTTCTAACTTCGGGTAGTCGCGAGGTTGTATGTCGATACATTCTTCTTCGATTTCAAACTTACAATACTCCTCGGCCAGCCGCCTTTGGTACGCCACTAGCTTCGCCGCTTCAGCGGCGGCGGCACGTTCCTTCTCGGCAGCAAGGGTGGCCTGTTCAGCAGCAACGGCAGCTTGCCGAGCGGCATGTTCTTTAACCTTCCACTGCGCGGCCAGCGCTCTTTCCTTCCAACCCGGGCGGTAGAGGATATCGGTATATGGCCAAATTGACGCCGGCTCCCTGCAATCTACGATGCGTCCGATGTCGTCGACTGTTCGCGCAAGGTCGTCATCTGTAAGTGCGGAACAATATTCGATAAGCGTCATCAGCAATGTGTCCCGCAATCTATTGTCGTTAAGATCGATCGGGTCGTATGTCGCCATTTGGCGGCCCAGTGCTATCAAGAAGAGCCAGCAGAACCTGGCCAGCCAAAGACGCGTCGTATCGTCCCCGATGCCTGGCAGAAGTTCGCGGCGGAGCACCTTGCCTGGCTCCGTATTGGAAAACGATTGCGGCCTACACCATTGCTGCCAGTCGGCGTCAATCACGGCGGCAACCTTGCTGAACGTAAGTTTCTCATCCGCACCGAACTTCGTGCGAAAATAGTAGATCGATCGAAGGGCGGCATTCCTTCGCCCTTCGGTAAGGATATAGGCCTTAAGTGCGCGGTCACGGAGCGCGTCCCGGTGTCTTGCCGGGTTGAAGGATTCCAGGTCGCCTATTAGCCCTTGAGGAAGTCCTGCCAGTTCTGAAGGCAGCCGACCCGTCTCGCATTCTCCGGGAAGTAGCTTTCTCGTCGCCCAGCCTTCCAGCACGCTGCGTTGGGCCACTTGTAAAGCTTGTTTTTCGTAATGCGATAATTCGACAATAAACTTCATTGCAGAGCCCCATCAGCCCACGCACACTTTCCACGAGCACATGGCGTGTGGTCAAGCGCCGGCCTCGGCAAAAAACTCGGCCTACCGCCTGCGGCGGTAGGCCGGCGCCCGCGGCATTAGCCAGCCAGCTTACGGGCACCCGCATGAAGCTGCGAATTCAACCGCAGCTCAGCCGTATGGCAGTGCGTGGTCTCCAGCTCAATACCGACGCAACAACGTCCGGCAAGCCGCGCCGCCACCAGCGTCGATCCCGACCCGCAGAACGGGTCGAGCACCTGCCCGTCGGGCGGACAGAACGCTTCAATAAGCGGGCGTAAGACATTGATGGGCTTTTGAGTTGGATGCAGGCGATTGCCGGTGTACTCCCAGTCCATGACGTCTGGCACCGGTGAGCCAGACAGCTCCGGCCGCCCCTTGGCGAGCAGGTAGGCCTGCTCGTGTCGGCTTTCGGTGTAACCCGTGGCCGAAGCGTAGCGCTTCCTGAAGACGATGTGGCCAACCAGATGAAATCCCGTCGTGCGCCAGGCGGCGACGAACTTGTCGACAGCGTTCCAGCCGTAGAAGCTGACGCAGAAGGCGTCGGGCTTGAGCAGTCGGTACATCTCGGCAAACGCTGGCCCCACCCATCCATCGCGATCGTCATTCGCAATGGTCTGGCCTATGCGCGACTTGTACCGGCACAAGTACGGCGGGTCGGTGAGGATGAAATCCACCGACCCGGAGGTCATGCGTTGCATGACCTCCACGCAATCACCGTGAAGCACGGTGTGGCGTATCAGGTGAGTGGGGAGGACGCTCATTAGCACACCTCCTGGATCAACGGCTGCGCGCTCCAGTGAGATTCACTGCGGATGAGCTCAAAACCGTCTATCGAGCCGAGACTGTCGGTGAGATAGATGGCCTCGCCCTTGCGGATGGCGTCCTCGCGGCTCGTGGCCTCGACGATGACGCCCCATTCCTCGTAATCAAAGCACTTGACGAGGAAGCGCCGCGTGGCGGCGGGGCTCATCGCCCCGCCTCCGCGTCGGCTTTCGGTTCGCGAATGACCAGGCGGCCGTTCAAGGGCAGGCAGCTGAGCTGGATGTTGAAGCCCTTGCCGTCTTCGTGCGCCCAGGCTGCGCCGATTTTGGTCCAGAAGGCCTTGTCGCCTTCGCCCTCGACCACAAAGACACTGTGGGGGCGCTGGGTCTTTTCATCGCGTTTCATTTGGTTATCTCCCGTTTGGTTTTGCCGGCTGCGCCAATCGCGGCCGGACGGGAAATTTCGGGAGACGAGGAGATAGCGGGCGCGCAACGGAGGGTCCGGCCGAGGGACCCTTCAGGGATACGGTTGGATGCCTTGCGCGTACGCGCCTCGGCTCCAGTTTCCCCGTCCTCCTGGCCGTGTATTGGGGACAGACGCGCAACGGGAGAGTGGGCGTGACGCAGGAGAACCGCGCCACATTACAGATTAGTGGTCGTTTACGAAGGAGCCGCTGAGGTCCAGTGCGATAGTGTGGAAAAACACTTTGACGAAAGGCATTGCTCCGATGGCCCTGGCGTTACCCCACCTGGCGGCAGAATGATCGGCCAATAGGGTGAAGAGTTTTAGGTGAAGAGAACCCCGACTAGGGCGCGGACTCATTAGCACTCAGCCAAATTCGGATTGATGCGAGTTTGACGAACGCAAGATAGTTCGCTGCGAGTTTGTCGTATCGGGTCGCGATACGCCGACATTGCTTGATCTTGTTGAAGAACCGTTCGATCAAATTGCGTGCGGCAATGCCCCCGTCACCATGTCGCTAATGCTCTGAATTGACTTCCGCTTTCGACGGCGCAACGGAGGTGACCTTACTCGTTCCCGGCTCGCCCCAGTCGCGAATGACCCGCAGCAGACTTCACTATTGAGCCGACCCAACCATGCTGCTATGCTTTAGCCGCATCATGCCTTTTTCGGTTTTGATGGCGGGCGGGTAATCAGGCTTACGGACTGCCGCCTGCGTTTTGAAAATGGGAATACTTCAGCCATAGGCCCCGCCTCCGGACGCATTTTTAAGTCGGCCGGGAAATGTTTATTGGACGTCATTTCCCTCCGTTCTTCCCCAGACTCGGAGGCGGGCCTTTTTCTATCAAGCTTGATTGAAAAAGGATTTCCCCATGTCTCTTTTGACAACCAGTGCGCAATTAAACGCGATTGATCGTCATCTTAGCGCGAATCGGGCCAGCCACTACCTCCTTGTCTTGATAGTTGCAGCTGGCATCGCTCACTTAGCGACCTGTGCGGCGCAAGCTCAGTGCGCGGCTCGCGACGTTTTAGAAAGACAGCTGAAGCTCAAGATGCGCCCTGCCGAAGCGTCTCAACAACTCATTAAGTCCGAGCGCGATGTTGTGACGTGGAGAAGGGTTGCAATAGGCACTTTTGCTGATTCACTGAAGCTTCGCAACGAGCTCGACCGGATAGGCTGCAGTGTCGGTGGGCAAGCCGCAGAAGTTTTCGCTCGGCCGACGTTTCTCATTGCCACTCGCAAGACGAACATCGAGCTTGCACTCGTATCACCAGCGCAGCTTGGGTTCACGTCCGATACTGCGACCTTGGCTGACGTTTACACGCGCGCTCGAAACTTGGGCTTTGAACTTGCAGCAGCCGAAGTCGGGCCGCAATTGCGCATTCAATATTTCGACCAGCCGATTGGTGAGTTTCTCATCATCGGAATGGATCCGATCAAGACGTGGAGCGGCGAGCCGGTTATTCTAAATGTGGCGAATGGCGGTGCCGGATTGATCCTAATCGGCCAAGACGGTAGAGCCGAAGCCGAAATACCGATTATGTCTCGGATCATTTTCGCACGCTCGAGTAAGCCAGCTCCCAGCACCGAACTCACCGATCAAGCTGCAGTTCTTCTACCGGACTGAAAAGGAAAGGGCCGCTATTGGCCCTTCGCGTCATTTAGCTGCGCTGGAGAATTTAGTCGCTATCGAGGCATAGCGGACTCTGGCAAGCCGTGCGCTGGCAGATTTATGGGTTCACGGCCTAAAAAGTACAAGTGTTGCGGGGTGCCGGTTGAAAATGCCGGCACCCATGCATTTCTCAGATATCTACGCCAGTTCTATATAAAAAAGAAAAAAGCCATCCGACGGGCCGCGTATGGTCGATACGGCCCACGCAATTGTGCGATACCGCTGGTGGTGCTTCCGTATTGAAGAGCGGGCCTACTCGGCAAAGATACTGTCGAGCAAATTCGCGAGCCGAACGCCCGCCTTCTGAAGCTGCTCCCTCACGATAGGTTCGTTTGCGGCGAGATATTCGGTGTTGACGGTCACGCTGCCCTCGGGCTGGTCGCAGTAGGAGCCGTGCATCACGCAATAGCCCGTCTTCGCGGCTTCCGAGATAGCAAAAGACTCGTTGGCCCAATCGCTCGGGTCCGACGAAGTCCACTTGGTCTTCATCGCAGGAGTGATCGCATCGATGAGGTCTGAAGCCGCTTCATCGACATCGGGCCCGACTGCATGATTCACAAGACAGCTGTCCCAGGCGCCGTGCAGATTGCCCGAGCACTCGCCCTTCACCCTGATATTGTTTCCTCCCCGGTCGTCCTCAAAGGACACGTGGAGAGGCTGATGTATGTCGCCAACCCAGTGTCCAAGCGACTTGAGCGCAATAAGCCTGTCGGCCCGCTTGGCGTGCTTCGAGTTCACAATCTTCGAGTCGTTGAGGATGGCCGTGAGCACACATTCCGGAGCGTTCGGGCAGGTGTCCCCTGTTACCCCCCGCGCGTCGCGGGGCAGATTGATGAAGTGCTCCGATCGGCGAATGCGCGGATGGTCGGGAAACACGCAGGAGTCGGCGAACGTGTCGAACCTTTGGTCCGCCTGGATCAGCTTGCGTATGGCTGCGCGCGTATCCGGCTGAGCGAGCCGGTAGGCAATCTCGCAGACGATCTTGTGGCCTTCGTCGCCCCATGCCGAGGCGCTGGTGCAGAAAGCGAGAAGGAGAACAGCGGCTAAATAAAAACGGCGCATGCGGCTACCTCACGCCAAGACAATATGGCTGGAGCTTATCACCCCAAGTTGCGGTAGAGAAGAAGCTCGCGGCTGAGAAATGACAGGCTTCCGAGCAACGTAAAGTTGAACGCCGGCTCAGAGTGTGCATCAATAGGGATCGGGAAGGAGATCTGGGGAGGCTGCCCTTTTGCGGGCGGACTCTCGTCATCCGCCCGGTCATTTTCATTCAGCGATTTCAGGGGCATCCATGAGAGAGAACAGGACGAGGAACGGCCTGAAGGTCAACGCCGTTTCGGGCACCTACGTCGTCATGCTGGGTATCAACCTGCCGAAGCAGTCGTGCACCGGGCTGCGCGGCTTCGCGATACACCGCGTAGATCAGACATCCGAAGAGGCCGGATATATGACCGGCATGAAGGCGTTTGCAGAGACCGACCCCGGCTTCCCGGCCCCGGCGCACTACTCGACGCGGCAGCATCCCATTCAGAGCTTCCAGTGGGCTGACTACACGGCGGAGCCAGGCCACGACTATACCTACACTGTGTCGGCACTGAAGGGAGACCCGAAGGATCTTGAGGTCTTCCGGGAGGTCAGCGTCGACATCTCCACCGAAAGCCCCGAGGGCGGCGACGAGGACGTTTACTTCAACCGGGGCGTTGCCGGCTCCCAGGCCTATGTCGCGAGGTTCGGCGACAAAAGTCCCAAGAACGTCCCCAATGGGCAGGCCTGGATTTGGCTGTCCCGCGGGCTGTACGAGGCAATTGAGGCGTTCGTCAATTCCTGCAAGAAGGGCGACGGACTTCGCATCGCAGCATACGAATTCCACTACCCCGACTTCCTCAAGCTTCTTAAGGCCGCGAAGAAGCGCGGGGTCGACGTCAAGGTGGTTTACGACAAGCGGGGAGCAAAGCCCGGCAGGAAGAACCAGCAAGCGATCAAGACGGCAGGGATAGGTTCGTTCTGCATCCCGCGCACCGAGGGCAAGTCATACATCTCGCACAACAAGTTCATGGTGCGGATGCACAACAAGAAGCCGGTCTCTGTGTGGACCGGCGGCACCAATTTCTCGGACGGCGGCATCTTCGGCCATTCGAACGTAGGCCACCTGGTCGAGGACAAGGACGTCGCGGCCAAATTCCTGGAGTATTGGGAGTTGCTGGCGAAAGACCCGGAAACGCCGGCCGAGCGGAACGAGGTCGAGTTGATGACCCCGCTTCCGAAGGGAAAACTGCCCAAGGGCGTGACGCCTGTGTTCAGTCCCCGAAACGACCTGGCGGCGCTTCAGTGGTATGCCACACTGGCAAAAGGGGCAAAGGAAGGGCTCATGATGACCTTTGCCTTCGGCATGAACAAGATCTGGAAGGAGGTTTACCGCGAGAACAATGCTCAGTTCAGGCTCGCGTTGCTGGAGAAAGCCACGCGGCCTATGAAGGATGGCCCCGAGAAAACCAAGGAGCTGAAGGACATCCAGGCGCTGAGGGCGATGCCGGAGAACACGTTCGCCATCGGCGATTTCATCCGTTCCAACAAATACGATGGCTGGGTGAAGGAGCGGCTGACCGGCCTCAACACCAACGTTCGCTACGTGCACAACAAGTTCATGCTCGTCGATCCTTTGACCGACGATCCCATCGTGGTCGCGGGTTCTGCCAACTTCAGCGACGCCTCCACGACGGACAACGACGAGAACATGCTGGTGATCCGGGGCAATACGCGCGTGGCCGACATCTATCTCGGAGAGTTCATGCGGCTGTACACGCACCACACCTTCCGGGAGTCGCTCAAGTGGCGCAAGACGCCGCCGAAACCGCTTGAGACCGGTGACTGGTGGCGCGACTACTTTGGCAACACCGAACGTTCCATCCGTCGAAGGTTCTTCGCCCGGACGTCGGACTAGCCAACACTGTGGGGTCTGATTGCCTCACAACAATTTCACGGTCACCTTGGCTTTGCCTCCGTTGTTCGGGTAAAACGTGTCGCTGAGCCATGGCAGGCCGATCACCGCGTCGTTGACGTACAGAAAGAGCTCACCGCTGCGTGCAGCCTTGAACGTTGCCTTGTACGTTTGCGGAGTCGTGTTCGGAAGCGGGATGGGGTCAAGGAAATACTCGTCCACGCCGGTCTCGCCCACCCGCGCGATGATGCGGTACCAGGGTCTGAACAGGATGCGACGGAGGAATATCGCACCGCGAAACTTCCACCGGTTGGCAAGCTCTATGGTGGAGGTCCGGAAGCCACCTGGTGTGGTCGGCCGCTCGGCGTCGGTCCAAGGCTCTGTGACCGCGATCCTGATCTCATACGAGCGGCCGGAAAAGACCTTCAGGCCTGTTGGCGCACAGATCGCCGACGTCGCGAAGTCCGCGCTGTCCTGGTCGATGCCCTTGTTGACCGGGATAAGCCTGGCCTCTGCCGTGCCTATGCAGAATGCACCCATCGAGTCCGCGACGTTGAACAGGAAATGGCTCGCGACCGTCGCGCCGAACCAGACCATCACCACCACCAAAAACAGGGGCAGGACGTGCCGCTTCGCGGCGCGGATGACAAACTGATAGAGCGGGTGGGTCCTGAACGCGTAGATGGCGTCGTGCATCAGGCCAGAGAGCGGCACCGGCGCCGCCCGGTCTCGCCAGAGCAGGCGCATCCGGTCCTTGATTTTGCTGCTAAGGCTGCCGCCAAGAACCATAAGGATGATCACGGCGACGACGCCGCCGGCGAACCATTCGGGGTTCGCGGCGTACCAGTCCGTCCACCAGTGAAATGATTTCGGCAGGAAAGACTCGATGAACCGCACGGCTTCGGAGACCATCCGGATCGGTGACTCGAACTCATGCTCCTTGATGCGGTCGTGGAAAAGCCAGAACGCCGCAAGATGCAGCGTGGCGGCCAGGGTGGCGAAATACGCCAGCCGACGCATCCAGACGAAATTCCAGAGCTTTTCCTGTGCCGCAAAGCGGGCGGTCGCACCTGCTGGCGTCTCGAATGTCGTCGGCCCGAGCGGCGTGAGCTTGCCGTTGCGGGAAACCATGAGGTACTCCGGCGGCAAGCCGATCGGAGCATAGGCATTGCAGCCGCTGTCGATACGGTCGAACACACTTTCGTGGATCTTCGGCAACTTGACGCTGACGCCGACATACGGGTCATTGCACAGGTCAGAGACCTTCCGCGGGCCATAGCGATAGTAGGAGCCGAGGCCGGAACGCGAGTCATAGAGGCGGCCGTCCTTATCCTGCGCTGAACTGATCAGCTTAATGGAGTCGGGGTCTGCGAAGGGGGCCTCCTTGAAAACGAGACCACGCTTGATCGACTCGTCGACAAGCCAGGACAGCGGTACGAACGATACGGCATCGTCGGGATAACCTCCGCCCACGTTCGCGTGCATGCCGACGAACCAGACCTGGACCAGGCGCTCGTCGTCAATGGTGGTGGGGACCGCTGGCTTGGATTCGCCTTCCTCGGTCCAGAGCACGGGATGGAAGGTCGTCCGCTCATCGTCGAGCGCAAGCGCGTGCCTTGCGCATTTGACGCGTTGGCTCAAGACCCGGTTCGGAAGCTCAAGGGGCCAGATCCAGTTGCTGACGCCGCGCGTCATCTCGTCCATGGGCAGGCCGTAGGCCGCGACCGTGTCCCACACACCGACGAACTCTATGGATGGGATGTCCTTGCGGACGATCTTGGCGTAGGGCTTGTTGCCTTGCAAAAGGTCGAGCACCGGCACCAGGACGTAGTCGCGCAAGGCGCGGAAGAGCACCTCGATCCGCAAGATCGAGTGGTAGCCCTTTGCCCGGTAGGCCCTGTAAGCCTCGACCGCGCCGTTGTGCAGCTCCGCTTCGGTATCCGCCACAACCAAGCCCTGCTGAAGAATGAGCGCGCCGAGGACGCGCACGGTGAACGCGCCACGGCTGAAGCCGAAGAGGTAGATCTTTGAATGGCTCTGGTGATCGTAGTTGCGGCAGATGAACTTGTAGGCGTCGAGGATGTTGCGCTTGAGGCCGTATCCGAATGCGCCGCCCAGCACAGCGAGCGGAACGAAGGACGAGGTGCCCACGCCATCGTCGTATTTCGCGGCCTGGCTGTTGCCTTGCAGGTCGAGCGCCTGGAACATCCGCCAGACGTTCGTGCGCCAGACGCTTGAGGCGGCATTCCCGGTGCCGTCGGACAGGATAATGATCTTGGGGCTGGCCATGCGAGCGCCCTCCCTGAAAAGATAAAGTGAATGCGTAAGCGTAACAGGTGCCGGGAAGATTTCAACCTCTGATAGTCGTTCTATCAAATTCCGGACGCGCCTTCTCGCAGTGCTTTGGGGACAGACGCGCAACTGGAGATGGGCCTGAGACGAAATAGGACGGCGCCAGAATGCTTTTCTTTGGTCGGATGGACTTGGTGATCTGGACGAATAGGAGGCGCTGGCCCTCGGCGCTCCGCGGCTATTGCAGAGCACAACGTCAGCGGGTGTGCTATACGGACGCTCCCATTCAGGAGCGGCAGAGCACATGGCGAAAAAGAGGGAGATCGGAAAGTGCGTCCACTGCGTGAAGGAAGGCGTTGAACTTACGTCGGACCATATGTTTCCGAAGGCCTGGTATCCTTATGCAACGCCAGAAACCCTGGAGAGGTGGACATTTCCAAGCTGCTTCGGCTGCAACCAGCGCTTCAGCAAGATCGAAGGTGATCTGCTGAATCGCGTCGCTCTTGCGCTCGACACCAAGCACGAAGCATCGCAAGGCCTGGCCGACGCCGCTTTGAGGGCAATGGACCCCAAGGCCGGTCGGGATGAGAAGGACGCGGCCGCGCGAGCGGCCCGAGGCAAGAAGATGCTTGCAGAGATGTTCAAGGGGGAGGCAATCCCGGAAGGCCAGATCATGCCAGGGCTCGGCGAACGTTGGGGGCGGCCGAAGACCGAACAGCTTGCTATCAATATTCCCCGCGCGAGCTTTGACGCGATGACCGAGAAGATAGTGCGAGGGCTGGCTTATCGCGAGGATGGGCAGTTCATTGAAGCTCCCTACAAGATTGAAACCTTCATCGCTGAGGACGAGGCAGCGAAGGTAGTCAAGGAGTTGCTTGACAAGGCGGGCAAAGAATCAAACGCGAGAAGGGTCTAGAAATACGCCGCGCCGTGCTCGACGGAGACAAGCGGTCTGCACTGTATGAAATAACGTTCTGGCAGCAGTTCAAAACGTACGCGACGGTCGGATATGATTTCCTGCCGGGCTATCGTCTTCTAGACAGAAATGAGGCCGTCAAAGTCGGCGATCTCTGGTGTCACCAAGGTAAGGTGCACAGGTTTTGGCTACCCGCCAAGCTTATTGGGAAACAGCAACCCAATAACGACTATTGCAGAAAGATTGGTGTTTGAGTTCGCCTTGGGTTGCGGACGGTTCACTTGGTCAGAAATCAACGCTTCGCATGGCGCACTTCAGGCCCAGTTTCCCAAACTTGCCGTGCATCGAGGCAGGCCTGCAGTGATAATCGGCCGACCAACAATTTCGGTCGTTTGCCGCTTAACTCGTCGGTTGCTCGTTGGACTCATTCAAGCAACCTATGAGCGCCGAATCCTCTGGATATTTCAGTCGTGTCGGCCTTGAACCTCGCCGTACACGAGAATATCGACGTAGTGCTTGCCGGCGATGCGTGCGGCTGCCCATCTCACGACGTATTCCGCGCAACCGGGTTCGTTATAAATAAAGTGACGAAATCCACCGGGTGACCTGAGTTCATTGCGGGTTAAGGTGTGTATGGCAATCGGCCCTGGACAATCGGGGGCAGAGTTGGTGCTTACCTGTGGATTGGCAGAACTCATGAACAGTTCCTTTCCGTAGACGGCAAGGCACATGGCCGCTATCGCGTTTGACAGGAGAATGGCTAGTGAGACAACAGCTATGACGCCAAAGAATATGTAAGATGCGGGCAGGAAGAAGCTGTGCATAAAGCTGTCCACCAACGCCTTCGGAAAGGCGAAGATTCCTAGCACCGGAAGACACACAAGAAAAAAGATCCACCGTACGCCTTCACCGATAGCCTCCATCAGATTCGAATTGAATGAGGCGAGCCTCCGGCCCAATGCGCCAGCAGCGATTGATAGGGTGGCCTCGTCATCGATGCCTCGCAGTATGAGAAGGTCAGACTTGTGTTGGGGTTAGTCCCTCGTGAGATGTGTGCTGTACGAGCTGCTTACCCAGCCTGTCTCTCTTTTTCTTCTGGCGAGTGGAGTTAAAAAAGAAGTGGGCGACAATGGCGATGAGCGCCAGCGGACCATAAAGCACCAGCCAGAATTGCGTCAGGGGCTTAATGATGCCTGTCAGGAAAAGGAACGGGAAGACGCCAAGCATTACATTGGCAGCAAGATAGACAAACGTCAGAACTGGACTCGGCGAAAGTATGCTTGAGCGCGGAAAAATCTCGATAAACGGTGTCGCAAGCGTCGCGACCAGAATGTGCTTATCGGTACTCTTGAGATGCGTGGTCGCACGCACCGCAACGTTACCGCCGTGGCTATGTGCGATGACAAGCTGCCTCCTGCCTGGATTCAACCGCTGTTGCGATTCGAGCTGGTCCGCGAGCTGGCGCGCTGCGCTTTCTCTCGCAGCAATCGAGTTCGAACCGGACCATTTGCAGACTTCAAAATGCGGGGCAGGAATGCCCAGGGTTTCCAACTCAATGCTTAGGTGATGCCGGAATTCCGAACCCGCCTCAAACCAACGTGGAGACTTGGTCGGCTTATCCAGACTGAAGAACCCGCGTCCCCAGGTGCCGTGAACGAGAGTGATGATCCAAGCAGGATCGGCGGATGGTGCAACCATTGTGCCCCCCAATGCGGCATCCAATGTCATCTTGTATGGTCACCTGGATATTGGCAAGAGGCTGGCACGATGGCGGCGAGCCTCGTCAAAGGTCAAGCGGCTCGCGGACGAGGACCGGCAAGTACACGTATCCCGCTGCTACTGAACCGTAGAACCGATGGAAGCCATTGTGGACCGTGAAGCGGTATGGGCCCGACCTGGCGTGGTAGACCTCGACCGGAGGGAGCGCGCACTCGGGAGATTGGAATGCGAGGAGTATCGGGACCAGCTTGAACTTCTTAAGCATGGGTACGCCGGGATTGCGTTGAGGCGGCGCCACGTCGGCGAGAGGTACCACGTCCACGTCATTCCCGGCTCGCACCTGGTACGGGTAGTAGCCTCCCGGACCGGGCTGGAAGCGTTCCATTTCGGCGAATTGCCACCAATCGTCCGGTATCTCGAACGTGTCTGTATTTGCTGGAAGGCCGAAGCGCATGACTGGGGTTAACTTATCAGCCGATGAAAAGGCGTTTGGCTGCGCGAGAGATTCGCTGGAACAGGCTCGGGCTTGGCACCCGCTCAGGCAACTTCTCTGGGACATGGTCTCTGTTCGCAGGAGGTGCGCCAGTCACCTCAAACCCGCAGTGATCCCCCAGTGCGACGATATCGGCAAAGAGACATTCGGGGCTGCATTTCCCGTGTTGGCTCGGCTCCATGAAGCTGCCTACGAAATGATAGAGCTGCTGACCGGGGTTCGATCGGCCAAGAGGATCGAGAACCATCGCCAGCATCTGAAGCGTCTGAAGACTCGCGCAGGACATCGAGAAGGCGAAAACGTTTTCGCGAGCTTTCAGCGGGTGGCCCTTGTCCAATCCCTGGATGTAGGTCGGGTCGTCCAGGTAACCCTCCCGTTCCAGCTGAACAAGCCCAGCATCGTACTGGCCGATGCACTGCATACATTGATGTCCCACGGTGACTGTATGTGCGCGCCAGTCAGCGGCGGCCAATTCCTCCTGTCGGTTCGTGCGCACTGATATTCCGCCATCAATGACAGGAATCAGGTGAGCATAGGCAATCAAATTGAGGACATGCCTTCCCCAAGGGCGGTCGACGCAGGAGAACAGGACATTGCAATCCAGCGCGGCGCGAAAGCCGGCGTCCTCATAGACAGCCGCCACGACCGGCAGGGCGTTGAATCGTGCTGCCGTTGCGCATTCGCCTAAGTGTCCCGCCAATGCTTCCGCCTTCAGCACCCCGACATTGCTTCGCTTCGCGTAGAGGAGGCGGTCCAGATTCTTGGCCTCGATCCTGTCGAAATCAACCACCGTAACGTCTTCAATTCCGGTACGGGCCATGCCCTCGGCGATGAAGGCGCCCACACTGCCCGCTCCGACGATGCCAACCCGAAGCCGCGCGAGATCGGCCTGCTTCTTCCTGCCCCACGCAGAGATCGTTCGTATCTGCGCATCTGTCCCGCGTGGGACCGGCGCGAGAGCCTCCATGAACGTTGAGCGAAGTTTTTCTCCAACCACGCGGACGGTGGTGCAGTCCTGCCTTGCGTACTGGCGCGGTGCCGTGCGTTCCCAGAATCTGGCGCTCCAGGCTCCATCGCTTGCGACCGTGAAGCCCACGAAGGGAAACTTCGTGGCGCCGTAGACGGCGGCTGCATGACCCTGCTCGGTGTTGATGTCATCCGGACTCATGCCCTGCCATGCCAGGCCGCCCGGGTGACTGTGCATGAGCGCGAGACCTGCGCCAGCCTCCGCGGCTTCCGAAAGGGCTCGGGTGAAATAGTGGGATTCGAAGCTGGCGTTGCCGTGGACGTTCCGTTCGCCTTCGCGCGGTAAGATCAGCCGTTCAACCAGAGCGGTCGTCCGCGTCTGCCCTGTGCTCGGGTGCCAGAGCGCGAAGCAGAGATCTTCCTGGCGGTCGGCGCGTAACAGGTGACGTCGCGCTAACGCGTCGACCGCCTCGGACATGGCCGCACTCCGGACGGCCCTTGTCATTGCGTGTCCAATAGTTTCCAGACGTGGCTCATGTAGGTAGCCACCGCCTTCTTCGCGGCGCCCCAGTTCTTGTAAGGGCGAGACCAGTATTGCCATTCACCACCCAACGCGTTCTGAAAGTCGGCGCTGTCGTGAATGCCGCCCCTCGGATGTTCGCCTCCGCCCTGGTTGGGATAAAACCTGGGGGATACGTGGACTCCCCTAGGCGATGTCATCGGGAAGTCCCCCGGTACCACCAGACCCAGCTTGATCTGCTGCCCGGCGAATTTGCCGGTCGGAATTTCGTAGTCGAAGTAAACATGTTCGGTCTTGCCGGGTGCAATCGCGGGATTGAAACCGAGCGATTTCAGACCCGCGATGAAGCAGGGCACCCCGGTTCTTGCAGTCCCATCGGAAACTGGAGCGGGACCGACCGAGATCACCTGGAAGCTGGCGTGATCGTGCAATCTGAACGGGACGTCGCCCTTGCCTTGAAAGTTGGCCTGGTGGTGGGGATCGGTCTCGACGAGATAGTGCGTCGCGACATCCAGACCCGAGAACTCCTTGATGATCTCGTTCGGAGTCCACTTGCGTTGCTCTGTCTCGTAATCCTCACCGTCCACCGAGAAATGGATGATTTTCGGATGGTGGTGGGCCTCTTCAAGCTCCTCCTCGGCAGCTTCGAGCTTGTGCTCGGCCGCGTCCAGGTCCTGCATGCCGTGCTGGATCTCGTCCTTGGCCTTGTCGATGTCAGCCTTGGCCTCCTCGATATCGTGCAGGGCTTTGACTTCATCGTGCCCGCAGGCCTCGTGGCCCTTGGGCCCCGCCTCAATGGGCTCCTTATGACCTTCCTGGTTCGCTTCGCTCATCTTGCCGTCTCCTTTATCAATTAGTCAGCGGATATGCTGATTAGCGTATTTTACGCCGAACGACGCCCGAGTCAACTGGGCGCCAAGTTATTGATTTCAGGAGAAAAGATTACCGGAGGCTAGTTCCTGGCCGAGAATCCCCAGAATCTTCAGGCGCACGGTGGCCGCCTCGCGTGAGACGGCAAAGCCATTCACGACTGCATCGATCAGTGCGACGCCATTCTCGCTGGTTGGTGACGAGGGCCCGTAAATGTTCCGCTGCTGCTGGATGTCGCCCACGACTCTCTTGAGGTAAGTCCTTGGCATAAGGGCCGCGCCAGATACATAGCCGGCCTGCCATTCCATCCAGTCAGTCTTGCTCGCGGAGACCATCGTATCCCGCTTGCAATAGATGGCATTGGGCTTCCGATTGCCGTCCACGGCTAGCTGGCGCTGCTCGAGCGCGAAAAGGTAGGCGTGCAGGATCACATGCCCGTATTCATGGGTAAGGGTGGTGCGCAGCCGGTTCTCGAACCTGTGGACGTCATTGGAGATCGAGACCCTTGGCTTTCCGGCGCGGGCAAACTCAGTGACGCCTTCAACGCCGGCGCCATACATGGTCAGGTCGGCATGCTGGTCCAGATCCGTAACGTCCCGCTCGATCAAGGTCGTGATATCGTCAGTCGAAATAGGAAACTCGACCTTGCCGTGCTTGCTCCGCAGGTGGTCCGCCACGAGCTTTTCGAACATGGAATCAAGTTCGGCAGGCTCGTAGTGAGGCCTCTCCCGAAAACCATGCATCGTGTCGCGGACGTACCTCAAGCGCTATCCTTTCAGGTGTCTCCGAAACGCAACGAATGCCTGGTTGACCTGGTCAGGAGTGGATTTTCTTATCAGTTTTCTGTCCTGCTCGGGCAGCATTCCGATCACGCCGTACAAAGCCAGCGGGTCTATCTTTAGGACCTTCGCAAACTCGCTCACCAAATGGTCTGAGGACGGGCTTCTGCGATCGTGCTCGATGTCGTTCAAGTACTGCGGAGTTATTGCCTCGCCGTCCTCCTTCACGATCTTAGTGGCGAGTTCCTTTTGGCTCATGCCCTTCTCCTTGCGCGCGGAGGCAATTGCACGTCCAAAGGACGACATATCCAGACCCATACCGTAGACCTCTCCTATTTTCTGGAAGCTTATCAGCTAATTAGCTGATTGTCACTCGTGAAATGCCATTCGGTGCCGCAGATGCTATCGCCAGAGTGACATTTTAGACGGGAAGAAAGTGCCCCGCATCGTTTCCGACGCGGGCCAGGTAGCTCTGCACGTTGCGGGTCATCAGCTCTCAACGGGCTTCGACCATTTCCAAGTCTTGGAGGATGGTTTCCCTTGCCGCGCCAGCGTAGCCCAGTCGGTCAGTCGCCCTGGCGCGTATCATCCGTAAGCGTCCGCCTCAGTCCCTACTGGTTCAGTATTGGGACCGTCCTTGTCGAGGTGCTGGTTCTCTACCTCTGGATAGCCTTTGCACTCCGCAAGAAGGATCACACGTTGGGATCTTTCTTGCGCGCGTTGAACCCCGCACAGGTCTCCGCGGGCCCGGACGGCAAAGGAAGTCTGTCGACCTTCCAGACACTGGCTTTCTCTCTGGCGGTTGCTGCCCTGATTTCGCTGCTTCTCCTTCAGACCGGAACGTTGGTTGATCTGTCCGGATCGATCCTGACGCTCTTGGGCATTAGCGGCATTGGCGCAACCATAGCAAAGGGCACTGACAGCCAACGGAATACGTTGTCGGCAGACAATCGGGCATGGCTCCTGCGCCGCAATTGGCTTCCGATGGCAAAGACGTCAGTCGATCCGTCGAATGCGAGCTGGCGTGACTTCTTCTCCACTGACGGTGCCTTCGATGTGTACCGCTACCAAAGCTTTATATTCGGCTGGTCGTGATCGGTGGGCTGATCGCGGCGGGCGTAAACCAGCTTTCGACCTTCGTCGTTCCGGACACGATCCTGGGCATCGTCGGACTTAGCCAGCTCGTCTACATCGGCGGCAAGCTGGTGACACCCACGAACATTTCCGACCTCAATGCGGCCATTGCCAGTCTCCGCTCTGAAGAGCAGAAGCTCAAGGCCGCCGCGATCGCCGCTAAGCAGGGCCAGGTGATAAGCCTGGCAGAGGCGATCCCGCTCGTGGGCCAAAGCACCTACGACGCATACCGTCAGACAGCCAGGGATGTAGCCGCCATCTTCACCGATGCGACCGGCATTACCGTCGCTGATGCATCCCTCGAACCTCTCGTCACATGATAAAGGCAGACTGACATGGCTAAGAACATCTTGGTGTTCGCGGACGGCACGGGCAACGAAGGCGGTCTCCTGCCTGACGAGAGCCGCACGGTCTATAAGCTATACCGCGCTACGCGTACCGGGCCGGATTCGATCATCGACCCAGAGAGGCAATTAGCACTCTACATTCCCGGATTGGGACGCCTGTGCCTGGACACACCAACGCTTGGGGCAGGTTGAAAGAGACTGTCCAGCAGATGTTCGGATCGGCATCACGAAGAAGATCATCGATTGCTATGTCGCGATTATCGGCGTCGGGAGCCTGAAGATCGTATCTACCTGTTCGGCTTCAGCCGCGGCGCCTATACGGCAAGGTGCCTCGCGCACGTGCTCGAGCTCTGCGGTATTCCGACGAAGGAGGGGGACGGTCAGCCGATCAGTCTTGATCCGGCTTCCTTGAGGAAAGTTACCAAGGAGGCGGTCTCCTCGATCTACTGGCTTGGAATGCCAAGGGCAGCCGCGGAAGCCGACAAGCGGGCGGCGCAGTTTCGCAATGCCTACAGCTCACAGGTCGGACGTCGTGCAGGGGCTTCCGCCTATTTTATCGGAATTTGGGACGCTGTCGCCGCGATCGGTTGGCAACGCTTCTTTCCAGACTGGGCTTACGATCGACATTTTCCATCGGATATCCAGTACGCACGGCATCTGCAATCAATCGATGAGGGCCGGAGGGACTTCAAGCGGGTACCCTGGGGAGGAAGCGGTACTGTGAAGTGGCCAGACCGAGAGGGTGAGCCCGAGCAGTTCGACCAGATCTGGTTTGCCGGCAATCACGCCGACATCGGTGGAAGCTATCCCGAGAACGAATCTCGCCTGTCAGATGTCACGCTGGCCTGGATGGTGGAATTCATCACCCAGAAGATTCCGGAGGCCGGTCGCGTCTTGGTCGATAGTGACCGGTTAAGATTATATCCGTCGGCGGACGGCATGATGCACGATGAATGCATGGTGGGTATGGGTGGCACCGCGCTCAAATGGTCAAAGGCAGTGCGACAGGTGCCCGACACGGCGCAGCTTCACCCAACCGTCTATGAGCGGCTGTCAATGAAGGCGGTGCGCAATTTTACGAGCTTTGCACCGTACAGGCCCCTCGCTTTGCAGAACCATCTTAAGGCCAAGGCATATTACGAGGTCGCTAGCAGCGGAGGCGGTGGCACGGCCGCAACCAGCAGCTAAAAGAAGCAGGAGGCTACCGTGAATGGTACTTTTCCCACTTGATTCCAGCGCGGCTGCTACCTGCATTTCCGGATGGCGATCGAATGCGGGCGCCTTATGGATCGTCTCTGGTCAACCAAAGGATAAAGGAAAATTGCTGCCACAGCGGAGCTGAGTCCGATAGTCCAGCCCCACAAACAATCGCCGGCGCGGAACTATGCAATGTGCCAATGTGCGGGTATCCACCACATGGACAGAGTAGCCCTGTATCGCTGCGGGCAGGATTCGGTGAGTGTTCCTCGCTTTGAATAGGCTTGCCCCCGTCGGGCAGGTCGCAATGCGCTGACGCCCTGCCGCGGAATGAACCAGCATCCGAACTCCTCGAGGTGCCACTCACTTGGCGCGATCGGCCAGTGAGAGCGCCGCTCGGCAAGCACCCGGTCAATTTACCGTACGAGGCCGCCCATCCTCAACGCGGCCAATTCGGGCGTTTCATCGGATAGCGACCACGAAAGATGGCCGTCTCCTATCGAGTCGATGAACGCTTCCCGCGCCTTCTCGATCCGCCTTTCCGTCAGATTTCGGTAGGCCTTGTGGGCGCTGCCGGGAGCACTGCGAAACAGCGCGTCAAGATCAACCAGAGCTTTCCTGAGCTCGTCGCGACTTGCATTCGCAATCGCCTCGTTCCCGTGAGCAAGCTCTTGGGCTGCCTTTTTCCAGGCAGCAAAGGCCTCTCTCTCGGTTCGGTTGTCGACGGGTCCGGGCAAAATCTTGGTCCAAATCACGCAAGCAATATGTCTCTTCGATAAGCGCGCGTTAGCCTGTTTGCAATCGGCTCGACGCGTTGCTCACACCTCTTGGTCTCGATGTTGTCCGGTGATTCGGCTCGGCTTTCGATGACGCGTCGCGGCTCGCGGAAAATCTGCGCCAAGAACTCGGGGGGCAACGAAAAGCTGCAATGTGGTCACGATGCTATTGACGAACTGATGCGACTGTTTTTCAATCTAGCGGGAGATCCGCGCGTGGTCAGCGACGCGGACGGGGGCGATCATGTGGAAATTCAGCCGCGCCGCGGCATGCGCTGGCATTTGCCTTGCCATGGGCGGGTGCACGAGCCTGTACCATATTCATGATCCGCAGACCGGCGTGATCACGGCCGGCGAGCTGCCGTATTTTCTCAAGTCAATCAGGTGTGAGGTCGTGACCTTCTACCAAATCGAGCGCGAGAGGCGGAAGGAATACCTTAAAATCTACAAAACCCGGCCAGAAGAAGCGTTCGACAGGTACGCCCATTTTGACATCGACCCCTTCCTGTATGGCACCTTCTTCCTGGAGTTGAAAGTGACCGATACCGGCGGACTCGGGTCAGGGACAGCATTCGACTACAAGCGGATTCTAAGCGCGACGAGCAGCGATATCACTCATGTAGGCCCCACCGCTTCGGCCCAGGACACTTATGACCTGATCTGGTCATTCCTCATGAAGCAGAACGCCCAGCTTGCGTCCGATACCACTCCTGCCACTGCCGGTTCTGGGACCTATGAACGTGGTTGCTATCGTGGAACGCCGACTGATCTGGCCGAGCTCGAGGCCCTCGCCGAGAATAAATTTCCGGAGCGGGTCGCCTATAAGCGCATCATTGTCGATGCTTCGAAGCCGTTTGCGACGTGGTTGCGGGACAACGCTGTTCTCATCTCGGCCAACAATCTGACGCCGGCCATGCCTTCGGAGAGCGCGGAGCCAGCGCAAATGACCTACACGTTCTCGGTTCAGGTGACCGGCGGCGTCGAGGCAAAGTACTCGCTCACTTCGGTGCGTTGGACCCCCGCTGCAGTCCAGGCTTCTGCCTCCGCGCAGCAGTTCAGCAATCTCGGGATTTATATCAATGGTCCGAATGCCGTGCTTGCCAATGGAGCCAAGTCCGGCTCGGCTGGCTATGCGGCAAAAACGCCGCCGCTCGGATCAAAAGATAACCCCATTTATACAGCCCCTTTGCCAGGGGGAGAGAAATCGCAGGAACTCCCGGGAGGAGCGGGAGCTGGCGGTCGCCGCACTGGGGGCGGACCTCGGACCAATGGTTTCATTGTGGCGCCGGTGCCAGTCTTCCCGCCGAGCCCAACTCCGACCCAGTAAGAAGCGTGTTTCGCCTTTGGTTGCCCAGACTCGTACTGCTGCTCGCGCTCTCTCTGTCTTGGAGCGCGAATGCTCAGCCTGCGCTTCCTTCCGGCGTGTCCGAAATGGAGTTATACGGCACGGTCATCCGCGGTTCGAAATGGGACATCAAGGAAATCCCGGTCTGCTGGGAAAACCTCAAAGCGCAGGACAGCAAGTATGCCGACCTCGTCCGGAAAGCGGTTGCGGAGACTTGGGAGACGGCAGCGCAAGGGGGCGTCCGGTTTTCGAAGACGTGGCCCGCCTGTACCGACGGCGCGTCGGGCATTCATGTGCGGATCGCCGACGAGGGTGCTCACACGGACGTTGTCGGAAAATACCTGGACGGCAAATCCTCGGGCATGACTCTCAATTTCAGTTTCAATCATTGGAGCAAAGGCTGCCAAGACAAACGCGAATTTTGCATTCGCGCGGTCGCGGTCCATGAATTCGGACACGCGCTCGGCTTCACGCATGAGCAGAATCGTGATGATGCTCCAGAGCAGTGCCGCAAAGAAAAAGCGTCAGGCTCGGTCGGCGATTACAAAGTCACCAAATACGATCCCGATTCAATAATGAACTATTGTAATTCAGCATGGAACGGAAACGGACAATTAAGCCCACTCGATATCGCCGCTGTCAGGACATTCTATCCGTCCTGACATTTGGCGTCGTTACGTTGATGTGCGCGCCGGCGCGAGCGGACCGCGCGGCGGTGCAGATTGCCGCGCGCTACAACGTCAGGACGGTTCACGTCCAGTTCGTTGGCGTGATGTTCAACGGCAAGCAGGAAGTCGGTGGTGGTTCCGGGCTACTGATCGGCGATAGCCTCGTGCTGACCAACAGCCATGTGATCGGACGCGAGGAGAATTACCAGACCTTCGAGGTTGATGCCCGGCTCGGATCGCGCAATGCGAACCCGATCAAGGTCACTGCCGTGCATCGCGACGATACCCGGGACCTGGCACTCCTCGAATTGGCGCAGCCAGCGGGAAGCAGCGGCGGAGCCTCGCGGTGCCCGATGCCTGTGATCGACGATAACCAGCAGGCCCCGATGGGCACCCAGCTGTATCTGCTCGGCTACCCACTCGATCTGGATCTCAGCATATCGAGCGGCCTGATCAGCAACCAAACCAGCCCCAACGGCCGGTGGCAGACCGATACGGTGATGAACGTCGGCAACAGCGGCGGGCCGGCTTTCAACGAGTTCGGCGCACTGCTCGGGATCGCGGTCGGCGGTATCGTCAAGTGGAATGAGGCCCAGGTTTCGGGTGTCAACTTCATCATCCCCGCGACTGTGATCACGGCAAGCCCACTCTACAACATGATCGCCGCCATTCCCCAGCCGTCCGTTTGCTGGACGAAATGGGTGGACACAACGATCTCATTCGAGAACTGGAGCAAGCTAAACTCCACGCATGTGCAGACCCAGGCCAACGCTGGCGTGAAGATCCCCGAGATTCTAGCTGGAGCAATCCACACCCTCGTGCCCGAAGACCGTCGCCTCATCGTGAACGTGCCAGCATCGCAGCTCGTCGAGCCGAAGCAGATCGATCGCTCGTATACGGTCAACAAAACCAAGGACGATCACCCGGTCGTGTTTGCCGAGCATTCGGCGGATTATACCGAAAACTTCCCGGCTGAGCCCGGCTACCGCATCACAGGATGCAAATGGCATGTCGAGACGGCAAATGGCGCAAGCAATATCGCTTGCGCGATCAACGACGGCGGAGCGCAGGCGCGCTTCACCTATAAGCTCACCAGCGGGCCCGCCGTGGACAGGTACCGCGGATGGTTGGGGGCTACGGTCAATGTGTCTCAGGTCCTTGCGAAGTAGGTGTCTATAGAATGGTCATGCTTGCATCGCAAATTCGGGCCTCGAACCGTCTGCAACGGATCGGAGAGGTTTGCCGACGTCTCCGGACAGTGCTCATTGTTTTGTTCTGCGCGCTCGCGACCGGTTGCGCCCATCAGGGGCCGGCCTCACAGCCGCTCAAGCCACATGTCCACAAGGCCCCCAAGAAACATGGGAGCGCGTTGAAGAGATACGGCTACCGCTACGGCCCTGGATACTACCACCATGTTCGACACTATCATGGCTATCGGCCATGGCGGCCGGCGACGGGTGAGGCAAGCGAGGAGGCACCTCCCAACAAGAGCACCACCGGAGCCGAGGTGGTGGTCAACAAGTCTGCGATCAAGGGCTTGGTACCGGTCTACTTTGCCACCAATCGCGTTGTGACGGGCGGGCCCGGTCTAGAATTGAGCCAGATCTCGTATGGCCGGGCCGCTTCCAACACCTTGGGCTATGTGACGGTCAGCATTCCTGTTATTCACAAGATGGGCGAAGTAGAAGTACCTGGAACGACCTGGTTGGGAATCAAAGAGGCGGAGCAGGACGGTAAACATTTCCGTATTCAGAAGCTGAATCGGCTCTCACGCGAGGAGTTCGCGGCTGCTATAGCTAATCCGGCAGATAGCCTGATGCTCTTTGTCCATGGCTATAACGTTGCGTTTAATGACGCGGCTTTCAAGGCAGCCCAAATCGCTTTTGACGCCAACTACAAAGGCCGCGTCATGATGTATTCCTGGCCGTCCAAGGGCGGATGGAAGGACTACGACTACGACCGCGAGAGTGCTCTGTTCGCGCCGGATGGCCTCTTCGACCTTCTCCAGCTGATCAAGCAGGAGGGCAAGGTCTCCAGAATCATCGTCATTGCACATAGCCTCGGTAGCGAAGTCGTCCTTGGCGCCTTGCAGCAAGCTGCCTTAAGCCAGACGGCGCTTGGTATTACCGAGTTGATTTTTGCTGCCCCGGACGTGGACCGCGATCTTTATCTGCAACGTGCAAATCAAATTAAGGCAGCCGCAGGGGCCGTGACTCTCTATGCCTCTTCGACGGATCTGGCACTGCTAGCTTCGTTGAAGAAAGCACAGTCCAAGTCTCGAATGGGGTTCGTGACGAACAGCGGGCCAACTCTCGTGCCCGGTATCGAAACAATCGATGTTTCGGCCGTCGGAAGCGAAATGTTTGCTCTCAACCATAGTACGTATTCTACGAGCCGCGCAGTTCTCGATGACATTGGCCGGATTATCTCTTCTTCAGCGCATCTTAAACCGCCGCAGCGGACTCCGACCTTGCGATCGATGCCCGACGATTCCAACACGACTTATTGGATGTATCCCTACTAAGGCCTGGCTATTCGGCTGTTTGCAGACGCGTTTGTGGCGGCCGAAAAGAGACAGCAAGTGTGAGCGCGCTCAGCACGAAATGTTGAGCGCGCGGAACCGAGAGTGTTTGATTATATGACAGTCACGCCATCTGCCCGGAGTTGTGCTCCCCTCATCATCCGAAATTTACGATATGCAGGCTTTCTGTGTCGGGCTGCTTGCCGCGAATCATGCCTTCATCGCGCCGAAAGGCTGCGTTGATTGCTCTAAACGGCACGTACAGCACACCAGAAGCCGAATAAGAACGAAGCGTTGTCGATTCACTGCGGCCTCCGATTGTAATCGAACAATCTGAGGGCTTGGGGCCATAAGGAACGGGTGGGGCTACGACGGCTGCTGCATTGCTTGCGTTGTCGTATCCAAGAGGCTCTTGGGAGCTATGTCGGCTTCGATAAACGTCGGGCTGTATGGGAGGGGAAATGAAGCGTTTCGTGAAAATTGTAGAGAGGGCCGTCAGCTATTCGAATTATCGGACGATTGGCTAAGAGTCGGACGTTCGAGACGGCGGCGCCCCGTGAATGTGAACGAGACGATCGACGAGTCGGTATTCGAACGCTGGCGGGCGGATGCGTCATACCGTCTCAGGAATCTTGTCGGATGGCCGATCGGAAGCACGTGAATCCGGCAAGCTTGAACAAATCTGTTCGCGCAGACGACCCGGCCGTCAGCGCTTCGTATCGAGAGCATCGACATTTAGGTGTGATCGCCGCATCGGAATTAAAACTAATTGGGTTTCGTTCAAGAAAAACTAACTGGAAGGATTGCAGGTATGTTTGCGAGGGGCTCCGAATGGCGCGAGTGGGATCTGCATGTCCACTCGCCAGCCTCATTTCATTGGGACGGCGAGCGCTTCGGTACGGACAAGGTGCGAAACCGTCGCCTCGTCGACGAGATGATCGGTGCCCTAAATGACGCTGCTCCAGTGGCGTTCGGGCTCATGGACTACTGGACGTTCGATGGCCGGTTCGCGCTAAAGGCGCGACAGAGCGAACAAGGCGCTCCGGCACTTCTGAAAACAGTCTTTCCTGGTATCGAACTGCGGTTGGCAGCGCCAATGCAGGGCCGGCTTAATGCCCACGTCCTCTTCTCCGATGAAATCAGCGATCAGCACCTCAGAGACTTTCTCTCGCGGCTCAAGCTTGAACTCATCAATCAACCGCTATCTCGTGATGCGTTGATGGAGTACGCCCGCTATGTGGGCGCGGACAAACTGGCCAAACATGGAATTGACAAGAGCAGGGTTGTTTCAGAAGACGAGGAGGCCTTCGCCGCTGGATGCAGGATCGCGGAGTTGAAGGTCGACTCGTACAAGGAGGCGATACGCGAGGTTCCCAGTGGTCGCGCAGTTGGCTTCATGCCGTTCTCGACCTACGACGGACTTGATTCAATAAATTGGACGGATCACTACGCGTATGCGCTGGGTCTGTTCGAATCTTCTCCCATTTTTGAAACGAGAAGCACGGATTATTGGGCCGCCTTTTGCGGTGTTGAAACAGAAGGAAACAAAAAATGGCTCGATAATTTCCAGGCGGCATTGAAGGGCGTTGCTCGACTCGCGGTCTCCGGCAGCGATGCCCACAGCTTCCGAGGTAGCGGGACCAACGACAAGCGCGGATACGGTCAATTTCCCTCCGGCAAGCGTACGTGGATCAAGGCCGATCCCACCTGGAAGGGGCTGTTACAGGTGCTGAAAGAACCTGCGAAACGCTCGTTCTTAGGCGAGCTGCCGCCGAAGCTAGAGCGGATCAATGGCCACAAAACATTCTACATAGACCGGATTAGCGTCTACAAAAAACCTGACAGTGCGCTTCCCGACACTTGGTTGCACGGAACCGAAATCCTTCTGAACCCAGAACTCATCGCGATCATTGGTAACAAAGGAAGCGGCAAGAGCGCCCTTGCGGACATCGTGGCGTTGCTAGGAAACTCGCAGCAGAATGCTCACTTCTCGTTTCTCAAACGCGACCGATTTCGCGGGAAGGCGGGTGAACCGGCGCGTCAGTTCATCGGCAAGCTATACTGGCTAGCTGGCGATCCATGTGTGATGAGCCTTGCCGATGATCCATCGCCCGAACGGGTTGAACTTGTTCGGTACATACCTCAGGGACGATTCGAAGCCCTTTGCAATGATCACGTGTCAGGCAAGACAAACGAGTTCGAGAAGGAACTGCGCGAGGTGATTTTTTCACACGTTCCGAACAGCGTCCGTCTGGAGGCTCTCAGTTTCGATCAGCTTATTGAGAAACAGGAGAATGTCTTCCGAGCTCAAACGAGCGAGCTTCGCAAAACGTTGAGGGCGCTCAACGAGCAGATCGTTGAAACTGAGGATCAACTCCATCCCAACGTCCAGAAAAATATCGAGGAGCAGGTCAGGCTCAAGGCGAAGCAGATCGAGGAACACGTGACAGTTAGACCTGCACAGGTCGAACAACCTACGGCGGCTCTTACTGCCGATCAGCAAGCGGCAAGTGCAAGGCTCGCGGAGATCGGCGCGGCGCTGGAGCAGCTCAAGACTGAGGCCAAGAAGGTTGCCGATGCTAAGCGACTGATCGGCAAAAAGCAGAGATCGCTCCGCAACATCGGCGAGCGTATTAGTCTGTTTGAGAAGCAATTCGCGTCCTTCGTATCAGAGATCGCGGATGACCTCGCCGCAGTCGACCTGACAGCGGAGAAGATGATTAGCTTGACAGTCAACCGCCACGTACTGATTCAGCTTGAGCAAACGATCCTTGCGAGCGACGCAGAGATGGCAGAAAGGATCGACAGCGCCGCTAAGAGGGAAGCGGCTCTGGTCGCTGAGCAGAAGCAGCTCTCGCAGACATTGAACGACCCGCAGCAAAAGTACCAAGCGTACACGGAAGCCTTGAAGAGTTGGCAGGTCGCCCTGGAGGCAATTGAAGGATCCGAAACGGAGCCGGAAAGCCTTAAGGGATTGCAACGACGGCTCGCTCAGTTAAATGAACTTCCGACGGTACTGGCACAAAGGCGGGCGGCGCGCCGGGAGATTACCAGCCAGATTTTTGCAGTACTCGAAGAACAGCGCGCAGCGCGGGAGGCATTGTTCGCCCCATTGCAGCAGTTGATTCAGAATAATTCGCTGATCCGAGACGACTACAAGCTTCAGTTTCAAGCCAAGCTGCTCGGCTCGCCTGACGCCATAGCGACGAATCTTTTTGGAGCCATCAAGCAAAACATTGGAGAGCTGCGGGGCGAAGACGAGAGCTTCGTCGCGATCCGTAGCAGATTTGAGAAGTATGCCTTTGAAGATGCGGCCGATGCGGTTGGCTTTGCCGAAGAGGTCACTTCCCTGCTGACCGAGAGCGCCGATAAGGCGGCGCCCAATGTCCCGGGGATCAGGGCACTGATGAGGAAGGACAAGGCCCCGTCGGAGGTCTACAACTATGTATTCGGACTTCAGTATTTGGAACCGAAGTATACGCTGCTGTTCCAAGACACACACATCGAACGGCTGTCGCCCGGGCAGCGCGGTGCTCTTCTATTGATCTTTTATCTCTTGGTCGACAAGGGACGAAATCCGATCGTCCTCGATCAGCCGGAGGAGAATCTGGACAACGAGACGGTTGTGAGCTTGCTCGTTCCGGTTCTCAACGAAGCAAAGAAATCGCGACAGATTATCATGGTAACGCATAATCCAAACTTGGCCGTCGTGTGCGATGCCGAGCAGATCATACACGCAACATTCGACAGAAAGAATGGCGCCCGCATCTCGTATCAATCAGGTTCTATCGAGGATGGAATAATCAACAGGGCTGTCGTTGATGTGCTGGAAGGCACGAAGATCGCCTTTGACAATAGAGGTCAGAAGTACCACTGAGCTCTAGCGTGAGGTCGCCGATAGCGACTTATGATGACGCTGCCTAGCAGCAGTGCATACGGCTATCACACATTCCTCCGTATCGTCATTTCCGCTTAATCCGAAGTCCTAACCGCGTGTCGCCTTCAAGGGCGATCGGTCGCCTGGGCCGTTGCGTTTGGCTGTTTGGTTTGATGGAGATTCAGGCGTCCTCGCATGCTCTTCGCGATGCGCGGTTTTGGGGCGCTGCTTGGAACGGTGTTCCTGCCGGGACTCTGGCGACAGGTAAGGCCATTCGTCTTGCCTGTAGAACTCCGACCAGACTTGAACGGCGCGGAAGCATTCAACGCCATTGCGCGAAACAGCAGGCACGCAAAACGGTTACTACGAAGCGGGCGCTAACGACCCCTCTTAGGTATGCATCTCATCTGACTCCGTCCGGCATTATCGAGGGTAGGCTGTGAAAGCGGATCGAAGATGAACTACATGATTTGCTGCGGCTGGGAGAAATAACCGCCTTCGGCACGCCGGATGGAAAAAAGCCATACGAGAAAATTGCACCGGAAAGCTGGTCACTTTTGGAGTTAGATCTTTCGGACATAGACAGGAAGCCAAGCCCGGCCCTGCACGCTGTCAAAATAGGTCGGCAGACAACGGGCACCGCATACGGATATGTCTGGATCAAGTTCTGTCGGAGAGAGCTGTATCGGGAGTACCCATTGTCGTGGCGCTCCCGCAAGATGAGCAAGGAGCCGCTTCACAAGTCGGATGAACCGCCTCCCAAAGAAGAGGTGGCCGATGAGTCAGTCGGTGAAATCGCTCCAAGTGGAATTGCTCGTTCAATTCGAACCAGGGGGAGATTCACTCTAGTTGAGTCAGCCTGTTTGCTGGCGGAGACTGAGATTAGGCAAGACAACCTCACCGGCGCTGCCGCGATTCACCTTCATGATTTGAAGAGGAAGCTGCTAGAGGGGGAAATTCAGCCGCTGAAAGATAAAGGGGCAGCGCTCGCACTTGCTCGGTTGTCGAGCCAGATGGGGATATCTCTAAGGGCACCTTGAAACAACTCGCAGAAAGTATCTCTGTAAATATCCCTGGGCTTGATTGAGGGCGTACTATGGTCCAATGACGCGAAATCCAAAAAGCGCTCCGACCCGCTTCCGCAAGCGATGGTTAATCGATCGCCCTAAAGTGAGGACGCCCCAGTTGGCGGCGTCTTTCATTTGGATTTGTCGGCGAGCCTTTGGTCTGCATGAGTATTGCCCTATGGCTTCAAGAATGGTTCGCCTTGACCCGTGATATTGTTCCAACCGGTGAGCAGCTCACGCGTCGACGAAAGCATTTCGAGCACAGTCGTCACTTCGCGCGGTTTGCCGTCGGGGGCATTCGGACAATCGTCGCGGAAATGGTAGTAGGCTCGCTCAAGGATCGCTAGGAAGCGCTCTTCGAACTGAGGATCTGATTGCTCTTGCGCTCTCACCAAACATCGCTATGAGCGCCGCTGAAGCCGTTTTGACCTGCCATATCTCTTCGTCGCGCGTTGCCATCAGACGGATCCTTTCGTGAATGGAAACTCAACGAGCGACAACCATTTGCCGTCCCTCACAAGACCTGCGCTCCAGCGGGCATAATGGAAAATCGGACCCAGAGACGGAGGATCATCTAGAAGGCCGCTAGCGAGGTTGATTGAGACCGTCTCCATCTTCCGCAGAGCTGCTCTCATATAGAAATTACCGGCAGCGCTCGTGATTTCGCCAATTTGAGATGCCGCACTTATCGCGGCGCTTGTCCAATCAGCCCTGATCTGCACCTTGTCGACGACAAGCACGTTTTGCGGCAGTCCTCCGGTGATGACCCAAGGTGCACGGCCATCATCCGATTTTGCAAATACGAGAAAGCCTTTCTGATTGCCGTCCTTGGTGAGCATTCCGAATCGCATTCCGTTGCTGGAATCGAAAAAGATACATTCACCCGGCTGCACGTTACTCAGTTGCTCGGGTCTTCCAATTGTGTCCACTTGCATTGGTGAAATCTCGGCTGATTCGTCCTCAGCAACATCATGACACGCAAAGCGAGCGGCGCCTTCAAAGTTCGTGCCTGTCGCGCGCCATGGAAAACTGCCCCTCAGCGTCACGAGGAATTGCCCCCTCCTCGGATAGCTGGGGAGAGAGTGAATGAAGCAGGAACGAATCACTGAAGGCTCGTCATGGATTGATCCATGGGGGCAGGTGATGAAGACGCCGGATGACGTGGCGGAGATGTTGCGCCTGAGGGCGTGTGGGTGCCCGACGATTCCAACACGACTTATTGGATGTATCCCTATTAAGACATGGCTACATGCGTGGCTGGCGGAAGGTGTGTCCCTGTACGACCTGTTCGGGTTCGAATGGACGGGATCTCCTAGCTCATTCCGCGGCAGCGCCGATGTGCGCGTTGCCGATTACCTGGCAGGCTAGATCGGATCGAGGACGTCTGGACGATCGAGCCTGAGTTGCGAGTAGTGGAAGTTTTGTACTCGAGACGTACGAAGCCCTTTCTGTTTGCGGGTCTGGACCCCCAATAACCGTTCGAAGCTCGGGACGTCGCGTTATTGGAGGGCGATCCAGTTGCGCAAGCCGTCGATGCTGCGGAACCCGTCGGCGGCATAGCAGCGGATCGATGGAAAGACGCCTTTCATCATTTCGGCCAGTGCGTGTCCTGGGCCGAGGTCCAGCACACGATCGGCTCCTTGCTCGGCAAGAGCCTCCAGCGTTGCGGCGAGGTCGATAGGGCGCGCGACCTGGCTGGCGAGCTTTGCCATGGCATTCGATGCGGAGAACAGGCGCGGGCCCCCATCACCGGCAAGGAGGATCTTTCGCTCGGCGATGGGCGCGCGCGTGCTTGCCGCGAGCGCCTGTTGTAGGGGATCGCAGGCCGCCTCAAGTCGCGAAGTGTGCGAGCCGATCCTGACGGCGATCAGGCCGGCGCGCGTGGCGCCCAGCGATGGCGCCTCCTCGCAGAGCTTGAAAACGTCCTGCTCAGCGCCGCCGACGGCGTAGAGAAGGTCGGGATTTCTGATTGCAATCTCGCAGCGATGCTTCGCAAGTAAGGACTCGAGCGTGGTCTGAGCGAGCCCGCGGACATAGCCGAGCCGTCCGCCAGGTCCTGCCGCGCCATCCATCAATCGTGCACGGATGTCTGTCAGCCGCAAAGCCTCGTTCGCCGTCCAAACTCCTGCTACGCCCCAGGCCGCCTTCTCGCCGACGCTATAGCCGGCGATGGCGGTCGGCTCGGTTGGCAAATCGGCAATGCAGGCGTGGATCGCGAGCGCCGATGTGACGGTCAGGATTTGGCTGACTTGGTTGGCCGACAGCGCATCGGCGCTGCGCGTCCTGGTGAACTCCCGCGAGTCTTCGCCGAGACAAGCGGTTGCTGCGGCGAAAACCGGCTCTGCGGCAGGCTGGTCCGCGACAAGATGGCCAGCTGATTAGTCTCGATCCGAATTCGTTGAGGAGAGTCGCCAAGGACGCGGTGTCCTCCATCTACTGGCTTGGAATGCCAGGAAAGCGCAGCAATCGAAGCGCAGTATGGCCGAAAGCTTTGATTGGCAAGCTCGTCAAACGCTCACGTAATAGGACTCACCCCGATCGTTACGTGTAACAACCACGCAAGTTGTACCCCGTAGTGGAGGCTGAGCACTCGCTAGGTCATTTGCTAGACGCTGTGCCGCACGAAAGGCTTGGAGCTCGCTCTCGAATGCCAGCCCGCCGGGATCAGCGACATTGTGCTTGCATTCCAGGTTGAAGTAAAAACGAGCCATTTGTTCGCTCGGTTCGTTGCTTCGGACGCAATGACATTACTATGCAAGTAAAGCGGAATTCCCTGATCTCGGACCTTATGCTGCCGAAATCCGGCGCCTTATTGGAAAGATACGAAGCGGTTCACGTGCGAGCTTCCGAACTGCCAGCTCCCGCCGAACTCAACCGGCGCCGATAACACCTCATTTAAGCGTTCAGCCGCGTCCGGCGGGCACTCGCCATACAGCCTCGCTTGAGGTGGATTTCACCGCGAAATGCTCGGGCGATGCAGGAAAGTATCCAAGTGCAGGGGGAGTACGCCGCAAATAGGTTTGCAACAAGGATATGCTGAAGTTTCAACGCGCGCAGGAGCCAAATCTATGGCGGCCACCGTGCTTTCAGACCCGCTGGAAATACTTGCTGAGGACTTCAAGGAAGCCCTCCTGAGACACTACTCGTTCGGGCAGCGCAAGGCTGCGGTTTCCATCGGCAAGACCAATGGCGACTGCCCCGTGTTATCTGTTCTCCTGGAGAACGGGCAGAGGCTTCACCTCACCGTGACGAGGGCGCAGTCGTGATCATGTCGTCTCCAGTCCCGCGATCATGCGCTGAGGAAGTCAGATCGTTGTTGGGCGTCTGAACTGCGGCGTTTCAGGGACCGGAGCTTTGCCTCGCGGTTGAGGCCTGTGTGCACGCGGCGCAATGGATGCTTCTGTAAGCGCGCTGCACCTGCAGTTCCGCCAACGGCAAAAAGGCGCAGCGGCTTGATCGCCGACGTCGGGCGCGAGATTGCGGCTGCGCGCGTGAATGGTAGAGGGGAAGCCTCACAGAGCGGCGTGCCAAGATGCTGGCGACCACCGGGATCGGGACCTCGG
The DNA here is from genome assembly GCF_056429085.1 of Bradyrhizobium sp. CFUWI. Lineage (NCBI taxonomy): Bacteria > Pseudomonadati > Pseudomonadota > Alphaproteobacteria > Hyphomicrobiales > Nitrobacteraceae > Bradyrhizobium > Bradyrhizobium sp. CFUWI. The sequence goes on from NZ_JBWJZE010000019.1 coordinate 70,309, forward strand.
GCTCAGGTCCTGCGGCCCGGAGGAGATTTCTCCGTGGGGCGCAATGGCTCTCGTCGCGGCACTTGGATCGGCTTTGCCGATGCAGCGGCGGTGTGCGTATCCCCCGAGGACGACAACGTGAGGTCCAACCTGGCCACAGTGAATGCAACGCCTCGACTTGTGGCCCCTAGAGGATCTCGGTGCCATTGGCCTGGCTCCTAGCGGTTTTGGGGCGGGCTGCGGCGAACGATCTCGCTGCTGGCCGGAAGCCTGATTGTCTGGACGGTCAGCCGGTCGAGATCTTCCGATTGCTCCAGAACTATCTTGCTTGCGCCCCTCGCTTCAAGGTCTAGCCCGTCCTCGGCCAATGTCCGCGATTCTCGCCCAGCTTCAGCGTCCGGGCCCTCAATGGTCCCTTGCTCGATCGCTTGCTGAGCCGGGCGGGAGAGGGTCTTCCCTCGGTGATTTTCAGCCGGCTCCGGGACCGGAGCTATTTCTGCGAGGATCACGGGGCTCGCTGAGTTGATCGCGAGCAGCTCCCGCAGGCGCTCCATGCGGGCAATCTGGAAAGGATAGGCGTGCTTACCCAACTTTACCCAGTTGCGCTCGTATCCGGGCTTATGGGCCATTTTACTTCGATCTAGACCTCCAAATGTCCAGAAACGTCTAGGAGGAAGATCGTGTCTCACCATTGCGCGGGCGACCTGAGGTCGGTCCGGGATGGTCACGCCTCCGATCATGCGGGCAAGGTCGCGATTATTGCAACCTTGGACACAAAGGGCCGCGAAAGCGCTTATCTTGCGCGCGTCATCGAACAGTGGGGCCGCAAGACTCTTACGATTGATGTAGGCACATCAAACAGGAGGTGCAGAAGCGAGGCGGATAGCAGCGATGAACGGATGGCTGCACCCGCTGAGCTCTTACGGGAAATAGCCGCAAGCGCGCGTGAAGAAGTCAAGGAGCTCCTGCGATCAGGTGCGATCGACGCCGCCGTCGGAGTGGCGGGCGGCAAAGGTAGCGCAGTCTTCGGTGAAGTTGTATCGGATTTGCCGTATGGATTCCCAAAGCTGCTGGTGAGCAGCGCGAGGCCAGCCCTCCTGGCCGAACTCGCCCTCCACCATGACATCATCCTCTATCCGACCCTGGTCGATCTGTTCGGAATCAACGCGTTCACCGAACGCGTTCTGGGCAATGCAGGGCGCGCCATTGCGGCGATGCGCTATGTGCCTGCTCGAGAGCGGCGGAAGAGAAAGACTGTTGCGATCACGGCCTTTGGGGTCACGACGCCGGCGGCAAATCGCTGTGTAGCGCGGCTGGCAGAGGCCGGCTTCGACGCGATTGTCTTTCCGGCCAATGGCGCTGGGGGCCGCAAGATGGAGCAGCTCGTGTCCGCCGGTGAGTTCGATGCGGTGATCGATTTGACCACAACCGAGCTCGCTGACGAGCTGGTCGGCGGTACGGCCAGTGCAGGTCCGGATCGGCTCAAAGCAGCTTCTCACCGCATGATTCCTCAGCTTATCGCGCCGGGAGCTGTCGACATGGTGAACTTTGGCCCTCCCTCGAGCGTGCCTGCCGAGTTCAAGGGGCGCCAATTCTATTCGCATACTCCCTTCACGACGCTCATGCGCACGACCGCCTCGGAGAACGAGCGCATAGGCACGCTCACAGCAGAGCGCCTCTCGCAAGCAAAGGCGCCCGCCCTCGTGTTGTGGCCGGCCAAGGGGGTGTCTGACTATGACCGGGACGGTGGAATCTTTCGAAATCCTGAAGCCGATAGAGCCTGGTTCGACGCTGTCAGGCAAAACCTACCGCCCTCGATCATCGCCCGCGAGCTGGATTGTCACATCAACGATCCGGAATTTGCGGACGCGGCCGCATCGTGGATCGTTGAACGACTGACGCCAGGAGGGTCGTCCCGTGCGGATGTTTGATCGGTCCGAAATACTCGCAAAGATCATAGCTCAAGTTGCGGCGGGAAAGGCAGTGCTTGCCGCGGCGAGCAGTTGCGGGCTCGTCGCAAAATGCGCAGCTCTGGGCGGGGCTGACATGCTCGTGGTCTACAGTACTGGGTTATCGCGGTTGATGGGGCTGCCGACGAGCCGGATCGGCGATTCCAATGCGCGGACGCTTGAGCTGGCGGCGGAGATCCGCAATGTCGTGTCCTCCGTTCCTGTTATAGGCGGTGTCGAGGCCTGGGATCCCCTCCGGCTCGACCTCGATGATCTTCTGGACAAGTTCTGGGCTGCCGGCTTCTCCGGCGTGATCAACTATCCGACCATTTCAACGATGGGTGAGAAATGGCGTGAGCGTCGAGGCCGCGTGGGGCTCGGCTTTGAGCGTGAAGTTGAGATGATCGCGGCGGCCCGTAAGAAGAACATCTTCTCGCTCGCGTATGTGGCAAGCCCGCACGACGCCAAAGCGATGGCAAGCGCTGGAGCCGATTGCATCGTCCCACATGTTGGCGCAACGCGCGGCGGGCTTGTGGGACATGAGGAGGGAAAGTCGATTGAAGAGGCCATCAGGCGCATCAACGATATCAATGATGCAGCTCAAGCCGTCCGCCCGGACGTCACGCTTCTTTGCCATGGCGGGGAAATCGCTGAGCCCCAGGATACCTCGGAAGTCTACCGCTCGACCGGTTGTGTTGGCTTCGTTGGCGCCTCCTCCATCGAACGGATCCCGATCGAGCGGGCGGTGAAGGCTGCAGCCGAAGAATTCAAGGCCGTTCCCCTCCCGCGAGAGCGCCAGCATTCACTGCAGAATCTGCACCGAGGCACGAATGAATAGCCCAATCACCGAATTGAAACCCAATGCAGCTTCCTTCTCCAAAGCGAGCAAGCCAACGCACGATTTGGAGACGGACGTGCTCGTGATCGGCAGCGGCGCCGCTGGACTGTCCGCAGCGCTCTATGCGGCAAAGGCCGGACTTCGCGTCACGGTGTGCGAGAAGTCTGACCGGCTCGGTGGCACGACCGCCCTGTCGAACGGCATGATCTGGGTTCCATGCTCAATGCAGGCCCGAGCCGCGAAAATCGATGATTCGATTGCGAATGCGAAGATCTATCTGCAACAAGAACTTGGCAACTACTATCGCCCCGAGTTCGTGGACGCCTATCTTGAAGACGGCCCAACGGCGCTCGCCAGCTTGGAGAATGGGAGTGAAGTGAAGTTCACACTGGCCTCCGCTCCGGATTATCATTCCAGCCAAATCGGCGGGGTCGACAAGGGGCGGGCGCTGAGCCCAGCACCTTACGACGGACGGCTTCTCGGCAAGGATTTCGACCTGATAGGTGATCCGATTCGCGTCGTGCTCGGCGGCATGATGATTTCGTCTGGCGAGGTCAGAAGCTTCCTCAACCCCTTCCAGTCGGTTGCCTCGCTCAAGCACGTCCTGCGCCGGGTCAGCCGCTACGCAGGCGACCGGCTGCGCTACAGGAGGGGCACTGAACTCAGTGGCGGCAATGCGCTGATCGCGCAATTATTGGTAAGCCTGCGCAGATATGGCGTTGAAATCTGGCCACGCTGCCCGGCGGTAGATCTGACGAGGGAGGGAGGGAGAGTTACTGGCGCACTCCTCAAGCGGGATAGTGCCGATCTCCGCATGCGCGCCGCGCACGCAGTGATCCTGGCAACTGGTGGCTTTGCGCGGAACGGAAAATTGCGAGCCCAGCTCAGCGGAGCCCACCAGCACAATGATACGCTGGCCCACAGCGATGTCACTGGTGATGGTATTGCGCTCGCAGGCAAGCTCGGAGCGGCAATTGATAATGACGTGGCATCGAGCGGCTTCTGGACGCCCGTCTCGATCCTCAGGAGCGGGCGCTCCTCGCAAGTGGTCCCCTACGGCTGGCTCGATCGTGGCCGTCCAGGCGTCATCGCGGTGGGGCCAAACGCCAAGCGATTCGTCAACGAATCCAATTCGTATCATGATATCTGCCTTGCCATGTTCAACAACGGTTATCCGGCGGACAAGCGGTTCTATTTCATCTGCGACAAGGAATTCGTCCGCCTCAGGGGCATGGGACATCTGCTCCCCTGGCCATGGACATTGAGTATCAACAAGTATGCCCGGTTGGGCTACATCGAGATCGGCCGGACTATTGCGGAGCTTGCAGCGGAATTGGGCCTCGACCCCGACGAGCTCCAAAAGACCGTTGAAGAACACAATGCCCACGCAGCTGAAGGACGCGATCCGCTCTTCAACCGGGGTGAATCGGCTTTCAACCGTACGCTGGGAGATCCGGCGGTCGCAAAGAAAAACCCGAACCTTGGGGCTATCAAAAGCGGCCCATTCATCGCACTCCCAATTGTCCCGGCAACCCTTGGGACGGCGACCGGCCTCTCAACAGATGCAGAGGGACAGGTCCTGAATGGACATGGGGCGCCGATCGCAGGTCTTTATGCCTGCGGCAATGACATGACCTCGCCAATGCGTGGATTCTATCCTGGCGCAGGCATTACGATCGGGCCGGCGATTGTGTTCGCCTATCGCGCGATCGACCGCATCGTGCGGTCGGCGCGACAGGGGCAGCCCGCGGCGGCATCCAGAGTATAAGCCGAGTGTTCTCTCCTGTTCGCCCCGCGACGACGGACCAGCGGTGCGCATGGCCTACCAGCACCGCTATAAACACCTTATGAGCCCTGCCGGGTTTTCATGCAGCTATGATCTCATGATTTGGAGGGCACGATGCGCCGCTCACGCAACACCAAGATCGTCGCAACCGTCGGCCCGCATCAAAGCTCACCGGGACGCAGTTGCGAGCCCCCGGTGATGCTGAACTGGTCGGTGAAGGAATTCGCTGACCGAAGCGGGTTGTCATGCGCCGTCATCAGGCGGCTCGAAGAGTATAATGACACGCCTCCGGCGTCCGACGAGTTGCTCCAAACCTCGTAAAACACGTGTGCGGGGGAACTGAATCTACCTTTCCGCTGGTTGGCAAGGCAGGTGTTCGGCCGCAATGAGCTTTTCAGTACTGAACAAACAGCCTGCGGCATAGTCAAGTAGTGCGTCATTTCACCTGATTTCTTCCAATGCTTCGACATCGTTCGCCGCGGAACGCGTTTGCGCCCCCTGCGACTCGGTTAGGACATGCGGGTAGCTCTCCTATCGTTTTGGCTGAATTGAAATTGGCCTGGCGAGAACGTTTGCGGCCCGCAGGCGGCTCTCTTTACGCGGGCGCAATGTCGGTTGCCCGGCGAACATTACCCAAAATTACTCAGATCTCCCTACCTTTCTCTAGGCAATCTCGCGCAGCATGTCGTGAATGAAGCGCCGACAGGCGGGCCGCCCAAGAAGCCCACCATCGCCTGCAACTCCCATTGCCGGGATGACCTTCTAGGAGCGCTCTCGTGCCAGCAGCCCTTCGTTTCCAACGAGTAGCTCACCCCTTCAAACGATCGGGGTGAAGAAGATGTGCTCGCAATCTCAAGGAATGTGAGGCAGCGGCATGAATACGCTACTTATCGCCATGTTCGAAATCTTGAGCTTCGGCGCGATCGTTGTCCTGGTCGTGCTCGGCCTCGGTATCATTGCCAGCATGATGGGTATCTTCAACTTCGCCCAGGGCGAGTTCGTCCTGCTCGGCGCCTACGTCACTTATCTCGTGCACAGCCTCGGTTTGCCGGTCCCGCTCGGCATGCTTGTCGCGCCCGTCGCGGTCGGCGCGCTTGGTTTCGTGCTGGAAAAAGTCGTGGTGCGACGGTTCTACGCCGCTCCAATCGTCGCCATGCTTGGCACCTATGCGCTCGGGCTGATCATTCGTGAAGCCGTGCGCGGCCTGACCGGCGGACTCTATCTCTCCGTGCCGGAGCCAATCAGTGGCTCTATCACGATCGGTAGTCTGCATTTCGCTGCCTGGCGCGGCGTCATCGTCATCATCACTTTGCTGGTGATGGCCGCGAGCCATGCACTGCTCGCCTACACCTCGTTTGGGCTGCGGGTCCGCGCCTCGCTGGAGAACCCACAGCTAGCGCGTGCCTCGGGCATCTCCACGGGCATGATCTACAGCGTCACCTTTGCGTTTGGCGCGGCGCTCGCGGGCCTCGCCGGCGCGCTGATCGTGCCGGTCTTTTCGCTGTTCGCCGATCTCGGCATCCGATTTCTTATCCAGGGTTTTGTTGCCGTGATGGTCGGCGGTGTCGGGTCCTTCGCGGGCCCGGTCGCTGGCGCCAGCGTCATCGGCACGTTCAGTGCCTGGTTGCCTTGGCTGATGTCGCCGGTGATCGCCGACGTTCTGGTGTTCGTGCTCGCCATCATTTTCATCAAGTTCCGGCCGCAAGGCCTAATTTCGGGAAGAGGGGTCAACCGATGATCAACGCCAGCCGTGAACTGAGCCGCCGCCGCTTTCTCGGCAATTTTGCCTTCGCTTCGGCTGCCATCGCGGCGGGCCCAGGCAGCTGGGTGATCCGCCCGGACTGGGCAAATGCTGCGGAAGGCCCGATCAGGCTCGGCATTGCTACCGATCTTACGGGGTCACTCGGCTTTGCCGGCAACACCGACGCCAATGTCGCTCGCATGCTGGTCAAGGAGATCAACGATTCCGGCGGCCTATTGGGACGCCCGATCGAGCTCCTGATTGAGGATACTGCCTCCGACGAATCCGTCGCCGTGGGAAATGTGCGCAAGCTGATTCAGCGAGATAAGGTCGACTTGGTGATCGGGGGTATCTCGAGTTCGATGCGCAATGCGATCAAGGACGTCATTATCTCTCGCGGCAAGACGCTCTATATCTATCCGGAAGGTTACGAAGGCAAAGAGTGCACGCCCTCTCTGTTCTGCACCGGGCCGGTACCGGCTCAGAATTGCGACCAGTTCATTCCCTGGTTGATCAAAAATGGTGGCAAACGCTTTGCCCTGCCTGGCTCCAATTATGTTTGGCCGCAAACAATTAATGCCTATGCGCGCAAGGTGATTGAGAGCAGCGGTGGCGAAGTCGTCTTTGAAGAATACTACCCGCTCGACCAGATTGACTTTTCCTCTACGGTTAGCCGCATCATATCCAACAAAGTAGACGTGGTTTTCAACGCTATTGTTCCGCCCGGCGTTAGCCCGTTCTTCAAACAGCTCTACCAGGCCGGCTTCTCCAAAAACGGCGGGCGGCTGGGCTGCGTCTATTACGACGAAAACTTCCTGGAAATGAACCAGGCTCACGAGATTGAAGGGCTCGCGAGCAGCCTCGACTACTACAAGGTGCTGGCGGCGGAGGATGCAGTGAGCGCCAGGATCCAATCGGCGTACGACAAACAATTCCCTGCCAAGTTCCGGTTCTCGGCAGGCAGCGCCGCTACCGGCACCTATCGCGGACTGAAGCTATGGGAGGCGGCGGTGAAGGAGGCTGGTACAATTGACCGCGACTCGGTAGCTGCCGCCCTCGACCACGCCAAGATCGCAGAAGGGCCGGGCGGGCCTGCCGAGATGGCGCCCGGCAAGCGCCACTGCAAGATGAATATGTACATCGGAGTGGCGAAGGGCGGCCAGTACGAGATTGTCGCGCGTAGCGCCGGCCTTGTCGATCCGAAGGAGTGCTGATGTCATCGACCGGCACTGGCATACAGCCTCCGCCACGCGTCATTGAAGCTGCTCGTTCGCTCCCCTTGGCATCTGCCTTCGCAGGGCGAACGAAGGTGCTTCCGATTCTCGAACTAGCATTGCTGATTGCGGCTTCGATCGCACCTCTCGTCCTGCGGGATTACATCACTGTTTATGCGACGCGAGTGCTAATACTGTGCCTCTTCGCGTTGTCGTTCGACCTGGTGTGGGGCTATGCCGGGATATTGAGCTTGGGCCAGTCGTTGTTCTTCGGCATGGCCGGCTACGGTGTGGCGCTGCTTTCACGCGACTTCGGGGTCGGATCGATTTTTGCCGTTCTTCCGGCCGGAGCCCTGATAGGCTTTGTGGCGGCATTGCTGCTGGCAGGCTTCCTGCTGCTCGGCCGTCATCCCTCCAGTGTAGTCTTCGTTTCCCTTGGTACTATGACCGGAGCTTACGCAGCTGACCGCCTGGCGAGAGGGTCACATTATCTTGGCGGCCAGAACGGTATCCCTTCGATCCAACCGATGACCATCGGCTCGCACGAATTGAGCGAGGGACCAGGTTTCTACTACCTGGTGCTCGCCATTCTAGTTCTGATCTATCTTCTGTCGCGCTTTTTGCTGCGATCCCAGTTCGGCCTGGCGCTCGCGGGATTGCGAGAGAACGAACAGCGGATCGCCTTCTTCGGGTACAAAGTGCAACATTTGAAGGCGATCATATTCGCAATCAGCGGCGCGATTGCAGGTACTTCCGGAAGCCTTTATGCGTTTCACGAGGGGTTCGTCTGGCCAAACATGCTGGGCGTGGTCATGTCGACCCAGGTCGTTCTCTACGTCTTGTTCGGCGGCTCCGGGACATTGATCGGTGCGGTCGTCGGCACCGCGATTGTCGAGGGGCTCAGCTTCTGGCTTTCCGACAACTATCGCGATATCTGGCCGATCATTCTCGGCGTTCTGCTGTTGCTCGTCATTCTGTTCCGGCCCCTCGGCTTGATCAGCCTCGTGCTAGGTGAGCGAGAACGTGTCGGTCGTTTCGGCCCGAGCCTGAAGGAGAAGCGCAATGCCGCTCCTTGAAGCCGCCGGCGTCTCCAAGGTTTTTGGCAAGCTCACGGCGCTAGACGGAGCGGCGCTCACGGTCGGCGACAGAGAGTTTCATGGCCTGATCGGACCGAACGGCTCGGGCAAGAGCACGCTGATGAAGTGTCTTGCAGGTGCGCTCGTGCCAACCCGAGGCAAGGTGACGTTCATCAACACTGACGTCACCTCGCTTACGCCGCCAGAGCGTGCGCGAGCTGGCATGAGCTTGAAATTCCAGATCACCGCCGTCCTACCGACCCTCACGCTTTACGACAACATCCTGCTCGCGCTGCAGGCCAGGTCCTCACTGCTGGACCTGGCGTTCTCGCGCACTCGAGGACGACTGCACGAGGAGGTCATGACGATGCTGCTCCAGTTCCGGCTCGCCGATCGCGCCTTTGATGCTGCGGCGACCTTATCTCACGGGCAGCAGCAATGGTTGGAGATCGCGATGGCGCTCGCATGCCGACCCCGCCTGCTGCTGTTGGACGAGCCCACCGGCGGCATGAGCCTGGAAGAGCGCCGCGTCACCGGCGAATTGCTGCAGCCGATCAAACAGCATTGCTCGCTCGTCATCGTGGAGCACGACCTGGATTTCATCCGCGACATCTGCGACCGCTTGACGGTGCTTGATCAGGGCAAGGTGCTGGCGTCAGGAACGGTTGCCGAGATCCAAGCCAACAGAAGCGTCCAGGAGATTTATCTGCGCCGTGCCTGAATTCCTCAATATCAAGCATCTCGATGCCGGCTATGGACGTAGCCAAGTCTTGTTCGGCGTCAATATGGCCATCCCGCCGCATGGCGGGGTCGCCGTCCTCGGCCGCAACGGCGCCGGAAAGAGCACGCTCATGAAAGCGATTGTCGGCGAACTGCCGGCATGGAAGGGCGGCGTGCAGTTCAACGGCCAAGACATCGATCGCCGGCGGACCGAAGTGCGGGTGCGGGCCGGCATTGGATATGTGCCGCAAGAGCATTCAGTGTTCGCGCGCCTCTCCGTGCGTGACAATCTCGCCGTCGGATCGCTTTTGCACCCCGATGGATCGGCAGTGGAGCGGGTGATGAAGATGTTTCCGAAACTCGGCCAGCGCCTCGATCAGCCGGCCGGAACGCTCTCCGGTGGCGAGCGCAAGATGCTCGCAATAGGGCGCGCGATCCTCGGAAACCCGAAACTCCTCCTGCTGGACGAGCCGACCGAGGGTGTCTGGATCGGTGTCATCGAGGAGATCACCGAGCGGTTGGTCGAGCTAGCCAGAGAGATCGCCATCATCATCGTCGAGCAACACCTCGACCTCGCAATGCGCGTAGCGGAGCAGGCCTATGTGCTCGATCGCGGCCGTGTCGCGCTTTCGGGCGCGTCGCAGCAGCTGCGCAACGACCCGCGGCTGTTGTCGTATCTAGCGCCGTAGAGGCGTTCGCCGGAGGCTATCTCCATGTCGAAGGTGGCGCATTTGAGTTTCTTGCGATGGCTGAACGGAGAGGGGCAATGTCCGAAACCATGAGCGATTTTGTCAATTCGTGCCAAGTCGTCGATGTCCATGAACATCACATGGCCGAGGTCGCACATAGCGCGGACGTAAATCTGTTGAAACTGTTCCAACAGAGCTATGCGGCTTGGACGAGTCACGTGCTGCCATCCGAGCCTAAGGCAACCATCGAAATGGTATCTATCCCTCCCGAGCCGACCACCTGGGAGGCCCTTGCGCCGTTCCTCGAGAGGAGCGGATCGAACGCATTCGTCCGTAACCTCGTCCGCGGAGTCGCCGAGCTTTACGGCGTCGCCGACACTGGAATCACTCGCGACAACTGGGAGGCGGTAGATGCGTCAGTGCGCTTGCGTCACAAGGAGGCGACATGGCCAAGTGAGGTGATCGGGCGGGCCGCCATCGGAAGGATCGTAACAGACCCTTTTCTCGATCCGTTGATGGATCCGCGGCCGGTCCTTGGGCAAAGTTACGATGCGGTCCTGCGGATTAACGCATTCGCCCTCGGCTGGCACCCCGAATCTCGCGATCATAATGGAAATTGCGGGCATACGTTGCTGCGGCGCCTCGGCCTCGAGGTGAAAACCTTCGATGATTATTGCGACGCAATCCGTGAGCTCGTTGCCGGCTGCTCACGGCGCAATCACATCGCGCTCAAGAACGCACTCGCCTATGACCGGGATCTAAGCTTTGACGAACCGGACGAGGAACTGGCTCGGCAGGCTTGGGGACAAAGGTCTCCATCCCCTGCGGCGCGCAAGGCGTTCTGCGACTTTGTCGTCGACTTGTTTTGCCAACTCGCAGGCGAGGCCGACCTGCCAGTCCAAACTCATCTTGGAACGGCAATCATAAGCGGCTCCCACCCCCTACGCATGACCGGGTTGATTGAGCGTCATCCTCGGACCCGCTTTCTGTTGATGCATTTGGCCTATCCATGGAGCCGGGACCTGTTGGGAATGGCCTTTGTGTACCGAAATGTCTGGCTTGATTTGTGCTGGTCTTTTCTATTGAGCCCGTCACATTTCAAGCTTGCCCTCCACGAATCCATTGAAGTCCTGCCAGATGAATCGCGAATGATGATCGGAGGAGATTGTCTTCACGTTGAGGAGACGTTTGCCGCGATACAGGGCGCACGCCGGTTGATCGGTGAGGTTCTGAACGAAAAAGTCGCGAACGGTTACTTTCAGTCGCGAGACGCAGAGCGTTTGGCGATCAGAATCCTTGGCGGGAACGCGAAGGAGTTTTTCAGACTGTCCTGAAGGCTGCCCTTTGTTACGCGATTTTACCCAAACGCGAGCGGAAGAGGCTGCTTGAAACCTAAAATGACAGATAGCTTTCAGGCTGCCGGTCCCGGGGAAAGAGCAAGGCACGTGGATTTAAGGCTATGGGTCAGTTCGATGTTGAATGATCGCCGACAACTCAGCCGCCGCCGCTTTCTCTACAATTTCGCCTTTGCGTCGGCGGCCATTGCGGCCGGCCCGGCCAGCTGGGTGATCCGTCCTGACTGGGCCAACGCCGCCGAAGGCCCGATCAGGATAGGCATTGCCACCGACCTTACGGGGGCACTCGGGTTTGCCGGGAATACCGACGCCAATGTCGCTCGCATGGTGGTCAACGAGATCAACGAGACCGGTGGTCTACTGGGGCGCCCCATCGAGCTCCTGATCGAGGACACCGCGTCCAACGAGTCCGTCGCTGTCGGCAATGTCCGCAAGCTGATTCAGCGAGACAAGGTCGACCTGGTGCTCGGTGGCATTGCGAGCTCGATGCGTAACGCCATCAAGGACATCATCATCTCTCGTGGCAAGACGCTCTACATCTATCCGCAGGCCTACGAAGGCAAGGAGTGCACGCCCAATCTGTTCTGCACCGGCCCGGTTCCGGCGCAGAATTGCGACCGGTTCATCCCCTGGCTGATCAAGAACGGGGGCAGACGCTTCGCGCTGCCTGGCTCCAACTACGTCTGGCCGCAAACAATCAACGCCTATGCGCGCAAGGTGATCGAGAGCAGCGGCGGGGAGGTGGTGTTCGAGGAGTACTATCCCCTTGACCAGATCGATTTTTCATCGACCGTGAGCCGCATCACGTCCAACAAAGTAGACGTGGTCTTCAACAGCGTCATCCCCCCGGGCGTCGGCTCCTTCTTCAAACAGCTTTATGAAGCGGGCTTTTCCAGGAATGGGGGACGGCTTGGCTGCGTCTACTATGACGAGAACACGCTCGAAATGAATCAGGCTCACGAGATCGAAGGCCTCGCCAGCAGCCTGGACTACTACAGGGCGTTCGCGGTGGAAGATCCGGTGAGCGCCAAAATTCAGTCGGCCTACGAAAAGCAGTTTCCTGGCAAGTTCCGGTTCTCAGCAGGCAGCGCCGCGACCGGCACTTATCGAGGATTGAAGCTGTGGGAAGCCGCAGTCAAGGAAGCTGGTACGCTTGACCGCGAGGCGGTCGCCGCCGCTCTCGACCACGCAAAGCTTGCGGAAGGGCCTGGCGGGCCGGCGGAGATGGTGCCGGGCAAGCGCCACTGTAGGATGAACATGTACGTTGGTGTGGCAAGGGCCGGCCAATACGAAATCGTCGCCCGTAGCGCCGGCCTGGTCGACCCAAAGGAGTGTTGAAAGGCCCATGTTACGCGGTCCAGCTTTGCTGGCGCCGCATGCGAGCAGATCGCGGTAGCTAGTTTCCGCGATAGTTTGGCGGCCTCTTCTCAAAGAAGGCGTTCATGCCTTCCTGCTGGTCAGCTGTGCTGAAGGCAAACCGGATCGCTTGCCGTTCAAACTCGAGCCCGGCGTCCAGCGTGGTCTGAAACGCGGCGAGAACTGCAGCTTTGGCAAGTTCAGCCGAACGGGGAGGCTTTTGCGCAATCAGATCGGCTAGTTCGACCGCACGAATCTGCGCCCTGCCGCTTTCGACAACTTCCGCCACAAGGCCGGCCTGCATCGCGATCCGCGCCGTGATGGATTGGCCGCTCAGGATCATCAGCATGGCCAGCGATTTGCCAGCAACGCGTGTCAGCCTTTGCGTCGCGCCGTCGCCCGGCAATATCCCGATGTTAATCTCAGGCTGTCCAAATACCGCCCCTTCGCCTGCTATCACGATGTCCGCGAGCAGTGCCAATTCGTGGCCGCCGCCGAAGCAAATGCCCTCGACTGCGGCAATGAGAGGCTTGGGGAAATTGGCGACATCCCGCCAGGCAGAACGTCGCGCGGGATTGTCGATTGCCTCAAAGCCGCGCTCTCGCATCTCCTTGATATCGGCGCCGGCAGAGAAGAACGCATCGCTGCCACAAATCACGACACAGCGGACATCTTCGTCAATTGCGGCATCCCGCAAGGTCGCGCCTAGATCCACAATCAGTTCGTTGCTCAAGGCGTTTCGTTTCGATGTCCTATTCAGCGTCAAAAGGCGCACGTGGGGCGCGACAGATGTCGACTGGATGAGATCGGACGTCTTGGTCATGGAGCGGTTCTCCTGAAGGAATATGAGAACCAGCGCATAAACTGAAATCGATTTCTTGGCAACGACGGTTCTTAGGGCCTGTTTTTGGGCTGAATCAGTCCCCGCGCCGCTGGCACCGGTCGCTCAAGCGGGCTGACGGCGCCCCATGAGGCGCGCCTTAGCCTTGAAAAGCGGCTTGACTCCACAGTTCTGAATTCTTATTGATCTTGAAATCGATTTCAGGAATGGTGTAGAAAAAGGCTGACAAATGCGGGAAACCGGAAGCGTGCGGCCAGCGAGAGCGGGCGCATCTGAAGGATCTCATTGACGCTGCGGCGCTCTTTGACGCCGCGCCGTCCAACAAGAACATCAGCTTCTTCAGAAGCGCGCTAAGAGCAACAGGAGGAGGGTTAGCCATGGGAATGGCACGGAATGTCGCGCGCGCTTTATGCGAGCCGCCGCGCAAGTCGGAGGCAACGATGGAGGCGTCCTGCGCCGTTAGGATCGTGCAATGGCCGCTCCTGAGGCGAGGCCCGCAAATACGCGAAGGGAGGCGGGCTTTCCACCGGCATCCCGGGCACCCTTTGCGCCTGCGCTTCCGCGGTCCGGCCTCCTCAAGGCCGCCGCTCTCATAGACCCCGCCGCTGCGGGCGCAGTTGGGCCGACGAGCGGCTGCTCGTTCTCGCGCGACCCTTAAAATTATTAACGACATCAATAGAGCCCGAGGACCCATGAACATCATTGCTCAGCCCAGCGCAGTACCCATCCAGCTTGACAAGCAAACTGCCAACAAGCGGATGACCGCCGGCCTTGGAGGAGGGGTGGCGCTGGAGTGGTACGACTGGAATGTCTACGGCGTAATGGCAGCGTTTCTCTCGCCGCACTTCTTCCCTTCCGATGATCCCACCACCTCGCTGCTAGCGGGACTGGCCGTGTACGGGGCGGGTTTTTGCGCTCGGCCGCTGGGCGCGGCTTTGCTGGGGCCGGTCGCAGATCGCATCAGCCACAAGCGCGTGATGTTGATCTCGGTTACGGCCATGGCGGTTTGCTCGCTTTTGATATCCTTGCTGCCCACCTACAAGGATCTCGGCGTCACGGCGGCGATAGCGCTGCTGATCATGCGGCTCATTCAGGGGCTTGCTACTGGCGCTGAGGCTGGTGTCGCCAACGCCATTGCAATTGAATTGGCGCCACCTGGCAAAGAGGGGCACTACCTCGGTCTGATTGGTGGCACATTTATCCAGTTGGGAAACCTTGGATCGAGCCTGGTTGCCTTCCTGGTGAGCGCCTCGGTCGCACCTGAAGCCATGCGCGAGTGGGCCTGGCGCATACCCTTTGCGGTCGGTGGCCTGCTGGGCCTTTTGATCATCTATTTGCGCACCACGGTGCCGGAAACCTTGATCAATCGAGCCATGCATCGGCAAGACGAGTCTTCGCGTATTCAGGAAACGACTGGCGGTGTGTGGAAAACGCTATGGAGCGTCCGCCTTTCGCTGCTCGCCGTCATCCTGGTGATCGGCTCGGTGCAGATCGCCAACTATGCGTGGAACACCGGCCTGCCCAACATGGCCAACACGGTCTTCAAGGAGAACAGCACGTATGTGTACGGGATCATGACGCTGATGGTCCTGATCTGGATGTCAACGGCGCCCCTTATCGGCGCTTTCGCGGACAAGGTGCGACCCTCGCGCGCGTTCACGCTGCTGCGCCTGTTGCTCATTCCATGCTTCTTCCTGACACTGCTCTATTCGGAAAAAGGCATCGTCACGTTCTTCTTTGTCACGGTGTTCGGCGGCGCGATCGTGGGCTTCAACATGGCCCTCTATAATTTCATCGCCACCACGCTGATGCCGCGCGCCGTGCGGACCACCGGAGTGGCTCTCGGCTATGCGCTCGGCGTCTCTCTGTTTGGCGGGACGTCACCCTATCTGCTGGTCTGGTTGCAACGCGAGCACATCGCCTGGATGTTTCCCGTTTACGGATCGTTGATCGCGCTCCTAAGCGTGCTGGTCTACCACATCGCCAAGAAGCGGGGTCGCCTCTACATCGGTGAATGAACACTCTGCCCCTGCGCTTCGCCGCGACAGACGCAAAGTGTTCGCATCAAGTGCAAAACATAACGGTTCGCGCGTATCCCTTCATGCTGGGCATGGGCATAGGCATGGGATTGGCGCAAGCCTCCTTGCGCGAGCAGTCATTCACAAGACAAAGACTGCTTGCGCGGCACCAGAGTTGCTGAAACTGGAGTCCTCAGCATGAAAACACCTTCATCGCCACACTTCACGCCTGTCGACTTGACGCGATATTTCAACGCTAGGCGCGCAAATACCGGTGAGGGTTTCGCCAACCGCCCGGGTGACACCGGGTGGATCGATTCGCTTCGCGGGCTCCAGACTCATCGCGGCATGCCCTTTCTCTTCGGCAGCGAAACAGGGCCGGATGTGCTGGAGCTGCGCCCCGGGGCCCCTCCTGCCGTAATTGCGTTGCCGCGGGCAATGACGAGCTATGTGCTGTTCGTGCAAGTGGTCGCAGACCGCCCCAGTATAAGCCCCGATGGTTTCGGAGAGATCGGCCCGGCTACGCTACCTGTAGAAGGCAATCCACTCGGCGAGCGGGTGGCGACATACGGGCTCCGCTATGCCGACGGCAGCGAGACCGACGTGCCGGTGCTGCGCCGCTTCGCGATCCAGCAGAACCACATCTCCTGGAGTGCGAGTGCGTTCGCCGCCCTGCCGCTACGCGGCCCCATCGTGCATGCAAGCACGGGCGAGGACTTTATACTCGGCAGAGCGCCGGGGGCGAGCTTCTTCCAGGGCGAGGCCCGCACCCAATCGGGACGCATGGATCGACAAGGTGAGAACCTGTGGCTTTACGCGCTCCCGAACCCCTATCCGGACAAGGAGCTTTCGGCGCTAAGCTTGCGCGCGGAACAGGAAATCTCGCTTGTCTTTGCGGTGACGACGACAACGCTCACCCAGCACCCGCTGCGCCTCCAGGGCCGTCGCAAGCTGAAGGTGAGGCTGCCGCCCGGGGTTCATCTCAATAAGCTTGGCGAGCTCGATGTCGACGATCGAGGCGAGCAGATCGGCATGGACCTCGGAACGGTTATCTCGGCCCGCGCAGTGCTCGAGTACTCCAGAGCGGATTGGCTGGGCGCCAAAGTTGATGTGCAACCCGTGCGCTCCGCCAACGATGTCATCGTCGAGTACTCCGCGCATCCCGACGCAAGGCTCTATCTGTGCTCCGACGATGGCCGCTCGCACATATTCGATCTTCGATCGTTGGAAGGTTGCGCTAACGCAGGCGGCGCCTCGCTCACCGTGGCAAGAGTCGAACCGGCCACAAGACCGGTCAAGATCCGCATCGTTGAGAAGGGCAGCGGGGTGCGTGTTGCCGCGCGGCTGCATCTCCATGGTGAGCACGGGGAGTATCTGCCACCCAAGGGACATCACCGCAAGGTCAATACCGGCAGGTTCGAGGACTTCTCGGGCGAATTTGCCAATGGGCTGAACCAGTACGCCTACGTGGACGGCAGCTGCGAGGCGGACCTGCCGCTCGGGCCCGTGTTCGTTGAGATCTGCAGGGGTTTTGAGGTGCGTCCGTTGCGCGCCATCGTCGAAATCACTGCAACGACGGACAATCTCACCTTTGCGCTCGACCGTGTGCTGCGCTGGCGCGAACAGGGATGGGTCAGCTCTGATACGCACGTCCATTTCCTGAGCCCGCAGACAGCGCTGCTTGAGGGCAAGGCGGAGGGTGTCAACGTCGTCAACCTGCTCGCCGCACAGTGGGGCGAGCTATTCACCAACGTCGCCGATTTCGACGGACGCACGACGATCGGGGCAAAGGATTTCGGCGGGGACGGGGAATTCCTGGTTCGGGTCGGCACGGAGAACCGGATGCAGGTTCTGGGGCACATATCGCTACTCGGCTACGAAGGTGAGATGATCAATCCGCTCTCTTGCGGCGGGTCCAACGAAGCTGCGATCGGCCATGTTCTGGAAGCGACCATGGCCGACTGGGCGGAGCGCTGCCGTCAGCAAGGGGGCCTGGTCGTAATGCCGCATGCGCCGAACCCGCAGGCGGAACGTGCGGCCGACATCGTGCTCGGCCTTGTCGACGCCATCGAAATGATGTCGTTCAACCCGCGGACCGCGCAGATCAGCGCATTTGGTCTTGCCGACTGGTATCGCTACCTCAATATCGGGTACCATCTGCCGCTGGTAGCCGGCTCCGACAAGATGGACGCTGCCGCACTCCTCGGGGGCTCGCGGACCTATGTGCGGCTTGGCGAAAACGACTTCACGTATCGCAACTGGATGGATGCCGTACGTAGGGGGGACACGTTCATCACTGTCGGGCCTCTGGTTGAGATGATCGTTGAAGGACGGCGCCCTGGAGGAACGGTCGCGCTTCCCCATTCAGGCGGCACCCTCACGATCGACTGGCGGATCGAATCGGTCAGCGTTCCGTCAGCGCGGGTGGAGCTGATCCGCAACGGCCGCGTCGTCGAGGAGATTCGATGTGGGGGCTTGTCGTGCAAGGGACAGCTTTCGCTGCCGATCAGCGAGTCATGCTGGATCGCGCTGCGCGTTCGGGGCAGTGTCGCCGGACGCGAGGCCGACATTGCGGCGCACACCAGTGCGGTATATGTCAAAGTAGGCGAGATGCCCATCTTTGCCACCGCAGATGCAGTCTCGGTCCTTGCACAAATCGAGGGATCGATCGCCTATATGGACACGCTCGCTCCCAAGTCCGACGAAGCGCGACACTCGCGGCTGCGAGCTGCCCTGGAACTTGCGCATCATCGCCTGCATCATAGACTGCACGAATTGGGCGCCAGCCACCACCATGCGCCCGTTCACTCCGTTCACGTTGAACGCGAGCATTGAGAAGATCTTGTGCCATTGACGATCGCGCAGGCGGCGCATCGCATCTCAGCCGCCTCTACTTACGGCCGAATAATGTTATGGGGCGAGCAGCTTCCGTCACCGGGTCTTGGGACGCGAAGGCCAGGCTACGGTTCTGAATAGTTTTCAGGAACCGTGGCCCGATCAATGATCTCGATTGCGCCCGCGACGGGCGGGACGGGCGCTGGAGCGCGGCGGCGCGCTCGATGAGCGCATGACCAGCCGATAAGGCAACACGACACTTCTCGGGACAGGACTTCCAGCAATGGCATTGATGAGATAATCGGCGGCTCCCCGGCCGATTTCTGCTGCCGGAACACTGACCGTTGTGAGCGGCGGGTCCATTTGCGCCGCCAGCTCCACATCGTCAAATCCTGTGATGGAAAGCGTGGCCGGTACGGCCAGACCCATCTTGCGAGCCTCTGCCATTGCACCGATGGCAAGCGTGTCGGTGGTGCAGATGACTGCTGTCGTGTCCGGGTGATCGGTGAGGAGTTGACGAAGGGCACTACGGCCTTGGGCAAGTGAATAATCGGCCTTGACGATCTGGGTTGGCTTGAGCGGGAGGCCGGCGTCCGAGAGCGCGCGCTGAATTCCCTCAAGCCTGGCACGGGATCTGTCGTTTGACGCAGCAACAACGTTGGCAATTGCGCCGAAACGGACGTGTCCAAGCCTTAGCAGATACTCCGTCATCTCGCGGGTGGCGCTTTCGTTGTCGATTCCGATCGCGGGGATGCCGCCGCCGGCCTTGGCAACATAGGTGGTGATGACGGGTACGCTTGCCTGTTCGATCAGACTCCTCAGCTCCCGTCCGTGGGAAGCTCCGACCAGCACAATTCCATCGATGCCACGTTCAATGAGACTTTGCAGTTCCTGAAGTTCACGCCGCTGGTCATATTGCGAATTCGCAATGAACAGCGTGTAGCCGCTTTCGCTGAGGCGGTTCTGGAGCGCTTCGACCCCTTCTGCAAAGATACCGAGCGCCAGCGTCGGAACGATGACGCCGACGGTCCGCATGCGTCCCGATTTTAATGCTCTGGCTGCGCTATCGCGTGTGTAGGCGAGGTCATTGATATGCCGCATGACCCTGTCGCGAAGCTCCGGCCGTACGATATCGGGGTGATTGAGCACTCGCGATACCGTCGCCGGCGACACATTCGCCTTCCGGGCAACGTCCTCGATCTTCACGCGCGGCTGCAGGCGGCCTTTTGGCGCGATTACAGGTTTCTTGTCCATTTGCGTTGGTCAACCAGAAGAAGGAGAGGGGCACCCTCTCAAAAGGGTTAAACCATCATGAGCGCCACCTTCTCAAGCCCTGTATACGGGCTGTCGGCGCTATTTCTGGCCCTCTCATGCGCACATCGAGCGGGGGAAGCGAATCTCATTCGAAAGTTGGTTGATTTGCTTGACTCCGGTTCTTGCGCGGCCTAAGTCTGAAATCGATTTCAGAAATCGAGAGCCAAGCAGCTCGATTTCAGGCAAAACCGAAAGCAAGGACGTATGGTCGATCTCTTGAAGGGCATTCGTGTCCTCAGCCTCAATCACTTTCTGATGGGTCCGGTCGGCGTGCAGTTTCTCGCCGACCTCGGTGCGGACGTGATCGCCGTGGAACCGCCCGGAGGGGCCTTTCAGAGGAAATGGGGCGGGGCGGACAAGCGGGTTGATGGCCAGTCAATGTTGCTTCTCACGGGCAACCGCAACAAGCGCAGCCTCACGCTCGATCTGAAAAAACCCGAAGCCGTCGTCATCGCCAGGCAACTGATCGCGAAATCGGATGTAATCGCAGAGAACTTCCGTCCGGGTGTGCTCGACAAGCTTGGTCTCGGCTACGAGGATGCAAAGAAGATCAATCCGCAGATCATCTATGCGGCTGCCTCCGGCTACGGTCCTGACGGGCCCTACGTCAACCGCCCCGGCCAGGATCTCTTGATCCAGGCCCTATCAGGACTTGCGATGATCACCGGAAGTCGCGAGCAGGGGCCGCGGGCTGTGGGCGTTTCCGCCATCGATCATCACGGCGCCGCCTTGTTTGCCGCGGGCATTCTAGCTGCCCTGGTGAGGAAAGCGCGCACGGGGCAGGGCTGCCGCGTCGATGTTAGCCTACTGTCGGCTGCGCTCGACCTGCAGATGGAATCCTTTACCTGCTACCTGAACGGCCAAAGGCCTGACGACGTCCGTCAGCCGGGTCCGGTGGCGGGCTGGTACTACGGCGCGCCCTACGGCATCTATGCGACACGCGATGGACACATTGCGATCTCTTTGGGATCGCTGGAGGCGCTCTCAGACGCGCTTGGCCTTCCGCTCGACCAGCGAATTCCTGACGGGGAGGCGTATCGCCGGCGGGACGAAGCCTCAGCCATGATTGCGCCCAGTGTCGCCAAACGCACAACCACCGAATGCATCGCCTTGTTCGAGGCGCGTGGAATTTGGCACGCTGCGGTGAACGATTATGCTGACGTCGTTGAGGATCCGCAGATTGTGCACAACAGAAATTTTCAGGTCGTGACCGGCGCGACCGGAACTCCCATCACCCTCGTCAGCCATCCCGTGCGCTACGACGGCGAGCAGCCGGACGTGCGTTTGCCCCCGCAAAAGCTCGGTGCGCAAACGGAAGAGATTCTGAAAGAGCTGGGCTATGACGCCAGGACATTGAAGCATCTTTACGATACGGGCGCCATCGGCGCTGCGGACTCGCATCACTAAACGACCAAAGTGACTTCTCGAAAGTAGCGCGCTTACGTCAGGAGGGCATGGTGATCGGCATAAACTTGCGCGCGGCTTTCCCTGCGGTGTTGCTGACGAGGCGTGCTCCTCGGCAGCGATGCAACCAAGCGCACGCTTGGAAGTCTGGTGAACATTAACCGTTCACCCCAGTCCAGGACCTGTTGGTAAAGAGCTTTAAGTTGCCGCCAGGCCAAAGCCGCGCGGCAAGTTTTATGTTGGATCAGAGCCATGTCGGAAAGCCAATATCTGCCCGCGCGCGAGCGTATGTTGAAGCGCATTGCCGAGACCAGGGACACTGCACGCACGGGCTTGCCACACTGGGCGAGTGCCGCCGACGGAACATGGACGTTTACGCCCGATGGTGATTGGACCGGCGGGGCCTTTGTCGGCGAGCTTTGGCTCGCGCATCTCGCTAATCCCAGGCAGTTCCCAATCGAAGACGCGCGTGCTGCGCTAAGCCGAATGTTGCCGCGTGCCGAGCGGCTTACGGCCTTCAAGGGTTTCGGCTTCTATCATGCTGGCGCCCTCGGCAGCATCCTGTTCGAGGACGAAAACGCGCGCGAGGTGGCTCTGACAGCTGCAAGGTCGCTTCGTGATATGTTCGATCCACACCTCGGACTGATACCGTTGGGCAGGGATGCCGAGGAGGCGAGCGCAGTCGGAGCCTCCGAGAGCAGCATCGACTCGCTCCAGGCGACAGGCCTGCTCTTTTGGGCCGCGGACGAGCTTTCCGATGCCCGGATGGAGGAGGTCGCCAATGCACATATGCGGCGTGTCCTCGAGATCCACGTACGGCAGGACAATTCAGTTATCCAGTCTTCCACCCTTGATCCACAGACCGGCGAGGTGCTCAGAACGCACACGCACAAGGGCTATAGCGATATCAGCACTTGGGGCCGGGCGCAGGGATGGGCGATGCTCTACACCGCTCACGCCGCCATGGTCCGCCCGGACGAACCACTATGGCGCGACTACGCCGTGCGCCTTCTTGACTGGTGGATCGACCATGTCCCTGCGGATCTCATTGCCTTCTGGGATTTCGACGATCCGGCGATCCCCAATACCAGCAGGGATACTGCGGCCACTGCTATCGCTGCTGCCGCGGCGCTGCGCCTCGCATCCGCACTTGGTCCTGAGCGGGGCGCCAGATATCGATCATTTGCGGAGCGCACAGTTACTCAGCTGAGCTCGAAATACCTGACGCCGACTGCTCCCGATGACCCGCGCCCGCCTGGAATGCTCACCGGCGGCTGCTTCACCCGAAAGGCGATTGTGCGCGATATCGATGCGGCTCAGAACGTCGAGCTGATCTTCGGAAGCTACTTCCTGTTTGAATGTCTTGCCGTCCTCACGGACCTGGTGCCGCCTGGCTGGATTTAATGGGGAGGCACGAAAGGCGTCCAACGCGAGCAAAGCCTCAAACCAATCTCGTTTGTGACGCCATGCTAGTCAATCTGTCAAAAAAGTGCGCCGGTATCGGCGCCATTCCTTAGATGTTTGCGATGGCTGACCCCGTTCGACAGCAACTGACCGCCTCCTGTCTGGAATCCTCTACATGAGAAGTGCGAAGACTCCCATCTATCGCGGCTTGTTCCCGGTGGCTCCGACGCCGTTCACGGAGGCTGGAGATCTCGATCTTGAAGGGCAGCGGCGCGTTATCGATTGCATGATTGATCAAGGCGTGGACGGGATCTGCATTCTGGCCAACTATTCCGAGCAGTTCCTGCTGTCTGATCAAGAACGCGACATTCTGGTCGAGCTCTGTCTTTCGCATGTCGCGGGCCGCAAGCCAGTCATGGTGACCTGCAGCCATTTCAGCACCCAGATTGCGGTGCAACGCGCCCGCTATGCGGCCGAACGTGGCGCAAGCCTCCTCATGCTGATGCCGCCTTATCATGGTGCAAGCCTCAAGGCGGATGACGGGGCCATGATTGGCCATTTCGGCCGGGTCGCAGACGCGGCAGGGATCCCAATCATGGTCCAGGACGCGCCGCTCTCCGGCGTTACATTGACGGTCCCGTTTCTCGTCCGCCTCGCTTGCGAGGTGCCGCTCGCCAGATATTTCAAGATCGAGGTCCCGTTTGCTGCTGCCAAGTTGCGCAGTCTGATCGAGCTCGGCGGTGAGGCCATCATTGGTCCTTTTGACGGGGAGGAGGCCATCACCATGATGGCAGACCTCGACGCCGGTGCGACCGGAACGATGTCGAGTGCGCTGCTGCCCGATCTGCTTCGCCCGGTGCTCGATCACCACAAAGCGGGACGCAGGCAAGAAGCCGCTCTTGCCTATGCAAAGGTGCTGCCGCTCATCAATTTCGAGAACCGCCAGTGCGGCCTGCGCGCTGCCAAGAGCGTGATGGCTGAAGGTGGTGTGATCAAATACGAAGCGGTGCGGCATCCGCTCGATGGGCTCCATCCGGCGACGAGAGCTGGATTGATCGAGCTTGCGCACGAGCTCAACCCGCTGGCTCTTCGCTGGGGACATTGAGGCATGAACAATCCGGAACAAGCGGTGCAGGCACAACCTGTGTACCCCCAGATCAAGATGTTCATTGCCGGGGAATGGACGGAAGGGGAGGCAGAGCGCTCGGAAGAGATCCTCAACCCCGCGACCGGACAGCCCATTGGCGAAACGCCTTACGCATCCCGCGGTGATCTTGATCGTGCCCTCGCGGCGGCGGCGGACGGCTTCGAGATCTGGCGAAAGGTTTCTGCCTTCGACCGGTACAGGACCATGCGCAAGGCCGCCGAGCTCATGCGCTCGCGCGCAGCCGACATCGCTGCAATCATGACCCTCGAACAGGGTAAGCCGCTGAGCGAGTCGAGTGCTGAAACGCTCCTCGCTGCCGATATCATCGACTGGCTCGCCGAAGAAGGGCGGCGCGCTTATGGGCGGATCGTGCCGGCGCGCTTTGGCAATATTGCCCAGCTCGTGACCAAGGAGCCTGTCGGGCCGGTTGCGGCATTTACGCCCTGGAATTTTCCGATCAACCAGGCCGTGCGGAAGATCTCGGCGAGCCTTGCAGCCGGCTGCTCCATCATCGTCAAGGGACCTGAAGAGACGCCAGCGAGCTGCATGGAGCTGGTGCGTAGTTTCGCGGATGCGGGCTCGCCGGCGGGCGTGATCAATCTCGTCTTCGGCGTGCCATCCGAAGTTTCAGACCATCTCATACGCCATCCTATCGTCCGTAAAGTCTCCTTCACCGGTTCGACCGTAGTCGGAAAGCATCTCGCAGCCCTTGCCGGCGCCCACATGAAGCGCACCACCATGGAACTCGGCGGGCACGCGCCTGCCATCGTTTTCCCAGATGCCGACGTCGAGAAAGCCGCAAGAATTTTGTCGGCGAACAAGTTCCGCAATGCCGGCCAAGTCTGCGTCTCGCCGACGCGGTTTCTGGTGCATGAGAGTGTCTATGAAGATTTCGTCAAGAGGTTTGTTGCCGAGGCCAGCGCGATCAAGGTTGGCAATGGCCTTGAGAGAGACAGCCGCATGGGACCGCTCGCCAATTCGCGGCGGATCGACGCAATGGAGAGCTTTGTCGCGGACGCTCTCGATTGCGGCGCCCAGTTGCGCACCGGCGGCAAGCGTATCGGCAATGCGGGGTACTTCTTCGAGCCGACGGTCCTGACCGATCTTCCACCTCAAGCGCGCATCATGAATGAAGAGCCGTTCGGCCCTGTCGCCCCGATTGCGCGGTTTAAGACCTATGACGACGTTGTCACGGAGGCCAATCGACTGCCTTACGGGCTCGCCGCCTATGCCTACACGCGATCCGCCGCAACCATGGCCGCGATCGGGGCCGATCTCCAATGCGGGATGGTATCGATCAATCATCATGGGCTTGGGCTTCCCGAAGTGCCCTTCGGAGGAACGAAGGAGTCCGGCTTCGGCTCGGAAGGTGGCCTCGAGGCAATCGAGGGCTATCTCGACACCAAATTTGTGAGCCAGGCGAGCTAGAACCGGAATCCCAGGTGCCAAACCGGAGCAGAACGATTGTTCGACGGTGCCGCCGGATAGCTTCAAGCGCTCTCCCCTTCTCCGCTGGCAGACCGGTACGTCTGCCTTCTCCCCGGACTTGAGCCGCTGTCGGAGAAATCCGGCAGCGGTTCTTTTTCCTTGCGGGACTGACACCTTATTGTTCATTCAGGCGGAAGCAGAAGTAAGATACTTTGTCCGGCAAATCGGCGCGGACGGATAACAGCTGCGTGTGCCAAAGCCCCCAAACTTCCGCGCCAATGATAGCCCGCGAGCACCACGAATATTGGCGCGGCCCAGCATGACCATCGCCTGGAATTTCTCGGCGATGACCATCTCACGCGCATAAGCGCGCAGATGCGGAGCAGGAAGATCGTGGAGAACCGACAAGTCCATTTCCAGTAGACCCGGTTCGACCGCATCATCAACGGCCATATCGATAACGATACGGGCCTTGGCGGAACAATGCGTCGGCGGTGATGCGCAGTCCGCCATACTCGGTTTCCTCGCGAATGCGATTGACCTTGAGGCTGTTTGGATCGAACTCCGCCCATCGTTGTATGAAACGCCGCTGACTTCTTTGAAGATGCGGACCGTCTCGTCCTAATCATCGTTCTCGATGACGAGGGAGTCGAGGGGCGCCACGGACTCGTGGAAAAATGGCCCGCTTGGAGCCATACCAAGCATTTACGATAGGGCCAAATGTGGTAGGGTCAGTTCACCTTTGCCTGCGACAACTGAGAGGTTGAGTTCCTGCGCGGCAGCATCCAGGACCGGCACGGAAACGGCACTCTCGCGCGCTAGGCGCACAGCACACTCGATGTCCTTTGCAGCATTTGCAATCGAGATTGCCAGTGCATCCGGTTTCTCTCCCAACAAAAAGGCGGCGAAGGCTTGGAATATTCCACTGTTCGTAGAGCCCCGACTGACCAAAGACCGTAGTGTTACAAGATCTATCTGAAGACTATCCGCGAATTGGCAGACCTCAGCGGCGACCGCAGCTATGCCCATAGTCATGCTGTTGTAAACAAGCTTGAGCTTGTGGCCGTGTCCGACATCTCCAACATGCATCACGGTCTCGCAAAACGCAGCAAGAATGCGTTCAGCGACGGGAAAGAGTGTTGTATCCGACCCAACCATCGCATTGAGGAGGCCGAGCTCTGCTTGCTCGGGGCTTCGTGTTACTGGAGCATCAATAAAGCTTAGACCTCGTCCTTGCGCCGTTTTCGCCAATGCAATAGTCGAGGCAGGATACGAGGTTGTGCAATCAATTATCAAGCCTCCTCGGCACATGTGGACAAATAGTCCATCGTCATCAAGGCACACCATCTCAACTTCGCGGCTGGACGGTAAGGACAACACCACCACACTTACATGCTGCGCCAACTCAGCGATCGACGTATGTTCGCGGGCCCCTGCACTTATCAGGCGATCGGCACCGAACCGCTCCTTGTTGACTTTGATGTGGAGTTCGCGTTGCTGACGCAGCAGGCTGATGCCTATACCTGTTCCCATGCGCCCCGCTCCGATAAGCCCTACGCTCTGCTTGATCAGTCTGGGAGCCGCGCTCGCTGATGATCCCTTACTCATGGCTTAGCATTCCGAAAAGTAGCCACGGCTTTGCAGGATGGGCAGCAGCTCGTGATGGTTGTTGATCGTGTAATCTGGACGCGCGGCTTGCAGGCGCGAGGTCGAAACAAATCCTCCGGTAATGGATATGCTCGTCAGACCGAGATTACGTGCAATATCAGTCTCCACGGGCATATCGCCGATGATGAAGGTTGATGCGGGCTTCAGGTCGTACCTTTGCATGTAAAGCCGAAGCCGCTCTCCTTTGCTCATTGATTTGTATTGCGTGGCGCGGCTTTCAAAAGCGAGCACATCGGTAATGTAGTGATCTACTCCAAGCCTCCTCAGCTGGGACTGTAGAGGCGCCACTATGTGGTTGCTGAGGATGATGAGTAGAGCGGATTGTCGTCGCGCTATCTCGAGCACTCTGCGCGCGCCCTCACGTAGATCGGCCTTGGCCGCAAGAGGCTCGTATAAGTCGTGAAATAGTGCGCCATCATCACGCTCCATTGCCTCAATCTCTTCGCGCGACATTCCAAGGCTAAGGTAGAGAAGAGAGAGGGGAACATCACAACGATCCCGAAAGGTCTTTATATCGATGCTCGGACGACCAAAGCGGTCCAAAATGACATTGGTCGTTTCGAGCAGCGCATAGGTGTCATCGAGCAGTGTTCCGTTCCAGTCAAATACGAGAGCGGGTTTCATGATTCTGACCTCAGAGGGGTATTGACAGGAAAAGCGGCCAGCAACGCTTCCAAGTGTCTACGCGCGCGCTGCCGTCCAGCGGGGGTCGGCATGTCGAACGTGAACGGTGATAGATCGATGCCCTCTAGCCTGTCGGCCAAAACGGATACAAGGGCGCGGAAAGGCAGATAAGTTATCGATGCTGCTTGGATCGCCGTCGCAATGTTGCTCTCAACGATTCTGAGTGCTGGCGGCTCCATCCTATGGAAGCGAAGGCATTGGGCGCGCAGCTCGGACGGCAGCCGCTTCAATGCCTGCCAGAATGCGAGCTCATCTAGCGTATCAATACCCATGCCGTAGTAGTTTGGCGCAACTATAGGGGGAGAACCTATCGCCCAATGTACGTCTTTGGCTCCAGCGGCAAGGAGCATCATTGTGACGGCTTGGCTGGTATCGCCTCGAATGAGGGCTTCGTCGACAACTATTAAGGTCCGTTCGGCTATGGCCGGTTCCGAAACTCGATACTTCTGGGCAATGCGAGATTGCCGGGCGCTGGTTCTGCCGAGGAGCGTTCGCTCTTGAAATTGCGTTGCAACTACGTCACTACGCTCGGCAAGCACGCCCTGTTCGGCGAAAGAGTCAAATAGACCATCGGCGTACGGGCCCCCAGTATTTGGCATTGAGGACACGATTGGCGGCATCAAGAGTGGCTCTGCTTGAAGTCGCTCCGCAACAATTCTTCCCAAAGAGAGCCCGATGTTGTAACGGGTTTGGCGATGTGAATGGCCCTCGACCGACGTGTTTGGACTTCCCAAATAGAGGGCTTCGTACGCGCAGAGCTTGGCCTTATGTCCTCGGCAGTTCAGGGCATGGTCAACGCTGGCGCCGGTCTTGGCGTCCACGCGCTGTATGCTCCCAGGCAAGAGCTGGCTGATCTCACCTTCCAAGCCTGCGAAGGCACAATTTTCAGAAGCAAAGAGCAACAAGCCATTACTTGCTCGCATAGTCTCCAATGGTCGCAAACCGCTTCGACTGCGGTATGCAACAAGATCTCCGTCCTTATCTAGCAAAAGCGCACTTAGGGCACCATCGATACGATCATCAAGCTCGCGAAAGATAGCTTCGTAGTTTACGGGCCGGCCGTGACGCCAATATTCTCGTTCGCAAGAGTGTTCAATCCACCTCAGCAGGAGCTTGGCGTCTGTGTTCGTATCTATCAGTTGGCCTCGAGCGAGTAATTCGCTCTTGAGTTCATGAGCGTTCACCAAGGCGCCGTCCAGAGCAATGGCAAAATGGCGGTTAGGCATTGACTGCACGTCGTCGCCATCTCCAGTTCCACAGGATCCGCCACGGATCTGCGCGATTGCAACATGAGGCCGAAAGCACGGGTCCCGTTCGATGCAGTCAATGAGCACAGAGCTATCGTTCGATCGAAAGGTTCCATGTCGGAGTCCACGCTCTTGCATAAAAGCAGAGACGACGACACCCGCTTGCCCACGGAGTGCAAGTGTCGGAATCATTTTGTTTAGCTGATCAAGGACACGCGGCGATGGTTCGCTTGAAGCGCAGAAAAATGCACCGGCGACACCGGACATATAGTCACCCACTTGTTAAGGAGTCGCTCTGGCGGGGCGCCTCGATGGCACTTCGATTCATCCTTAAGCAAGCGTCGTACCAGCCCTTTGCATGTGCTGGCTGGCATTTCCGGAGCGAGTAGGGTTGGAAGACAGGCCATTCTAGCCATCGAGTGGGTATTGTGCGTCGTTTCAGCACCCACGCGATGTTCAGGATGCTACGACCATGTGCGAAACGCTCCACACCGGAGCGAGCAGGAAGTGGGGGCTTAAGGTCGACGAAAGCCTTCTGCACTTTCACTCATGTCTTTCATTTTTGCGTCCAGCCACCAAACCGGTTCTTTAAAGACAACCAGCCTACGAAAAGGAGCTCTAAGCAGGCCAGAGAGTGGCGTTCGACGCTCGCCTGATCAACTACTAACAGTGGTGATTGATCAGGACCATGAACCTTGGCCAGAACGAATCGTGTCGCTTGCGCGGACCAACCCATGACGATCCACCTTCAAACGGTGTGGTCAGGAACTGCAATATGTCACCTTCAACGACTCTGGCGCTGCGCGCGCGGCCAAATTATCTTGTATCCGACATTCTTCGAGCCCGAGGGGGCTCAGGTGTCCACGTCCTTGGCGGCAAAACGCGGCTCGATCGACGGCGCTGAGATAACAGGTGGGTAGGCGGATATACCAAGCCGCCATGATCCCGGATCCTGTACTGCCGAGTCCTAGCTGTGGAGGGCATCCTCGTCCCTGTGTCTTCACGCAATACAGACGACGGTGCAACGATCAGGGGCTGTTCGCGACCTTGAGCGAGACACCACTTAAAAAAGGAGCATCTGTTTGTTTTCTCAAAGTGCCGTCACTCCCAAGCCGGTACAGACTAGCGCATCGGTGTTGCCGACACTCCCGGAATCTCGGCACATGGCACCTGTGAGATGCGCAGTCGCCACGATTCATAATGTCGTCCTAGCGCGAATGCCTAGGCGCTAACTGAATTACGAAGCGCGTTCGTCTCACGGTGAGCCATTTCGTGGCAGCGCGGCCATGATCTCGTTTAGCCGGCAGAAAATTTCGCTGCACCCGTTCGCTCGACCTCGCAGAAGGCATAACGGGGGCCCCGGGTCGCGCGCATGGAAATTGTTGCTGTAGGCCCGAGTGCTTGGTCCGAAACCGAACGCGTTCGGTGTCACGAATCGGTCAAGCAGCCTCCAATCTCGACTTTAATCAGACAATTGCCGGCGATTCCTCTGATTGGAACTGGCCCAGAGCGTGCATCGTGAAAGATGGGAGCCCATCTGAGTCTCGCAACGTGAGCAGCAGTTGGGGGAGCGTTCAAATCGAGTGTATCTGACATTAGGTTCGGAGACTGTATGCGAATCTGCGGTATCAAACTGACTCATGACGGAGCAGTCGCCCTTGTCGAGGACGGAAGGCTGGTCTTTTGTGTGGAGCAGGAGAAGCGGGACAATAATCCGCGATATCAAAAACTCCACAATCTCGATGCGGTTGTTGTCGCCTTGGCAGAACACGGTTTGGATCCGCGGGACGTTGACCGGTTCGTCATCGATGGATGGTGGGGCGAGAGTGAGTCACAATTTCAGGTTCTCAGCGGGACTGCACCCATTACCCTTAAAGGGGCGC
Organism: Bradyrhizobium sp. CFUWI; assembly: GCF_056429085.1. NCBI lineage: Bacteria > Pseudomonadati > Pseudomonadota > Alphaproteobacteria > Hyphomicrobiales > Nitrobacteraceae > Bradyrhizobium > Bradyrhizobium sp. CFUWI. Next base: position 100,885 of record NZ_JBWJZE010000019.1, read on the forward strand.
CGTATGTTGAGGGCGATGCCGACGGCCTCCTCATAGCGCGCGACGGCGCTGGGCTGATGCTCAAGGGGAGCGCCTTCCCTTATAAAAGCTATCCGCATGTCACAGGTCACGTGGCTTCCGCTTTTTGTACCAGTCCTTTCGCCAAGGCCGGGCAACCCGCGTTCTGTCTGGTTTGGGACGGCGCCTCCTTTCCACGGCTCTACCATGTAGAGCGCCACGCAGCCAGGTTCGTCGAGTGCCTCTTTCCGCTGATCGGGCATGCTTATGCTGCCGCAGGCTATCACTTCGGACCATACAAGCAGGCTAACCGCATCAAGTGGGACCTCGGTGTTGCGGGCAAGTTGATGGCCTACATCGCGCTCGGTTCGGCCGATGAAAGCATCGTCGAGGTGTTTCAGGAGCTCTATGAAAAGCACTTTAGCATGTTCACGGAGCCAGTCGGTCGTTGCAGCGAGGACGCCGCGCTTGAGCCTGTCCATGCGTTCTTCGATGCCTGCGTGCTACGGTTAAAGGCCAAAGCCCCCGCAGATGTGCTTGCATCCTTTCATTGCTTCCAAGAGCGTCTGCTCGTTAGCAAACTGGCGAGTGCTATACAGAGGCATTCGAGGTTTTCCGCGCGCAATCTGTGCATAGTCGGTGGCTGCGGTCTCAACATAAAATGGAATAGTGCACTACGAGCTGCCGGCTTGTTCGATGCTATCTGGGTGCCACCCTTTCCGAATGACAGTGGCTCGGCAATAGGTGCTGCTTGCTCCGCATTGGCGGCGGACCAAGGTTTTGTACCATTGGAATGGTCCGTCTATAGTGGTCCAGCCGTGGAACGAGGCGACATGCCGCCCGGATGGGGCGGCTCACCATGCAGCATGCGTGAACTTGCAACCATTCTCGCCAGCAACAAACCCGTCATTTTTCTTGCCGGCCGCGCGGAGCTTGGACCTCGGGCTCTCGGTAGCAGAAGCATACTGGCCGCGGCGACATCGCCGCAAATGAAGGACCGTCTCAACGACATCAAACTTCGCGAGCACTTCCGGCCTGTAGCGCCAATATGCCTGGAGGATCGGGCGCCGGATATTTTTAGTCCCGGAACGCCAGACCCTTACATGCTTTTCGAGCACCTAACACGAGCAGAATGGCGGGATAAGATCCCCGCTGTTGTGCATCTGGACGGATCTGCGCGATTGCAGACCATTTGCAGGACCTCTCGGCACAAGATCGCCGAACTTCTCGTCGAATACGAAGGCCTCACAGGCATTCCGCTACTATGTAACACCAGCGCCAATCACAATGGACGCGGCTTTTTCCCGAATGCGGCATCTGCCTGCCAGTGGAACCGCGTTGACCACGTGTGGTGCGATGGCATGCTGTGGACGAGACGCGAGGGCGGCGACTGAGCGCTGGTCAAAGGCATCTTTCTGTGGACGTGAGATTTGAGAACGGAACGCCGACCGTTCAGAGCCATTTGGGCGGCGGATAGTTCTCATCCAGCCCACGCAGACGTCCGCTAGAATACCCTCTCTTTCCGAGGACCCGATGACCGTGAACGGACCGCGGCGGATGTCGGACGTCTGAGTCAGTAGATGTCGTCGATTGGCGACATTCGACGATGTCGGCGAACGGCAACATCTTGATTGTCAGCGAATGGCGACATATGATAATGTAAGCGAACGCTGACATTCGGATTTGCCATGCTCACACGTACCGCAGCCGATCTTGGCGCCGTCATCCGCGACCGGCGCAAACGCCTCAAGCTCGATCAGTCGACGCTGGCCAAAAAGGTTGGTGTCAGTCGCCAATGGCTCATTGAAGTCGAGCATGGACATCCGCGCGCAGAACTCGGGCTAATCCGCCGCGTCCTCGATGCTCTTGGCATTAAGCTCGATGCAGACAGCAATCCCTCCGCGGGCCGCGGCGTCCCGAAAACCGCCGTCGATCTGGACGCCATCGTGGCGAAAGCCAAAAAAGGCAAGCCTTAATGGCCGAGCTCATTGCGGACGGCAACGAAGTCGGTCGTGTCCGAAGTGATGCACGCGGCCGGCTGACCTTTGTCTATGACAATGCATGGCGCAACGCTGAGGGAGCCTATCCTCTCTCGCTTTCGATGCCGCTTGCCGCTGAGGAGCATGGTCCAGCCGCCATTCAGGCCTTCCTGTGGGGGCTGCTTCCCGACAATGAGCAGGTGCTCGAGCGTTGGGCCAAGAAATTTCAGGTATCAGCGCGCAACGTGTTTGCTTTCATCTCGAACGTCGGTCAGGATTGCGCAGGCGCCGTTCAGTTTGTCACCCCCGATCGACTGGAGGCCTGAAAACGGGCCGAGATGACAAGATCGAATGGCTTGACGAGCCGGAAATAGCAAACCGGCTTCAAGCCTTACGCGAGGATCATGCTGCCTGGCGTCTGCCCGGCGATACGGGTCAATTCAGCCTTGCGGGCGCCCAGCCTAAAACTGCTCTTGTCCTCAAAGACGGCAAATGGGGCATTCCGTCCGGCCGCATACCGACCACCCACATTTTGAAACCGCCGACAGGCCACTTCGATGGTCACGCCGAGAACGAGCATATCTGCCTGCAGCTCGCGCGAGAAGTCGGGCTGCCGGCCGCTGAAACCAAGGTGATGCGCTTCGAAAAGGAAATCGCAATCGTCGTTGAACGCTACGACCAGCAAGTTAGTGGGAACGACATCATTCGGATTCACCAGGAAGATATTTGCCAGGCCATGGGCATCCTGCCGACCAAGAAATACCAGAACGAGGGAGGACCAACGTCTGCTGACGTGATCGAGCCCTTACGGACATACTCGACGGACCGCGACGCTGACCTTGAGACGTTCGTCAGCGCTTTGGGCTTCAACTGGCTCATTGGGGGGGCCGACGCTCACGCCAAGAACTATTCCTTGCTTTTGGCTAGCGGCCCGCACGTACGGCTTGCGCCGCTCTACGACATAGCTAGCATTCTTCCTTACGATCACGTCGACCCGCGGAAGGTCAAGCTCGCCATGAAAGTCGGGGGCGCGTACAAGCTCGACCAAATTGGCTTGCGTCAATGGCAGAAGTTCTCGCGCGAAACGCGGGCTGATGCGGATTTGGTCACTGCTACTCTTATCTCCATGGCTGGGCAGATCCCCGACCTCGTTAACGAAATCCGCGCGCGCGCGCAAAAGGAGGGATTGGAGAACGCCGTTATCGAGCGATTGGCAGCGGCTTTGACCAAACGAGCTCGGGACTGCGAACGCGTTCTGAAGGGAACCTAGTTTTGGGGCCAGCAGATCAATCCGCACCGGCAGCACCAGCAGCAGCATGTTGATCGCCGGCATCGATGTCGACAGCGCGATCATCGCGGCCATGATGGCCGTCGGCGGCACCGGCGCCGGAATTGCCGGACCGCGATCATCGGCGCCGATGATCAGCAGCAGCGGCAGCAACACCAAGCCGGCGCCAGCCATGACGTGCCTCCGTATTGGCCTGATAGCTCTGGGGGGTGATACGGCCCGCACTTGAAACTCGAGAAACGGGCTGAGTCTCGCTATTAGGGACCCGCTTCCCGAACTCCAAATAGGCCGAACCCAGGACAAAAGGGAAGGTTTCGGCAGGCTTGGGAATCTCTGGGAGCGATCTCAACGCGACATGAGGGCGCTTTCGGAAGATCATTGCGATTCGGGCGCGCAGCGACTATACGCAACCTCCTAAAAGCACTGAACTTGTCGCTCGCATCGTTGCTTATCCGGGTACATCCAAGGGCAGATGCAAACGTTGCAGTCTGCTCATAGAGATCAATCGCCTTACGCCGCTCATTCAGAGACGAGGCATCGTCCGCCAGCGGAATTGAGGCAGAGTCAAACGGCAGTTGCCAAAATGGCTTTCCGCAGCTCCTGTGGTGTAGCTTGGACGAGGTGTGCACCTGCTGACAGATAGGCGAGTACGGGCGTCTTTTCGTAATCGCTGGGCTTAAATGTCGGAACGAGGTTGAGAGCGTCGAGTGACCACGCCAGAGGGTGGGGGCGGAGTCGTACTCGATGCTCCAAATGCCGAGTTCGGCGATATCTTTCGAGAGCCGCAGTGGCCAAAACTCTTGAGGCGCCCCTGACGACATCCAGGGAGCGTGACCAATTCCCTTGAGTCCGTGGATGAACACCACATGATGGCTGATTGTTGCGGTCGTTGATTTTAGAAGAATGTCCGTCAGGGGCCCGGGCCGCTCCGTGTATGGCGGCGCGATCTATGCTGAAATCGAGTGGGGATCGGCCGATTCTTCAACCCACAATAGCGAGTCACATCTTAGTAGAGTAGACGCTCGCTATGCGGCATTTGAGGGCGGGGTGAAGCCATTGCGTTGGCCAAATCCGAATAGAACTCTCCCAGCGCCAGAACTATAGCTTCTCAACCCACTCGCTAATCTCGTCGAGTATCTGCTCAAAGCCAGGCGGGGCCGCGTAATACAGCGCGCGGCTGCGGTCATAAGCATCGGTGTATAGCGCTCGAACCTTCTTATCGTTTAGGAGGAAAGCTTCATTCTGGGCGATAATCGGGTTGTCGCCCTGCCGGAAGCGCTTTTGTTTGTGTTCTGCGTATTCCTTCGTGCCGATGAAATTCTGAACCTCCTTATTCTGGAGCAGTTCGTAGACGTCGTAGTAGTGCCGCATGAACCCGACAGGGTCGCTGTTGTCGGTTTGTTGTTTGCGGAATTTCGTTGAGATGGTTTGTAGCTTCTCCACGAACGTGTATCCAGGATCGTAGCAAGGCACCGCCTTAGCGCGGTTGTCGATAATATCGACGTTGCTTGCACTGGCCCGATCGTAAAGCCAGGAGCTGATGTCTTTCGGTGCGTTCGGGGCTATAGTGTCGAAACCCACCTCGAGCAATACGCCTTCGCGAAGGCCTTCCATCGCCTCGCTCACACTAGCGTAGTTAAGTCTGATGCCGGCACCTCGGTAGTTGGGAACATCGTCAAACGTGGTATCGCGTTCCACTTTCGTGACGCCATCAATCTTGATGGTCTTGGCAAGCCAATCGAAGAAGTCTTTGCGCGACTGGATGTGCGCCGGCTTGTCGTGGTTCTTGTGAGTCTTCACGTTTTGGCCGGCCGGAGGTTCGATCAGAATATCGATATCTTCCGAAAAACGACGGACGATGTCGTTCCCTTTGGAAAGGGATGTGCCACCTTTTAGTTGGAAGGTGAATTTCTGCTGCTGTAGGCCATATAGGCAATGCATGATCCAGTAATCTTTCTCCACCAATGCTGGATCAATGCCTTTTTCTTCCGCCACAATCCGGATCAGATCTGCGAACTGCTCATGATTGTGGATAAAGTCAGCCGACATGCAATTCGTTGGCTCTCAGCGCGCGTTCGAAGAACTTCTTGGCGCGCTCGCTCCCATACGCGCGCACCGCATGACGCAAGCGCTTCGGATCGGACTCAGCAGCACGCTCCGCCACGCGTTTGAGAACCTGATCCTTGGCTTCGGCAAGGTGATTGACATTGTTGACCAGATCGACGAGCAGGAATTCCTTTGTCAGCGCCTTGGGAAAGCGCGGCTTCACGCGAAACGCAAAGGTGCGGTTGCCGAGCCGAAACTCTCCATGCCGTTTGTGATTGTAGACCACGGTCTTGTCATAGAGCTGCGTCGTGCCCACACCCAGGCTGTTGTAGGCGTTTGGCGAAGCCAGCAGGAACGTGTCGTCCTTCAGGAAGGCGCGCACGACCTCCTTGTCGGATGCCGGTGCCGGGCCGAACGCCGTTTCCTTCGGATACACGTACAATCCGCCCGAAACTTTCTTAAGAGTGCCGTTCTCGACCAACTCTCTGGCATGCCGGTCGACAGACCTGGACCAGCGGGCCAGATCGGCGAGCCGATAGGCCTGGCCCGGCTTCAAATGCCGCTTGAGTTCATCGAGCTTCGTCACGCTGAGCATATAAGTCAGAACTGACTTATATGCAAGTTTTTTCATTGAAAAATCATGCAAATTTAGGTGTATCTATTTGATAGAGAATGTATAAATTGTTGTCGTTATTGGTCAGCTGTAGATCGCAGTGAACTAGCCCTGTTCATGTGGGGACGGCGTCAATCTAAAGACGTAAGATGGCGTACCCTCCACGCGAGGCGAGTCCTTTTCGCGTTCTGATTTCCGGTATTGATGAAATTCATTGAGGCCAGCCCCGATATTCCGAATAGATCCGCGAGGTCAATGACGGAGAGGCCGTATTTCTCTGCGGCGCGGGTGTTTCGCGGGGCGCCAATCTGTCTTTGTTTCAGGAACTGACTGACAGGGTCTAGGAGAAGATCGGCGAGACTTTCGATAATGAGCCTGCGGAGCGCATAGCGTACGGTCGCCGTCAATCAGGCGATCGTTTTCCGGGTCGAGACCTTCGAGCCGACCGCGGACTTCAATCCTGCGAAGCTCTACAAGACCCGGCTCAAATGGCGCCACCTGGCTGGACGGGAACAGAGCAAGCTGCTGCTGACTGACCCGCAAGCCGTGATCCAGGGCCTTCTGAAGACTAAGGTCGCGACGCGCCCGGTTGGGACAATCAAGCCTCGACGCCCAGCGCGCGATCGCCACGGATCCCGCCGCATGGAAGGATTCCAGAGCTGAAGTATCGGAGAGTTGGACAGGAAGCCCTGCCGGCATTCAACCGGCAGAGTTTTTCTATGCCGGATCAAAGATGAAATCCGCGCCGCAGCATCGTGCGCCAGATGTTGCCGAGGCTCATAAGAAGATTCAGCCGGCGACCGTACCAGCCTCGAAGAGACCAAGCTCCCCTTCGAAGCCCTCAGTTAGGCAAAGCTCCCGAATGGCACGCGCGTTGACGAGGCACGCGTGACGTCGGCGGAAGGTCGAAGGTGGCGGCGCCGACACACAGGTCGACGGGTAACCCATCGCTCATAAAGTCTTGAGATACTCAACAAGCGCTCGGCGCTCGGCTTCGGTCAATTCTGGTCCGATGACGCCAGGCGGCAGCTTCGTTAAGTCGGTTTCCTTGCCCTCGAACGAATGTCCACGATTGCTGTTGCCAAGCAGCGACACATTAAAGTTCGTCAGGCCGGCCGCACAGCTCTCGGTCGCCTTTACTTTCGTAACAAGCCCGACCTTGACCGGGTCGAACGCACGACTGCCGACGCAAAACGACCTCGGCCGTTCGGCTTGCGGCACCAACATGTCTCTGAGTGTCGGAACGGACCCATTGTGAAGATAAGGAGCTGTTGCCCAAACGCCGTCCAACGGGCGGGCCCGGTACTGAGGCTCAAGGGCGAGTACTGTTTCGTCCTTGCCGTTGCGGCTCGCACGCGCCCCGACATAGACTCGCTGATTTTGGCAGTTCTTCCGGGGCCCCCACATTTGCCGCTTGGTCTCTTCAGAAGTGCCGTTCGCAATGACCCATTCTTCGATCGTTTTGCCGACCACGTCCATGAGCGCGAGTACAAACAGAGGATCTACGCCTTTATCAGCCAGAAGGCCACAACCTCCGGCTTTGTTGAGGTCATCTGCGGGATTTAATCCGAGTGACTCGGGTAGGTGAACGCGCCGCGTCGTGAGGACGTTAGATTGTTGGCGGTCGGTGCCGATCGCCGAGACCGGCATCTGGACGACGTTAAAATAATGCCGTCCCCCGACCTCTACCCAATTCTTCTCGTTCTTGGCTGAGCGATCGGGGTTCTCTGCGCGCCAGAATGAGTCTTCCGGCCACTTTTTGTCGAAGGCAGCATCGTTCACCGGGCCTCGGTGGCATTCAAAGCAGTGAGCACGATAAAGATCGCGACCCTGTTCAACGAGCTTTTCATCGATCGCCCAGGCCGGGTCACCGCGGAATTTCTGCTGCGCGTCCTTCCATCGGGGGGCTACGAGCCCGGTGAACTTTCTGCCTCCTGCATCTTCGGACGAAAAGGGATCGGTGCCGCGCAGAAGCTCTTCGAACCGCGCGATGTCGGAGAGATGTATGGATGAGGCAAAAAGCGGCCTTCCGGGCGCGGCAGCGATCATATTAATTTTTGCGCTGACACCGAGCGCTTCGCCTGCATTGCGAACGAGTTCGTTGAGAACAGATGCGTCATACTGTGCCCAAAGGAAATACGGCGTGTCCCAGATCGGTGGAAAGCTCACGGGGGCATCGTGGCGCGTGAAGTTGCCCTTGAGGAGTGGCTCGGACAGTTCGCCGGTCAAGGGATCGAGCAGATTGCTATAGAAAACCTGGTTCCCGATCCGATTCAGCGCGTCAAGTCGACCGAACCCTTCATCGAGATCCGCCACTCCCTGACCCGTCAAAAGTCTGTCGGTCTCTGCCTTTTGGTTCTTGATCTTTTGGAGTGCTAGCTCAAGATCGCGTCGAAGCTGATTTCGATCGACACTCTGCCCTTTGATCTGCTCCAGCTTGCTAGCAAAACGCTCGAAACGCCATGGCAAGATCAGCGTGTAGCCGATAGACAGCCCGACGGCTCTTTCAACCTCGCCAAGATTGACCATCGCCGGCCCGCCGTCGAACCGTATGCTAACATTCTTGTATTCGAGATGGCCCGTATGACAGGCGGCGCAGGTTAGCCCGATCTGATCTTCATACGGGACGCCAGTCGCCGGATCGACACCGCCCTTGAGGATGGCAAAGCCGACCGGCAAAGCATTCGGGTTCGCGGGCGCGCTTGGAGTCCAACCGGGGTCGGCTATGTCCCCATTCGGCGCATCGTCGTGATAACCGTATGCGGGCGCAATACCGGCGAAGTCCTTTGAGCTAGGACTGGGAATGAAGCCGAGGCGGCGCAGGTAGTTCTCGTCCGTTAAGCTCGTGTAAGAGAAGGACAGCTCCGGGCGTTCCAGGGCCAAAAACCACTGATAAGGGACAGGGATGGTCGCTGTCCCCTGCGATGTGTGGTGAAACCAGTAACGCTGGCGAGCGCTCCAATTTTGCGGGAGCCAATAAGCGCTTTGTACTCTTGATGGCTCGGGCAGGGTCGCAGGCAGTAATTGAGCGACGAGATTGGCATCGTTCTTGATCTTAAGGGCTGCGTCGCGAACCTTCTCCGGGGCGAAATACACCAGGCCGGCCGCCACGATCACGACAACGACGGTCGCTAATAACAGGCTGGTGATATGAGGCCAGCGCATCAACCAGGAATAAAGACGAGAGCCAAAAGAAGGTCTGCCCATAGCAAGGACTCCATCCATCTTTTTCATGCGTCCAGCCGACCCGGCAGGCTACCGGAAACGGCTACGGCGTCTGTTACTTGTTCAGCAATTGGCTATTGATGAAGGCGACAACGTCGGACGTCTCGGCTGCCGCGCGCCTGGTTATCGTCGCGGCTGCCGGGCCGCCGCGCAAAAAGGATGGGAACCAACCGAAGTTGCGAACATTCCAGTTTTCTTTCGGCCACACCGCGCGGTTGACGCCCAGCACTGCGAAATTTGGAATTTTCCTGGCGAGTGGCTGTGCCGTCTCGGTGTGACAGCTCACGCAATCGGTATTGAAGAAGTGGCTCTTCTTCGTATCGGCAATGGTATTGACGATCTCGATGATGCGGCTGTTGGGCACGTTACCATCGATGAACTCGGAGGTCGAAACACCCTTACGATCGCCTTGAGGCAAGGGCGGATTTTGCAATGCCGCGTGTCGACAGGTGACCGGGTTTTGATTGTTCGTGCCCGGCTCCGGGACCACGTGCTTTCCGCCGACGGCGCTGAACATTTGTGCCACGTGCATACCATCAAGCGTCGGGGCGGGGACTGGGATTAGGCCTGCTTGCGGGACCCTTAACATCGATACGAAAATCCAGGGTTCTGGCGGGGCGATGCCCATCACGGCCATGGTATTGAGGCGCTGCGGCGAGAGGTGCTTCTCAATCAAAGCCTTGAGGGCATCGCGGAACGCCTTTGCCGATGCTCCTACAAGACCCGGATGCACATTCAGATCACCCGCAGTCGAGACTTTGACATTGCCAAACTGTCCGGCCCCAAGCTGATCGCGCAAGGTCGCGACGTCACGAAGGATCGCCTTGAATGCTTCGTCGTCCGGTTTGAATCGCGGGAACGGCCCGCAACCATCCAGAGGCGGGTCCGGGGCGAGAGTGAAGCTGAAGATAAGGTGGCCTGCAGTGTCATGAACCTTGAAGCCGTCCGGCCCGTTGGTCACCGGCTGAATGATGAGCCGGATCTGTGGTTGTCGGCCAAACTGCGCGATGATCTCCGGCGACAATCCCGGCGCGCCCGGATCGATGCGGATGCCGGCCACAAACCAGGCGCCGACCTTTTTCACGGCATCGGGAAACTGAATGTGCCGTGCACCCGAATCCGGCACGCCCGGATGCTCCGGATTTTCGGCGTTGGCGATAAAATGCGCGAAATCCGCGTCGGAAAACAGCCGCTGCGGCGATCCCGAAGGGCCCGCAAGATCGGACACGGCGATCAGATTGGCGAGGTCGGCCGCCGACTTCGGCGGAGGAAAGAGAATGGATACATCATTGGGCGCAAGCGGCCTCGACGCGGCTTGCGCGGAAGCCGTTCCTACCTCCCAAGCTGCGACGAACATCAACCCCGCCGCTAACAAGCTTGCGAGCCGTCGCGGAAACAGAGATCCGTTGATTTGACCCCTCGCGATCATTGGAAAATCCCCCTGTAAGAGCAAAAATTTAAACATCAGCTGTCGAACAACTACATCTCGCCGCTACGCGCCTCGCCAAGGCAATGCGGGCGACCGGTTCAAACCCTTCATTCCTCACCGTAGAATTGGCTTTGCAACGTCTTGAGCTTCGTCGGATGCAACGCCTCCTCTATACAGCCGAGGAACATCTCACTGCGTGCATTGACCCGCGCGTGATCGGCTGGATGCGTCATATCCGTTTGCAACGCGCGAACCGTTGTCCAGTCGTTCGCACGATCCTTGAGCAATTCGAACAGCGTTCGGCGGTTGTCCGGCGGAGATAACTGGCCGTCCTTATACCGGTGCAGTCGGAAGTGAGCGAAGGTAACCTTAGCCGAGATCTTCGCATCAAATAGCGCGTCGGGTAGCGTTAGCAGATCAAGTCCTTGCAGCTCGCGTAGCTGCACCATCTGATCCTGCGCTTCCTGATACTGCTCACGGCCGACCAATTGATACATTCCTCGCGGGCGAAACAGCCAGCCGTCGTCCGTTCCGGGCCGGTTGCCAAAGTCGTTGTCATCGTAAGCGAGCACGAAATTGGCCAGTTCCTTGGGACGATTAAGCAAAGAGTTCACGTCGACCGCGGGCTTGTTTGCGGCCAGGAGCCTTGAGTTGTTCTTGTCAATGCGATCGCGCCATTTCTGCGGGAGTTGAGAAAACGCGCTGTAAGAAAAGTTCTCGCTGCTGCGAGTAAAATCGGCGCTGTCGTAAGAGACGGATCCTAGAATATAGGCAAGGATACGGGGATCCGTTTCCTCGACGCGATCCCATTCCTGCAACAAGGCTTTGACCTGCTCGGCCTGATAGTAGGCCATATAGCTCTTGCGATATGGCGGAACGGGTTGAGGGGCCGGGGAATGATCTTTGCGCGATTCACTCAGCTGTTGCTCGTAGGCGGCGACTTTTTCCTGATATTCCTCATAACCGCGCTGTTGCAACCAATTGCTCTCATAACAAGCAAGTAATGGCTGCGGCTTGATCTTTGGAGTTGGTTGATATTCCTTCGCTAGCTCGTCGGCGTAGGCAGCCCGTGCAAGTTTGGCATCCTTCAGCGTTTCAAATGCGGTCGCGACCGATCCATTCAGAAGATGGAACAACTTCACCTGCAGGCAATCTGCATTGCTCTGCCTTTCGCGGGACTGATCGAAGTCGTCCTTCGGCACGCAGTCCCAAAAGCGGCCGCTGCTCAATGAGATGATATCCTCGGTCTTCTGGGACAGTGTCCAGCCGAGTGGAAGGCTATAAAACAATCCTGTTATGTCCGTCCGGCCGAACGTTGGAAAGCGCTGAACACTGGACGTCATTTCGGCGTCCGGCCGACGGTCGATGCTGGTTGCATGATTGAGGGCCACATAGGTACGGGAGGTCCGCGTGCTTAGAAGCGCGCGTACCGGCTCCATGAGCTCTCCGAACATGAATGAACCATGATCGCCGAACTGCCCGCTGACGAGGGACAGCAGGTAAATCCTGAATTTCGGCGCATCGGAGGTGCCCTTGATGGCGTTAAGCTTCTCAATCAGGTCGAGCGCGGTCTCAATCCCAGAGTTCTCCACATATCCGCCGTCCACCAAGCGCGCCTGCGGATGAGAGGTTATGCAGTCATTTTTGACTGAGATGGTCGCCGCTGGCGTCACCCACGGAAAACGTGCGCTCGTGAAAGCGGCCGTGCTGAGCGGAATACGCAGCGAGTGGCTCTTGACCGTTTGGTCCGTCCCAGTGCCCGCACGTTCAAGCGCTGCAAGAACACACAGGTCCGTGTCTCTGGGGTGCAGCGAATCGAAATCAAAGGGAGAGATGACGGCCCGTTTGCCGCTGCCGGCATCCGTCGTGTTGAACAACAGGGCGGGCATGTTGTTGTCGGGCGCCCAATGGGACTGGAAGTCAGCCCTTAGCAGATTGGATTGATTGCCGCTGCCCTCCCTGCTGCCGAGGACTCTGTCACCGGCGTTCTCCAACGTGTATTCGAGGAAGCGCGCGCGATCGAAGCCCGGGATCGCGAACGGTGAAAACATCTGAGTGAAGTCAGTAAACAGAAAGCCGGCAACCAAAGGCGACAGAAAATCTGTTGTCAGGACGTTTGCTACGCGCTGCTCGACCGGCCCAGGAGCATCAATATCTTGGACCCGTCCAACCCCTGCCAGAAAATCCGCGATTTTGGGGCATGTTTTTGCGTCGACGGCATTCGGATCAAGGGACGCATTTTCGGCGTGGAGCGCAGCGGCGAAGATTGCCGAACCGACGCTGCCCCCGGACACACCGCTTATCGCAAACAGATGTTGGCGAAATGCCGGACAGAGATCCTGCATCCGCGCAAGAAACCGCGCCGCATTATTGGCGGCATAGATTCCTCCCCCTTGAGCCGCCACAATGAAGACGGGATACTCGCCGAGCCTCTTGGCGTCCTCTACCCGCGGTTTTTGTAAAAGCCACTCGCGGAATGCGGCGGCTGCGGACATGCGCGCCTTTTCCGGGGAGCTGTTTGCTTCAGAGACGTTACGCAGTTCGTGGTCGTCACCTCCCAACAAGGAGGCAAGCAAAAACAACCCACCGAACACAACCGGAATAAACGGAAACGCAAATCTGATGGTCAGGAGAGAAAAATGGACCGTAAGACCAAGGACGCAAACCGCAAAGAGGGCGATCACGCCGAACGATCCGACAAATTGTGCGAGCCTATCAGGCACCATAAGGAATGCTGTTGTCAGCAGCACGATGCCGCCGATCGAGAGCGCGAGAAACCTGTAACGGATGAAGTAAGCATTATTAGCGCGGCTCGCGAGATCAATCGAACGATCTCTTGATCCCATTCGCCAAGTAAATGCTACGAAACAGACGAGCATGATTAGCATGGCGATCGCGAGGATGAACAGCACGTTCCTCTCAAACGCGAGCGCCTGGTCTTGAATGCGGAAGATACTTCCGACTTCCTCGACCTCGCCAACCTTGCGCGTCGGCCGCGAGGCAAATTGACCTGCTGTGGCGGCGATGATCGGCAGTGCTCCAAGCAGCACAGGAGCGAGTCTTATATAGAAAGCCAGGCGTGCGGAAGGCTGGGGGATTTGCGGCAGGGATGCAGTCGTGAGCTGAAACGCGCTTGCCCAAATCGCTATCGCAATCACGCCCAAGGCAGCGAACTCCTTGAACGTTACCCAACCAAGGTCATCGGCGGCTATCCGGTAGAGCTCCTGGATCTGATCTGGCAGGTAGAGCAACACCGAGATAGCTACCGACAGAACAATTATCCATCGAAGGTTGCGCAACAAAGTAAACAATTGCTCGCGCACAGTCATTGCGTCATCTCCTCACATATTTATGGAGGTCGCTGGCAAGCCACAGAAAGGGGCTCGGGTACCAGGCATTCGCGCCAGCTCACATTGAAAGCAGCGAGCCCAAGCATACGGGCGACTTGAAACAGATTGAATTATCGTCGCGCTCTTAAGTAGCACTGCTGATATTGTACACTTCCCTACAGGAGTGTTCCGCGTTTGTCGATATCTTCTACGGGGCGATCGCAGAGTTTTCCTCCGGATGACTTCTTACCACTTTGCATCGCTCTGAAAATAGCTCGCCGACGTATGTCCCGTGCGGACGGCTGACAAAGCCTGATGCGAACGCTCAGCACGAACTGCACCGTTGCGTGTAGGAGAATGCGCTTGCAGGGCACAGCTGCGAGATTGTCCGCGACGAAGGTACGATCGAGTGGCGTTCGAGAGCGACGTCTTGCGGCTTGAAACCAAGACCCTGCGCTCTTGTTCATCGTGACTCCCTGTGAAAACGCAAAAAGCCGGCGCCGCCGCTGCTCTAGTCTTGGGGGGGCGCGAAGTTTGGTCATTGCGCTGTGTTGTGACAAGGCTCGGCAACAGGAGATTTCCGCAACCGGTCGTTGGGAATGGCCGAATCAGATGTCTTGCGATTGATCTATTAAAAGGAGGGACGGCCTATGGCGGAGGACGTAAGGCACATTGGTGTTTCGCCGCCGCCGCGTCCAAGCAGTCCTAATCCGGGCACGCACGTTCCGGTTCGTCCCGCACCAGCCCCGTCACCAGCGCGGCCACCGAAAAAGTGAGCGAAGGGACGGACGTATCGCTGGAAGTTACGACGGCTGGCCACGACGCTGATGCCGTAGGTTACGTTTTTGCTCCGAAGTTCGATGCGCTTCGCTGCGCGATCTATCATGTCGCGCGAAGAAACTTTTTTGACCTTTCCAACAGGCTTCTAAATTTTTTAGTCATAGTTCTCGGCGCAGGTGTTGCCGGAAAAGCCGCAAACTTGATTCATTTCGAGGAGGGATGGCTCGAATTTGCGGTACTTATATTTGCTACCGCTCAGCTCACATTCGACTTCGGCTACCGCGCACGAACACACGAGTTTCTGCAGAAAAAATACAACGATATGCTGGCCGAAATCGAACTCGATCCCGAGCCAAGCGAAAAGCGGTACAATGCAAAGCTCTTCACCATTGCGGGGGACGAGCCGATGCCGCTCCGCGCCCTGGATGCGCTTGCTTACAATGCAGCTCTAGATGCGACCACAAGCGATCCCGAGATGAAGCGCCGAAATCGAGTATGGATTCCTCCGGTTCAGCGGTTGCTCAGACACTTCATTGCGTTTCATGCCTATGAGTACAAATTAGAATCTGAGCACGTTCCTATGTGGAAAAAGCTGCTCCGAAGAAGCAGCCGTGAGAACGCTGCATGAGCCGTCCAAGCGCAAAACAGGGCAGCAGAGTAAAAGCTCATACCAGCGTTCGTCCGCCGCCGAAGCGCTTCAAAAAAGCTACCAAGAAGGCTGCTAAAAAGAAGAAGTGATGCCTTCACAGCATTACAATTCTCAATCCGTGTAGCGTGTCTGTTTTTTTCTTGAGGGCCGAGAGACTGGACCCTGGTAAGGCCAAGCGCCGATTTCAAAAGAAATTGCATCTTCGTGATCAAGGCTGATCGCAACGGACAGACTTATCTGCCGGAAAGCGAGAGCGAATTCCTGAAACCTGAAGAAGATAAATCTCTAGCGCCGAGCTGATCGAGGTGCCTGATAGTTCCCTTGTGAACGATGGAGGTCTCGTGACCTTCTGCTGGAGTTCAGGTTCAAGAATTGTTCGTGCGACCAGGAATTTGGAAGTGCATGACCGGGCCTCGCAACGATCGTCGTCGCCGGTGCGGAATATTGGCGATAGATTGCCTATACGGCGGGCCCGCGTGGCCGCGGCTGGGTCGTCGTGATCGGTGATCCAGTCCTCGTCCGGTCAATCCGCCGGTGAAGAAGATTCGCTACAATCAGAATTAGTTCACTTACAGCGTGAATGAGCAAGGGGAGATCGAGAAATGGTCAAAATCGTCGTGGCGGCCTCCGGCGACGCGGTTTCCGTCGGAACCGAGCTTGATCGACGCGCCAGCATTGCCGGTCGGATCGTCGCGGAGCATGGATGCGACCTGCTGACCGGCGGTGGGGGCGGCGCGATGGAGATTGTCGCAAAATCGTTCTGCGGGACGCCGCTCCGGGTCGGACGCTCGATCGGAATCATTCCGGGAAGCGCGCAAGGCTTTGCAGGAGCAAAACTCGGAAACGTGTCGCCATACGCGCTCACTCCGAAATCCGGCTATCCGAACCGGTGGATCGAGCTCCCAATCTTCACGCATCTTCCCGGCACGGCGCCAAAGAGTGCCGATTCGCGCAACATCATGAACATGGCCTCGGCCGATGTGGTCATCGTTCTGAAGGGCGGTGAAGGTACCCAGGCCGAGCTCGAAATTGCTTTGGGTCTCGGAAAGCGGGTGATCGCCTTTGTCGCTCCCGAGGAGCGTATCGGAAATTATCAGGCGGGCTCGCTTCCGAAGGACTGATCGTCGTACCCGATGAGCTCTCGTTGCAGGACGCCCTGCGCGACATGCTCTCGCCGTTTGCTTTGGCGAGGCCTGCATTTTCGGCCATCCGGGCGTCTACAAGACGGATCCGACACAGATTCATAACTGTACCATGCACTTTCCCAACACCTGTGCGATTCGCATGAGTGAGGCTCTGGACAAGACGGTCACTGGAATCAAGGAGAAATTTGCCAACAGCGGAGTCAACCTTTGCCCCCACAATTTCGTCCGTGGCGCCGGCGATCTGGCTGGCATTCTGCGCAAGGCGGAGGTGTTCGGTGTTCACGACATTGGGGTGAGTGCGCCGGGCACCGCCCCCGCGAGCGTTCAGGGAAAGAAGGGGCTGGTTGCCTACCTCAACATTCCTGATTTCCCGGGGCAGGGCCATATTGACCTGTGGGACGGCAGCAATCCCGTCGGAGCCGACTATTGGAACGCCGATCCCATCGTTCTGGAAATTGCCGTAGCGTCTTATGACCTATTGATCGGCTCGACCTGGCGACGGGCTCAGACACCTCTCGCCCTTGTTCCCAAGCTGCATACGAGGGCAGGAAACGTCCAACAAAACGTCCAACATTTCGTTCAACACGTTCCGAGAATGCCCGACTTTCTCACCCGCCGTCATGGCGCCTGGCAGTTCGTTCGTCGCGTATCGGTTGAGTTCGCGAAGCTCGATCGCCGTGTCATCAAGCATTCAACGCGCATCAAGATCGCCGATGATCGCGCGGGGCGGCGGGCCGTGCGAGTCGCGCAGCAGCTCAACGAGCAGCTTGAAATCTTCTGGAAGGGACTCGCGAAGGGGCATCGGACAGAGCAGCTCCACAATTGAGTCGGCGCGACAGCGCACGCGCTCGCTGGGGTTCACCTCCGAGAGTGTCCGAGAATAGCGCTTCCAACGCCATCGCGTCGCGTCGGGCGCAGGTGAGTTCATCTATGTCTTGGGAGGCGTAACGGTCGATGCCGATGAAGAGACCGCGAAACGCCATGATGCACCCTTTAGGACCTGACGATCCCGACCGAGAATGCCGTGTTCGGCTTCTCGGCCTTCTCAAGCACGACATGGGAGAAGCTCTTTTGCTGAGCGATCTGCTTGTTCCCAACCTTCTCGAACCAGACGCACCAAACCGCCACTTCTCTGGAGCATTGCCGTGATGCCCACTTTTCGACCGTCATCACGGGCCCCCTGATTTCACTCGAACCAGGTCGCCCGGTTTGAATTCACTGCCTTCCATCTTCATCTCTTTCGAGTTGCATTGAGCTGCCGGGTCTTGGCATTTTTAACATCAATTTGTTCTTTATTTGTTCCTTTCGCAACTGGTCCTGAATCGTCGTCCACAGGATGCGTCTTTGTAGAAGGGATTGGTTTGGATAACCTCAAAAAAATCAATTTGGTTGATTAACGGAGACAATTTCAAACTAACCCAAGGTTTGAAAATATGCTAATATATCAATCATGGATAGACAAAAAGGCCAACTCCTAAACCAGCTCGACAAGCTCCTGCCTGAGGGGCTTGTCGTGGATTCCGCCTGGCTCAAGCGGCACGGCTACTCCACCCAGCTCCAACATCTGTATGTGACGCGTGGCTGGCTCGAACAGCCAACCCGCGGGGTTTTCCGGCGACCGCGCTACGAATTGAGCTGGCAGCAGGTCGTCATATCCCTGCAGGGCATCCTGAACTATTCACCGCTCGTCGTGGGCGGGCGAACGGCGCTCGAACTACAAGGATACGCTCACTACCTGCCGCAAGCGACGACTCGCGTTCACCTCTACGGCCCCAAGTCTCCGCCATCCTGGGTGAACAAGCTGCCGCTGTCCGTGAAGTTCGTCTACCACAACGACCGGCGGCTCTTCAAAAACGAACCCGTCGCGAAGGGCATAAGCAGTGTCCGCTGGAATGTCGAAACCGGGAAGATGCTCGATGATACGGCTTTTCGGGGAGGTGACGTAACTCAACTGAACTGGGGCCAATGGGACTGGCCTCTAACCCTGTCGACGCCCGAGCGCGCCGTTTTCGAACTGCTCGACGAATTGCCCACCAACGAAAGCTTCGAACAGGTCGATGCCCTACTCGCTGGCCTTGCCAATCTTCGCCCCGATCGCTTGCAAAAACTCCTGAAGGATTGCGCAAGCGTTAAGGTGAAGCGTCTCTTCTTTTACTTCGCCGACCGTCACAACCATGCCTGGCTCAAACGGCTTAACAAGCAAACCGTCGATCTTGGGCATGGTAAACGCATGCTCGTCAAAGGTGGTGTTCTCGATCCAACCTATCAGATAACGGTGCCGGGAGATCTCCATGGCGTTCGCTGATGCTTACAAAAAGCAGGTCGCGCTGTTGCTGCGCGTTCTCCCACTTGTCGCCGAAGAGAAATGCTTCGCCCTGAAAGGCGGCACCGCGATCAATCTTTTCGTCCGCGACCTGCCGCGCCTCTCGGTCGATATCGATCTAACCTATATTCCTGTCGCGCCGCGAGCTGAATCCCTTTCCGACATCGATGCAGCCATGAAGCGCATCGTTGCAGAGATTAAAGGGAAAATCCCCGGGGCGCAGGTCCATGAGACCCGTAAAGAGGGCACGATCGTCAAACTGGTGGTTCGCTCACAGAACGTCCAGATCAAGATTGAAGTCACGCCTGTGCTGCGTGGCTGCGTCTTCGAGCCGGTCGTGACTTCGGTGCGTCCCGCCGTCGAAGAGGCGTTTGGTTTCGCTGAGGCTCGCACGGTCTCTTTTGCTGACCTCTATGGCGGAAAAATTGTCGCCGCTTTGGATCGCCAGCATCCGCGTGATTTGTTTGATACTCGCGACCTGCTGGCCAATGAGGGAATTACCGATGAACTCCGCAAGGCCTTCATCGTCTATCTCTTGAGTCACGATAGGCCGATGTTCGAGGTTCTTGGCTCGCCACAAAAAGATATCAGCGATGAATTTCTCCACGGCTTCGAAGGAATGACGGACAAGCCCGTTTCAAAGGACGAGCTGGTTGCCGCGCGCAAGACCCTGGTCGAAGAAATTGTCGGTAAGATGCCAGAGGCTCACCGAAAATTTCTAGTATCGTTCGAGCGCGGCGAGCCTGATTGGGATCTCCTCGGCATCCCCGCCGCCGCCGATCTGCCTGCCGTCAAATGGCGTCAGCAGAATCTCGACAAGCTATCGAAGGAAAAGCGCGCAGAGCTCGTTGCGGCCCTGGAAAAAGTCCGTACGCATACGATGAAGACCGCCAGATTGACGCATGCGCGCGGGCAGAGCGAGCTCTATGATCGGTTGGGTGAAGGTCAAGCGGCCTGCTGACTGGCGGGCTTGTCGGTTTGGCGCAGGAGCTTCCA